>JARLGQ010000175.1 GCA_031292675.1 Acidimicrobiales bacterium
AAGTCGCGACGCGACTCCACGTCGGGGAAGGGCTCGACCCAACCGAAGAGCTCGGTCATGAACGGGGGCTTGATGAGGACCGCTTCCCGGGGCTCGAGGCCCGAGGCCAGCACGGCGGCGCCGTGCACCGCGCCGCGCAGCTCCCGCAGCACGTTCAGCCGCTGCAACGCCAGGGCCTTGGGGTCCCGGGGCTCGGGGAGCCCCTTCCACCCCGCGAACAGCGGGGCGGCCGAGGGTGACGCGGCGTCGTTGACCCGTCCGAGCAGCTCGGCCAGGCGCACGTAGTCCACCTCGTCGGGGAGGTGTTTCGACGCCCAGGTCGTCAAGCACCCGGCGAAGGCCTCCGCCGTCTCCCGACGCGGCAACAGGGCCCGGCTGCGCTCCCAGGCATCGATCACCGTGGTCGGGTTGAAGAACACGAATGCGGCGGCCACCACGCTGCCGTCCACCTCGCCGAGAGCACCGCCGCGTCCCGCGAAGTAGAAGTCGACACCGTCGAAACCGAGCTCCGCGCCGCGCTTGTAGGTGGCGCCGGCCATCATGAAGCCGGCGGGCAGGTAGGCGACGGCGTCGGTGCTGGCGCGGGCGGCCTCTTCGGCGTTCATGGTCACGCTCCTGGGTCTGGGATCGTGGGCGACGCTACCGCGCCGACGCGCCACTAGCCTGCGGGCTGATGGAGACCGCACGCACGGGGCCCCGTTCCGACAACGGCCCGACACGGCCGTGAAGGTCCGCATCGGGATCGGCACCGGGACGTCGGTCATGTCGGGGGACGAGCTCGGCCACATCGTCGAGGACGTCGAATCGACCGGATTCGACTCGTTGTGGTGGTCCGACGTCCTCACCGTCCCCGGTGACGACCCGCTGGCGGCCATGGCCTACGCGGCGGGCCACGGGCAGCGCCTGAAGATCGGGACGACCATGGTGCTGCCGGGACGCAATCCCGTGCGGCTCGCCAAGCAGCTCGCCACGCTCGACCGGCTCTCGGGAGGCCGGCTCCTGGTCACCTTCGTCCTCGGACTGCGCCTCGCCGCCGAGCTCGACGCCATGGGGGTGCGCGCCGGGGACCGGGGCCGCCAGCTCGACGAGGTGCTCCCCCTCCTGCGCCGGCTGTGGACCGAGGACGGCGTCGACCACGTCGGCGAGTCGTGGAACCTGCACGGGGTGACCGTCGAGCCCAAGCCGCTCCAGCACCCCTTCGACGTGTGGCTCGGTGGCAGCGCACCGGGCGCGCTCCGGCGTGTGGGCACCCTCGGCGACGGCTGGCTGCCGGCGCTGTGCACACCGGAGGAGGCCGCCGCCGGACGACGGGTCATCGAGGACGCGGCGGCGGAGGCCGGGCGCCGCATCGACCCCGAGCATTTCGGAGTCAGCATCGGCTACACGCGGGGGGACGCGCCCGAGCAGTTGCTGCGACGCGTGGCCGCCCGGCGCCCGGGCGCGGGGAGCCCGCCGGACACGACCGAGGTCCGCGACCTCGTGCCCGACGGCGTGGACGGGCTGCGCCGGCTCATCGGGAAATTCCTCGACGTGGGATTCTCCAAGTTCGTGGTCCGCCCGGTGACCACCCCGACGTCGTTTCGGGAAGAGCTGAAGGAACTGGCCGACGGGGTGCTCGACCTCCAGACCTGACGAGATCGACCCGTTGCCGTGTCGGTCGTCTGACGGGCCGGTCGTCTGACAGCCCGGTCGTCTGGTGGGCCGGTCGTCTGACGGCCCGGTCGTCTGATGGGCCGGTCGTCGCCGCCCGTGGCATGCTGCGGCATTCAAGAGTGATGGAGGGGCGATGGGCAAAGCGCGTGCAGAGATCGACATCAACCAACCCGCTGACGCGGTGTGGGCGGTCGTCGGGGACTTCGGGGGCATCGGGACATGGATGCCCGGGATCGAGTCGTGCGAACTCGACGGTGACGACCGGGTGCTCAAGATGATGGGGATGGAGATCACCGAGCGACTCGAGCGGCGCGACGACGACGGGCGCGAGCTCATCTACGGCATCGTGGGCGGCGTCCCCGTCATCAACCACAAGGCCACCATCACGGTGGTGCCGGAGGGCACGCGGTCGCACGTCACATGGGACGTCGACGTGGACGACGAGATGACCGACATGATGCACCAGGTGTACCAACAGAGCCTGCAGGCCCTGAAGGACCATCTTTCGGGCTGACGTGGGCCGTCGCTACGAGTTCGAGGCGTCCGCCCGGTCGAGGGCGCCGGCGGCGGCGATCTGGCCTCTGGTGGGCGACGCGTCGCGGTGGAGGGAATGGGCGTGGATGACACGCACGTATCTGCTGCGCGAGGGCGAGCCCCCGCCCGACGGGGTGGGTGCGCTCAGGCGTTTCGCTCTGGGCCCGGGCGGCAGTCAGGAAGAGGTCGTGGCCTGGGAGCCTCCCCGGCACCTGGCTTACGTCGTCGTGCGAGGCCTGCCGGTGCGCAACTACCGCGCCGACGTACTCCTCGAGGACGACTCGACTGGCACCGTCGTGACGTGGCGGTGCAGTGTCGAGCCGCTCGTCCCCGGCACGGGCGCCGCCTTGCGGTTGTTGCTCAGGCGCATCGTGCGGGGGTTCGCGGTGCGTGTGTGCCGCTACGCGGACCGGGTCCTGCTCGACGAGACCTGACGCCCTGCGGCCCGGCCGGCGTCGGCTCGACTACCCCTTGTCCTGGGCGTTCCGCACCACCACGACCGGGCACGGCGAGTGCGCGGCGCAGTACTCGCTGACCGAACCGAGCACCATGCCTGCGAACGCCCCATGCCCGCGGCTCCCGACGACGAGCAGCGCGGCGTCCCGGGCAGCCTGGGTGAGCACGAACGCGGGGTGACCCTCGGTCACCGTGAGCTCCACCTCGATCCCGGGCTCAGCGCCCAACACCGTGTCCACCGTCTCCTGCAGCGCCTTGCGGGCGTCCTCGTCGGGGTCGAAGTCCGACGGGTACGGCGGGGCCCACCCGAGGGTCGGCGGGTACTCCCAGGTCGTAACCACCTTGAGCTGTGCCCCGCTGAGCTTGGCCTGATCTGCCGCCCATCGCAGGGCGCGCTTGGAGGGCTCGGACCCGTCCACACCCACCACGATCACCGGTGGCGTCCCTGCTGCTGCACTCATGGCAACTCCGTCCGTCATGTCGGGGCGAGCCGTCCCCGGTGGTGGGGCGCAAGCCGACTTCCTCGAGGCTTCCGGTGGTCCATCATGCCGGAGCCGAACCGACGGCCGTGCCATCGGGCTGAGCCACGGCTGGCCCCACCCGGGAGCTCAGGCACCGAGCTGCCGGCGCAGGTCGTCGAGGGCGAGGCGCAAGGCGGCCACCTCGGCGCGCAGCTCCACCAACTCGGCCCGCAACGCGCCGAGCTCGCCGGGAACCGTCGGGCCCGGCTCGTCACCGGTCGTCGGGGACCGGACGTCGGCGGCTCCCATCGCAGGTGCCCCGGGTGCTCCGGGATCTCCCCCCGGTCGCGCCCGGGGCGTAGGACCGGGATCACCCAGCAGCTGCCCGTAGCGGTCCTCTTTCTGCCCCGGTCCCCGGGGCAGTCGCACCGTCAGGGGCTCGGTCCGGTCGCCGAGGGCGTCGAGCTCGGCCTGGACCTCGCGCAGATCGGAGAACCCCACCATGCGCTCGGTACGGGTCCGCAGCTCGCCCAGGGTCTGGGGGCCGCGCAGCATCAGCACCGCCAACAGCGCGAGCTGGGGCGGCGCCAGGCCGAGCGCCTCGTCGAGGGTGTGGGCGTAGCGAAGGGCGGAGCGACCGTGTGACGGGTGCACGAACCGCGCCAGGCCCTTGGTCTTGACGCTGGTGACCGCGGCTTCCACCGTGTGCTCGTCGTAGGCCGCGACCGGGTCGCGATTGGAGGTCTGGCTGCACGCCAGCGCCAATGCGTTGAGCGTGAGCGGGTACTGCTGCGGAGTCGTGAGCTGCTTCTCCGCGAGGCTGCCCAGCACCCGGATCTCGGCCACGGTGAGGTCCATGGCGAAGGAGCATAAGGTCACCCGGTGGAATAGGTAGCGCCGGGCGCGGGTTGCCAGGGTTGTCCGGCGCGACGGGAGGGGCCATGGAAGTCAAAGAGCTCGGGCACCTGGTGCTCTATGTCCGCAACATCGAGCGTTCGGCGGCTTTCTACCGTGACGTGCTGGGCTGGAGGCAGCTGGCGCCCGCCGCTGATTTCGGGTTCCCGGCCGCGGCGTTCTCGGCCCCGTCGAACCGCACCCACCACGAGTTGCTCCTCATCGAGGTCGGCGAGGACGCCCAGTCCCAACCCCAGGGCCGGCACATCGGCCTGTACCACTTCGGCCTGAAGGTCGGCGACACCGACGACGAGTTGCGCGACGCCTTGCGCAGCGTCCAGGAGGCAGGCGCCACGGTCGTGGGGACGAGCGATCACACCGTGACCCACAGCCTCTACATCCTGGACCCCGACGGCAACGAGATCGAGCTGTACGTCGACGTGCCCGACGTCGACTGGAGGGCGGATCCTGCCCTGGTCTTCAGTCCTATACGGTCGCTCGCGCTGTAGCCCACCTGAAGGCGTCGCGACCGCCCCGGAGTCGGCTGGCCCCCGGGCGGGGTGGCGCGCTCCCCGCCCCCGACACATATCTCCCGACCAGGAGATCCTTGACACCGGACCGTCTGCCTGGTCTAGTCCGAGTCAGCGAATCGACGACCCGGCGTCCTTCCCGCCTCGTGGCCTCAGGTGGCCGGGGCTACGGTCCCCGGGTCGTCCCGGGGCACCGTTACCCGGCGCAACAGTGCCGGGCGTGGTGTCGGCGTCGAGGGCTCAGTGTCGGCGCCTGGCGATGGGGGTGACGATGTCGACCGATAGCGCAGCTTCGGCCCAGCCGGTGTGGGCGGATCCCGACACCAAGAAGCTCCACGAACTCGGATACGCCCAGGAGCTTCGCCGCAGAATGAGCGGGTTCTCCAACTTCGCCGTCTCGTTCACCATCATCTCGATCCTGTCGGGCTGCCTGACGGCATACGGCATCGCCATGACCAACGGCGGTCCCGTCGACATGACATGGGGATGGATCTTTGTCGGGTTGATGACCCTGATCGTCGGTCTCGGGATGGCCGAGGTGTGCTCCGCCTATCCCACCGCCGGGGGTCTGTACTACTGGTCGGCCAAGCTGGCGAAGCGCAACGGTGCGGCCTGGAGCTGGTTCACAGGATGGTTCAACCTGCTCGGCCAGGTCGCGGTGACCGCCGGCATCGACTATGGGTTCTCCCTCTTCTTCAACGCATTCCTCAACCTGACCACGGGCTGGGCGGCCACGCCAGGGCACACGCTGCTCATCTACGCAGGCATACTGATCGTTCACGCCGCCCTGAACATCTTCGGTGTCCGCGTGGTGGCGTTCCTCTCCGACGTCAGCGTGTGGTGGCACATCCTCGGCGTTGTGTTGATCGTCACCGTCCTGCTGGCCGTCCCGGCGCATCACGCCTCGACATCGTTCGTGTTCAGCCGACTCGTGAACGAGACCGGATACCACAACAGGTTCTATGTGTTCATGATCGGACTCCTGCTGGCGCAGTACACCTTCACGGGTTACGACGCCTCGGCTCACATGACCGAGGAAACCCACAACGCCGCGGTGGCGGGGCCGAAGGGCATCGTCCGTTCCATCTGGGTGTCTCTGATCGCCGGGTTCGTCCTTCTCGTGGGGATCACCTACGCCATCACCGGTCCGGCCGAGTACGCCAAGGCCCTCGCCTCCCCCACCGCAGTGCCCCCGGTGCAGATCTGGATCGACGCCATCGGACGACACGGGGGGGAGTGGCTCCTCGTCGTGGCCATGGTGGCTCAGGCCTATTGCGGCATGGCCTCGGTCACGGCGAACTCCCGCATGATCTACGCCTTCTCCCGAGACGGGGCCATCCCGGGCTCGAGGTTCTGGCACCACATCAACCCGCGTACCCGGACACCGAGCAGGTCGATCTACTTCGCGGTGGTGTTCGCCTTCATCTTGGCCATACCGTCGATGTGGAGTTCGGTCGCCTATGGGGCGGTGATCTCGATCTCGGTCATCGGGCTCTACATCGCCTACGTCATCCCGACGTTGCTGCGTCGACTGGCCGGCGACACCTTCAATCCCGGTCCGTGGCACCTCGGGAGATGGAGCGCACTTGTGGGGTGGGTGGGCGTTGGCTGGGTCGGGATCATCACGGTGCTTTTCGTCCTCCCGACCGCCAGTCCGATCACCTGGCACAACTTCAACTACACGATCGTGGCGGTCGGGGTGGTCTTCGCCTATGCCGGGGTCTTCTGGTTGGTCAGCGCACGCAAGTGGTTCAAGGGCCCGCGCGCCCAGGGCGACGAGGCTGCCCTCGAAGCCATCGAACAGCGTCTCGAGACCGCCGAGGAACTCGAGGCCACCTTCTGAGACCTTAGGATTCCGAACGTGAAGGAAACGTCGGGGCCCGACGGGCCGCGCATCCTGACCGTCTTCCGGTCCCGACTCAAGCCCGAGTCGTTAGCCGAGTACCACGAGACCGCCCGGCGGATGTTGGACCTGGCGCGGAGCATGCCCGGCTTCGTGGACTTCAAGGCCTTCGAGGCCGACGACGGCGAGCGGGTGTCGGTCATCATCTTCGCGTCGATGGAGACGCACCGGGCCTGGCGTGAGCATCCCGAGCACCGCGCCGCACAGCGGGCGGGCCGGGACCGCTTCTACGCCTCCTACGACATTTCGGTGTCCGAGGTCGTCGGCGAGAACCACTTCCCGAGCTGACCCCGCCCCGTGGCGGCGACCGGGTCGGGCCCCAGGTACTTTCGAGGTGGCGGCGCCTTTCCCGGTGGAGCGGTCGTGTCAGGTGGTGGTCGGGCTCTCGGCCACCGGCGCGTGCGTCGACTGGACGACCCCCCCGGCCACCTCGTCGGTCACGGCAAAGACCTTGATCGGCGCGGACGGGTCGACTCGGAACGCCACATCGTGGGGCTGGCTGCCGAGGAGGCCCAACGACACGGTCCGGCCGTCGGCGACCCCCCACAGCTGATAGGTGCGGTCGGGGGCCAGTCGGGGCAGGCCGGTGTTGAGCATGAAGGCGGAGCCGTCGGGGAGGACGACGACGACGGCGGCCCGCGCCGCGGTGCCGGGCGCCGGACCGTTGTCGGCGGCCAAGTTCACCTTCTGGGCGCCCGGGTCCAGCAGCGCCGCCTGGACGGCCTGGGACAAGCCGGCCTGCCGGTTGGCGGCCGCCAACTGCCCGACCCGATTGTCGAGGCGGCCGACCTGCACGGCCAGGAGGACGACCACCACGGCGGCTGCGGCGGCGATGGCGCCCACGGCCGACCATGCCCAGCGGCGGCGGGCCGCAACCGGAGCGTGGGCCGGCGCGGACGGCCGCCCTGCCAGGTTCAGGGGTGCCGGCCGCCATGGATCGGGCCGGGCGCGGTCGATGCGCGCCGCGATGCGGTCCCACAGCTCGGGGGGCGCGTCCACCCCGGCATTGGCGATGAGGCCGGTCACCTCCCAGTGCTCGGCGACCTCGGATGCGCACCGGGGGCACTCCACGAGATGCTCACGGATCGCCTCGGCCTCGTCGCCGTCCACGGCGTCGAGGGCGAAGGCCCCGAGCAACTGGACGACCTCGTCGTGGGTCATGGCTCGGTCCATGCCGCCTCCACGCCGTGTTGCGCCAACGCGGTGCGAAGGCGGCGCAGCCCGCTGCGGATCCGGCTCTTCACGGTTCCCTCCGGCTGGCCCAGGAGCGAGGCCACCTCGCGGTAGGTGTGGCCGTCGAAATAGGCCATCTCGATGGCAGTGCGCTCGTCGGCGGGCAGGGACGTCACCGCCGCTTTCACCTGCTCGGCGATGGCCAGGTCCCACGCCTGGTGCTCGATGTCGTAGCCCGAGACCGCCGTCTCCCGGACGGTGCGCTCCTCGCGCTGCTTGCGTGCGGACTCAGAACGGACGATGTCGACGGCTCGCCCGTGCGCCTTGGTCATGAGGAAGGTCCGCAGGGCGCCGCGGCCCGGGTCGAAGCGCTCGGGTGCGTCCCACAACTCGACGAAGACCTCCTGGGTGACCTCCTCGGCCAGATCGGGAGACCCCAGGACGCGACGAGCCAGGGCGAAGACCGCCCCCCCGTGACGCCGGTACGCCTCGGCCAGTGCCGGCTCGTTCATGCGGGCGATCGCCACCATCAAGGCGGCGTCGCTGACCGTCTCGAGCTTGGGCATCTCGCCTGGTTCTTCGGAGCCACCCGTGGACCCGGATGACAGGCGTGGCACGACCCGAGGGTAGCGCCGGGCCGGTGCCCGGCGGGGCCCATCCCCCGGTGCCCCCCATGCCCCGATTCTTCGAAGGACACATCCGTAGCGCGGTCGGGCGTCGAAGAGGAGCCGTGACCACCGACATCGACTCGCTGATCCGGAGGTCGGGCCGCCTCGAGGTGGACGACATCGACTTCGGCGCCTTCGGCCGCCACCCCCTCGACGCCGACACCTTGCGTTGCCTCCGCTACATGCACGACGTGGAGGGGCACACCGCCTGCTACCTGCGCGACGTCCTCGCCACCCGGGCCCACCGAGACCCTCAGGTCACGGCGTTCCTGGCCTGCTGGTGCTACGAGGAGCACTGGCACGGCGAAGCGCTGGCCCAGGTGTTGGCCGCCCACGGGGAGCCCGCCGGCAGGAGCAGGCTCGCCGCATCGCGTCGCCGCCTGCCCCGCCGAGACGCGTTCCGGCCCGTGGCCTTCACCTTGGCGTCGGCTCTGACACCACACATCGTGGCCGTGCACATGACCTGGGGGGCCGTCAACGAATGGGCCACGCAGGCGGGTTACGGGCGCCTCGCCGCCAAGGCCCGGCATCCCGTGCTGTCGGAGTTGCTCCGGAGGATCATGCGTCAAGAAGGCAGGCACATCGACTTCTACGCACTCGGCGCTCGGCAGCGGCTCGCCGACAGCGCCACCGCACGAAGGCTCACCCGCTTCGCCCTACGCCGTTACTGGGCACCGGTCGGCGCCGGCGTCATGCCGGAATCGGAGCTGAGATTCCTGGTGGCCCATCTCTTCGCCGACGGCGAAGGCCGGGCCGCCACACAACGCATCGACCGTCTGGTGGGCCGGCTCCCCGGTCTCGAAGGGCTCCATCTGGCCGAGGCGGCGGTGGACCGCCTCGCATGCCGGCCATCGACGCAGACCGCGTCTCCGGTCGAACGATCCATGTATCAGAACCGACAAGAAAAGGAGCAACGTCATGCTTGCTGAGATCTTCGGGTTGGACGGAGTGGTCGTCCTCGTCGTCGTGGTGGCCGTGCTGTTCGGGGGGACGCAGATCCCGAAGCTGGCCCGCTCGCTCGGGTCGGCCCGGTCAGAGTTCAAGAAGGGCCTGGCCGAGGTGCACGACTCGTCCCTCGACAGCGATGCGGGTGCGACGGCTCACAGCGGCTGATCGATTTCGGTCCCCCGGGGCCCTGTGACCGCCATGGTCCTCCTCAGTCCACCCAAGTTGCTCATGGTCCTCGTGATCGCGCTCATCGTGCTCGGTCCGGACAAGCTGCCGTCCATGGCCCGCCGCGTGGGAGCGGCATGGAGCGAGTTCAGCCGGTGGCGCGCCCATCTCGAGAGCGAGGTGCGGGCCTCGTTCCCCGACCTCCCGTCGACGACGGAGATCACCAAGGTGGTGCGCTCGCCCCTGTCGTTGCTCGACCGACTGGCCGACGAGCACGACCGGGCGACGCTCCCTCACACCGTCGGTGCCGCTCCCGACGTGTCAGGCGACGAGCCGTCACCGGTCGGGACGAGCCGGGTGGGGACTGCTCAGGGACCGTGGCCGACCGGACCGCCCCCCGCCGGGGCCGGTTCCTCCCCCTCCACACGCTCCACGCCGATCGACGCCCCTCGAGGCCGACGCCGCCCCGGGGCGCAGCTCGAGGCGGAACCCGACGTCTCGTCGATGAACTGACTCCTGGCGCCGTTCCATGTCCGTCACGCTGACCCGCGCCCGGCGCCGTGCGCCCGACACCATGTCGGTCGGAGCCCACGTCGCCGAGCTCCGCCGCCGCCTGCTCGTCACCGCCGTGGCCGTCGCCGCCGCCTGCAGCGCGGCGTTCGTGGCGTACCCGCAGATCCTGCACTGGCTCCAAGCGCCGTACTGTCACGTCACGACCCACTGCAGCCTCTATGTCACCGGACCGCTCGACGGCCTGTCCCTGCGGATACACGTCGCCACCTACGCCGGGCTGTTCCTGGCCTCTCCGGTGATCCTGTGGCAGGTATGGCGCTTCGTCACGCCGGGGCTACTCAAGCAGGAGAAACGCTATGCCGTGCCCTTCGTGGCGGCCTCACTCGTCCTCTTCGCGGCGGGAGCATCGTTGGCCCTGGTGAGCCTTCCGCACGCTCTGGCCTTCCTCGGCAGCGTGGGAGGGCCGACGCTGCACCAGATCTACGACCCCAACAAGTACGTGGGTCTCGTGTTGGCGCTCATGGCCGTCTTCGGTCTCACCTTCGAGTTCCCCGTGATCCTGGTCGCGCTGCAGCTCGTCGGGGTCGTTCGACCGTCGACCCTGGCGGCGGGACGCCGATGGGCCGTCGTGTCGATCGTGGCCGGCGCGGCGGTGATCACACCGAGCGGAGACCCCATCTCGATGCTGGCCCTGGCGCTGCCGCTCTATGTCTTCTACGAGGTGTCGATCCTCATGGGCAAGCTGCTCGGTCGCGGGCGCGCCGCTGGCGGCATGGGCGCCGCCCTCTAGGACCTCGGTGCACCCTTCGAGCCACTCATCCAGGGTCGGGGTCGCCCCAGTCGTCCTCTTCGTCCGCAGCTGCGGATGATCCCGCCCCCTGGCGAGCGCGCAGCCAGGCGCTGATCTGGTCGGCGACTCGCTGCACTCCTCCCCCCACCCGGTCGACCATGGCGACGAACCGGTCGCCGTAGTGCGACACGGCCGCTTCGAATTCGGCGGAGGGAGGCGGCTCCTGACCCCGGCGGACGTAGTGGCCGGCCCGGATGGGATCGAACTCCCCTTCGCTCACCCACTTGACGAGCTGGCGCACGCGACGGACGGCGAAGGGGTGCGGTCGCCCGATCTCCTCCCAGAACCGGGCGTGCCGGGCGTAGAGGTCGTCTTCGTCCTCGTACTCGGTGGCCTGACGGATGAACGCGTCCAGGCTCATTCCCTCGAGCGCGCCGCCCGCGGTGCGCATGAGCATGTGGCACACGGGCAACGGGTCCCCGATCACCAGCGCGCTGGCTCGGTCACACGACAGCTCCGCCATCCGCGACCACTCGAGCAGGGCCAGGTACAGGGCACGGATGGGCAGGCCCGCGAACAGCGACCGCGGCAGCGCACCCTGGACCACCTGGGAGAGGATCAGGAGCGCGGTGGTGTAGGTGTAGTGCTCCGACAGCACGTGTCCGAGCTCGTGGGCCAGCACGGCGCGCACTTCGAGTGTCTCGTAGGAACCCACCAGCGACGAGTACACGATCACGACCGGGTTCTGGGCACCGACGGTCATGGCGTTGACGACAGGAGTCTGCGTGACATAGAGGTCGGGGGTGCGCTCGAGATCGAGCACCCACACACAGTTCCGGTAGCTCGCCCAGAGCCCCGGGACCTGGTCCTCCCCGATGCGCACCGCGTTGCCGAGCAGCACCTGGCGGAGCCGCCGCTCGTGCCCGAAGTCGCACAGTCGCCTGATGAACTGGTCCATCAAGGGGATCGACCGCAGTGCCGCCGTCGCCGCCCTGTCCGCCGGGTGCTCGTACGCCTTGGGGCTGATGCCCTCGTAGCGCACGGCGGGGTCGATGGTCATGAGGGTTCCTCGTGCGAGGCGGCGGGCGCCGGGCCCGCCGGTTGGACCGGACCCGCGCCTGTCGTCGCGGCCGCTACGACGCCTTGCGGCGCCTGGCCGCTTTGGTGGCGCCGGCCACGGCGCTCTCAAGCTCGTCGCGGGTCATCTTCGACCGGCCCGGGATCCCGAGCTCGGCCGCCCGGGCCAGGAGCTCGGACTTGCTCGGGCCCGATTCCGCCGCGGCCGAAGCGGCGCCCGACGCGCCCCGTTTGGACGAGCGCGTGCCGGGGGCCTTGCCCGCGGAACCGGGGATGGCGATGTGACCGCCGGGCTTGTGGGCCCGCGCCGCCTCCACGCTGGCCTGCAGGGCCTCCATCAGGTCCACCACCGCCGTGGGCCGCGTCTCGGTGCGCTCGGTGACGACCACCTTGCCCTGACGCTTCTCGTCGATGAGCCGTTCGACCCGTTTGCGGTACTCGTCCTCGTAGAGACCGGGATCCCAAGTGCTGGACATCGACTCGATGAGCAGCTTGGCCGTGCTCAGCTCCCGGTCCGAGAAGCTGAGGTCCGCCGTTGCTTGTGGGATCTCCTTGGCCGGATCGCGGATCTCGTCGGCGAAGTACATCGTCTCGAGGGCGAGCACCGACTGCGTGGGCCTGATCGTGACCAGGTGCTCTTTCGTGCGCAGCACGAGAGAGGCGACGGCGACCTTGTTGCTCTCCGCCATCGCGTCGAGCAGCAAGGCGTAGGGGCGGACCGCCTGGTCACCCTGGGGTCCCAGGAAATACGTCGACTTGTAGTAGATCGGGTCGATGGTGTCGAGGTCGACGAAGTCGGTGATCTCGATGGTCCGGGAGCGGCCCGGCTCCACCGACTCCAGCTCCTCGGGCGTCACGATCACGTATTCGCCGCCGCCCAGGTCGTACCCCTTGACGACGTCTGCATAGTCGACCTCTTCGCCGGTGCGTTCGTTGACGCGCTTCTGGCGGACGCGGTCAGAGGTCCCGGCCTGGAACTGGTTGAAGTGGATCGCCTTGTCGTCGGTGGCCGTGAACAGCCCCACCGGCACGTTGACCAAGCCGAAGCTCAGGGACCCCGTCCAGATCGCTCTGGGCATCTCGACTCCTTTCGCCGGAGGGGAGGCATCCAGTCAACCACGGGCACCGGTGCCCTGACCAGGGTATGTACCCCGGTCCACCACCCTGTTACACCCCGAGTCCACACTGGATTCGCGGACAAACGGATGGGCTGACCAGGAGGTTCCAGTGTCAGGAGTGCGGCTCGAGGCGGTGGAGGAGGAATCTGTCGAACGCTTCGTCCAAGAGGCGATGCTCGGGCTCGCCGACCTCGAACCCGAGGACCTCACCCACGGGAACCTCACCGTGCCGCTCGGCCTCAGCGTGTGGATGCGCCGTGGCCGGATCCGCGTGGAGACCGCCCGCGACGCCATGCTGGAGCTGCGCGCCGCGGTGCTCAGCGCGTCGGGTCTCGACGAGCGGACCGAGCCCGTTCCCCTGCTCCTGGCCGACCCGGTGGCTGCGACCATCAGCCTCGCGGTGTACATGGACGGCCTGTTGCAACGGGCGGCCCGGATGCAGGCGACGTCGCGCGAGGACATCGCCCAGCGGGCTCTGGCGCTCGTCTCCGACTAGCTACGCGAAGAGCGCCCGACCGACCGACGGGTAGGTTGACATGTCGTGCTCCCGCCCGATGCGACCACGCGAGTCGAACCTGCGTCCCACCAAGGGGCAGAGCAGTTGGTGGTGGCCCGGGGCCTCACCAAGCGCTTCGGTGACTTCGTAGCGGTCGACGGTATCGACTTCGAGATCGGCCGGGGCGAGTCCTACGGCCTCCTGGGCCCGAACGGTGCAGGCAAGACCTCCACCATGCGGATGATCGCCTGCATGTCACCGGTGTCGGCGGGGACGCTGCGCGTCCTCGGGATGGACCCCGCCCACGACGGATCGCGCATCCGGGGTCGCATCGGCCTCGTGCCGCAAGAAGACACCCTCGACCTCGAGCTCACCGTCCTCGACAACCT
>JARLGQ010000176.1 GCA_031292675.1 Acidimicrobiales bacterium
CCACGGGGCCGCCTGAGGATCCCCGCGCCAGGGGCGCGGTGTGCTCGATGGCTCCGGCGACCCGCCGGCCGCCGGGCCCCCGGAAGCCCACGTCGGTCGCCGACACGTTGCCCACGCTCACGCGCACGGCGCGCCCGCCCGGGTTGGCCAGGGCGAGGACGGCGTCTCCCATGCGGACCGGCGCGCCGGCCACGGGGAGCGCAGGGGCGTCCCCGGTGTCCACCGAGACCACCGCCAGGTCGCCGTCCACGTCGACGCCGGCGGGGCGGCCCTCGGCCCGGCGGCCGTCGGCGAAGGTCACCACCACCTCCTCGTGTCGGATGTTGTGGGCGTTGGTGACCACCACCCCCGCGCCCACCACCACGCCACTGCCGCCGGCCCCGACGCCGACCACCGACGGAGCCACCCTGGCCGCCACGTCCGCCACCGACTTCGAAAGATCCTCTGCCACCGTTGCCATCGCCCGACCTCCACATCTGTCTCTGACCTGCACTTCTCTGTGCATGGCTCTTGCCTACTAGTGACTTGCAACTTGCAAGTTACCATGGATGGATGAGGCGGACCCGGGCGGCCGGCGCGCCGCATGCGAGGATCGGCGACATGAGCTCGGGACTCGACGCCGCCATGGCCGCCGTGGGAGACCGGTGGACCCTGCTCGTGGTCGACGCCCTCCTCGACGGGCCGCGGCGGTTCTCCGAGCTCCAAGAGGCGATCCCCCGGGTGGCCCCCAACGTGCTCACCGCCCGCCTGCGGCGCCTCGAGGAACAGGGGTTGGTCGCGGGGGCGCGCTATTCGGACCGGCCGCCGCGCCTGGAGTACCGGGTGACCGAGGCCGGCCGCGACCTCGCCGGCGCGTTGCGACTGCTCAGCCGGTGGGGGGCACGCGACGCCGGGGGCGACGTCGAGGGCCCGCACCACCGCTCGTGCGGCACACCCCTCGAGGCACGCTGGTACTGCCCCACCTGCGGGCGCGTCACCGAGCAGGCCGACGACGACCTGCGCTGGGTCTGAGCGCCCGGCACGAGGGGCGGCCCGGCCATTCGACCCGGGCCGCCGCGAACGGGCTCAGGAGCGCCGGGCCACCTCGACGAAGCGCCGAAGGACGCGCCGTCCCACCTCCTCGACCCGGCGGCGATCGTCGGGGGCCAGGCTGACGCCCGCCGGCAGCTCGGGCGCCCACGCCTCGGCCATCTGGTCGTCCACCTCGAGGTGGAACTGCAGTCCGTAGGCGTGGCGGCCGTACCGGAAGGCTTGGTTCGGGAAGCGGTCACCCGTCGCCAGGCGGACGGCGCCGTCGGGGATCTCGAAGGTGTCGTCGTGCCAGTGGATGACCTGCACCCGATCCCCCTCGGGACCAAGGACGGGGTCGGCTTTCCCCTCGGCGGTGAGCTCGACCTGGCCCACCCCGATCTCGGGCGACGGGCCCGTCGTCACCGGAGCCCCCAGCGCGGCCGCCAGGAGCTGCGCGCCCAGGCACACACCCAGAACCGGGACTCCCGAGGTGACCGTGGCGGTGATCCACCGGCGCTCGGCCTCCAGCCACGGGAACTCGTCCGTGTCGTGCACCCCCATGGCCCCTCCGAGCACGACCACGCCGCCGAGCTCCCCGGGCGGGGGAAGCGGGTCCCCGCGATCGAGCCGGACCACGAGGGTGTCGACCCCGGCGGCGGCGAGGACCCCGGCCAGGAGCCCGGGGCCTTCGTGCGGCGCGTGCTGGGCTACGACCCAGGGACGCTCCGGCCCCGCTTCCGGCCCCGCTTCCGGCCCCGCGCCACCACCACCGCCCGCGCCCGTCAGCGGACCAGGGGCTGCGTCCCTTCGGCGATGGGGCGGCACCGAGACGTCAGGGGGCGGCGACGACCCGGAACAACTCGGCCAGCTGGCCCTCCGCCAGCCCGGCCTGGCGCCCGGCGGCCTCGACCCAGGTGCGGATCCGCTCCTCGATCCACTCGCCCTCGCCCACCTGGCTCCGGTGCCGGCGCAGGGCGGCGATCTTGCGGTCGAAGGTGTCGGTGATGTCCACGGCGCGGTTCGGGTTGGGCGCCGCCATCAACCACATCTCGGGGACGGTGTGGGGCTCGAGATCCTCGGCGAGGAGCTCGGGGTGGGCGAAGGGGTTGCGGGCGTCGGGATAGACCGCGCACACCGACGCCTCCCCCGCCGCCAGGTGGTCCGGATGGCTGGCGCCGAGGCGTTCCCAGAGCCGCTCGGGCGACTGGCACACGAGACGATCCGGGCGCATCAGGCGGATCTGCTTGCTGATGTCGCGCCGCAGCTCGATGCTCGGGGTCAGCCGCCCGTCGGGGTACCCGAGGAACACGACGTCGCTGACCCCGACCTCGGCCGCCGCGGCACGCTGTTCCTCACGTCTGGTCACGGCCATGTCGGCACGAGACACCGAACGGTCCGATCCGCCCGCGTCGCCGTCGGTGACGATGCAGTACTCGACCTCGATCCCCGCCTTCACCCAGGTCGCCACCGAGCCCGCCACGCCGAAGTCGACGTCGTCGGGGTGGGCGCACACCACGAGGATCCTCTCTACGCCCTTGGGGTCGTCGAGGGCGAGCGCGGTCGAGTCGTGTGCTGCGTCGGCCATGGCGGCGATCTTACCGGGGGCCCCCGACGGCCGATCCTGCCCCTCACCCTGCCGGCCCCGGGATGCGGCCCGGGCTCAGGCAGTGGCGCCGATGCCGTCTCGGGCCAAGGTGTCGAGCGCGCCCAGCACACGCCGGCCGGCGTCGGTGGCGAAGGCCCGCCACGGCGCGGGATCGTGGTCGAGGGTGTCGGCTTCGTCCCACAGCGCCGCCTCGACGGGGCCCAACACGGCGCGCACGGCGCCGAGACACGCCACGTCGGCCTCTGCGGCACGGCTGAGCGCGGCGAAGCGCCGGGCCGCCGCCTCCCGGGCCAGCGCGCCGGGCACCG
>JARLGQ010000177.1 GCA_031292675.1 Acidimicrobiales bacterium
GGGGGGGGGGGCCGGGGGGGGGGGGGGGGGGGGGGGGGCGGGCGGCCCCCCCCCCCCCCCCCCACGACCTCGGGACCGGCTTCCGGCGCTTCGCATCCCTGCCCCGGATCGGTCATCATCAGGACGTGTCCGCCCCCCTGGCCGAGCTGTCCTCCTTGGCGACCGCGCTCGAGGAGCTGCGCCAGCGCGTGGCCGTGATCGCCGATCAGGCTGCCTCCGACCACGACGACGACACGGCGTCCGAGCTCTTCGCGGTGGAACGCGCCCTCACCGGCGCCGGACGAAGGCTCGGTCGCATCACCTCGGCCCCTCGACGGCGCCGCTGAACGCGTCGACGGCGCCCTTACGGGCGCCGTCGCGCAGGCGGGCCAGGCGGCGGACCCGGCCGCGCCCATCGGAACCAGGTGGCGGGAACCGGTTCCGCTTCTCCTACAACACCACGCGCCGCCAGGACCTTCCATGTGCGGCCACAAAACATCAGCCCAACTCCTCAGCGCAGGGGGACCTCGGCAGAGGGGCAGATGTCCGCCAAGACGCACTCCTCGCACCGTGGGGAGCGGGCCCGGCACACCTTCCGCCCGTGCAGGATGAGGCGCAAGCTCAACGCCCCCCACTCCCCGGGCGGGACCAGCGCGTCGATCTCGCTCTCGACCTTCACCGGGTCGGTCTGCGCCGTCAGGCCCAGCCGACGCGTCAGGCGTCCCACGTGCGTGTCGACGGGCAGGCCGGGCAGTCCCATGGCCACGCTGCGCACCACGTTGGCCGTCTTGCGCCCCACGCCGGGCAGGCTGGTGAGGTCCTCCATCGACGACGGCACCTCCGCAGCGAACCGATCGGTGACGGCGCGGGCCATCCCCACCAGGTTCTTGGCCTTGGACCGGAAGAACCCCGTGGACCGGATCCGCTCCTCGAGATCCTCGAGCCGGGCCGCCGCCAGCGCCCCGGGAGTGGGGTAGGCCGCGAACAGGCCTGGGGTCACCATGTTCACCCGCTCGTCGGTGCACTGGGCCGACAAGATCGTCGCGACAAGCAATTGGAACGGCCCGTCGTGCTCGAGCGCGCACAGTTCGGCCGCGGTGCCCGGGTACTCGCGCCCCAGGCGCGACACCACCTCACGCGCCCGGCCGCGCAGGGAACGGGGCCGAGCCATGGCCTTCACAGTACCGAGCGGACCGCCGAGCTCATCGGCTCACCGCCCGCCCGGACAGTCCCTCGTCCCACGAGCCCCTCGAGTGCCCCGGGTAGCCTTCGGCCGTGCACCCCGTCGAGGTCAAACGCCGGATGGGCGAGTCCGACATCGCCGAGGTGTCGCAGCTCCTCCAGCACGCCTTGGTCGCCGACGGCCACTACCCGCTCGGCGAGCACAAGTGGCTCGACCTGGTCCACGGGGGCCGCAAAGGCTTCGCCGGCTTCGTGGCACGGGAGCCGTCCCACGGGCCTCTGGTCGGGTACGCGCAATTGAGCCGCGGCCACGACACCTGGGGTGTCGAGGTGGTGATTCGTCCCGATCACCGCGGTCCCGACGCCGAGGTCGGCATCAGCCTGCTCTCGGCGGCGCTGCGCGAGGTAGCCCACCAGGGCGGGGGCCACGTGCACCTGTGGGTCCCGAAGCCCACGCCCCAGACCGACGCCATGGCCGACACCTGCGGTCTCCGCCGCGGCCGGGACCTGTACCAGATGCGCCGTCCCCTGCCGGTCGAAGACGACCACCCTCGCGTCGCCACACGGCCCTTCGAGCCCGGGATCGACGAGGCGGCATGGCTCGAGGTCAACAACCGGGCGTTCGCCTCCCATCCTGAACAAGGGGGATGGAATCTCGACACCATCCTCGAGCGCGAGTCCGAGGCCTGGTTCGATCCCGACGGCTTCCTCCTCCACGAGCGCGACGGGCGGCTGGCCGCCTCGTGTTGGACCAAGATCCACCACGACACCGAGCCTCCGTTGGGGGAGATCTACGTCATCTCGGTGGACCCCGACTTCCAGGGGCTCGGCCTCGGGCGGGACCTCGTCGTGGCCGGCCTCGACTCGCTGTCGTCCCGGGGCATCACCACGGCCATGCTCTACGTGGACGCCGACAACGCTCCCGCCGTCGGGCTCTACAGGAAGCTCGGCTTCGAGGTCGACCACACGGATCGTGCCTACGTCACCGACGTCCCGCCGACCTCCTAGGACCTGACCTTGCTGTCACGGTCCGTCACTCTGCGAGGTTCATCAATCTTGGGGATGCGGCCGAGCCCGCGGACTGCTGCCATGGCTGGTACATACACACCCTTCGCCGATTGAGGGCCCGATCTCCCAGCTGGCGGGGCAGAGGGGGTCACAGTGGGACGCTTCCAGGCCGTCGCAACCCGGCTGAGCATCGTCGGCGCGCTCGCATTGATCGTCGGTTCCTCATTGGTCGCCGGCGTCATCACACAAGCGCTCACGTCTTCGGCGTTCGCGGACACCGCTCCGTACGAGACCTTCTGTGCGAACACGCCGCTCGGCAACATCGTCCTCAACGACGTCACCCTGACCGGGTCGCTCTCACCGGCGAGCCCGAGCGCGGGCCAGCAATTCAGCTTGACCGGACTGCAGACCCAAGAGCAGCTTCCCGCTTCCGTCGTGCAAGCCGCCCAAGCAGCCGGGCTCACCTCGTTGACCGGCACCGTCGACACCACCATCGACGCCACCGGGGCGACACCCCCCTCCATCTCGACGGGGCCCATGGCCTTCGACGTGCCCATCCCGAACCCGATCCCCTCCTCGGGTGTGACACTGGGGGTCCCCTCGGCGCCGGCCACCGTCGGCCCGTTCACAGCGACGAGCAGCAACGTGACCCTGAGCTCCAACTCGGAGTCCGAGACCACGTTCCAAGACGGCCAGGGCATCGGGTTGCTCGACCTGCAGTGCGTGTCCTACGCCAATGACTCGCTGCCACAGTCGGGCTTCACCAACGAGACCCCACCGGGCCTGCCCGTCTCGCCCGTGATCGCCACGGCGGGACAGACGAGCCCGCCGCCGTCGCCCACCGCGTTGACGGGGCCCTACGAGCTCTACTGCCCGCACACCCCTGTGGGCGACCTCGTGCTCAACGACGTCGTCACCACCGCCACCATCTCGCCCGGGAGCCTCTCCGCCGGCGAGCAGTTCAACGTGACGGGCTACCAGACCCAGATCCCGCTCCCCGCCGGTCTGGTGTCGGCTGCGGGCGGCCTCGGCAACAGCAGCTTCAACGGTCTGGCCGCCAGTTCCGTCGATGCCTACGGCGCCACGACCACCCAGGTCTCCACCGGCTCGATGGCCTTCGACGTCCCCATCCCGAGCTCCGTGCCGGCGTCGGGGATCGGGGTCGACTTCCCGGCGTCACCCTCCACGGTCGGGCCCTTCACCGCCAACGGCGGCCCCATCACGATCGCACAGGACCAGTCGACGCTGGTGGTGGCCGCCCTGTCGAACAAGGCGTTCAAGATGTCGTGCACGGCCTATCCCAACGACAGCGTCCCCGTCTCGGGCTCGACCGGGACCGCTCCCGAAGGGCCGCCGATCCGCCCCGTGATCGCCACGGCGTCCGCCTCCGGGACCTTCCCCATCACGACCACGACGCCGGTCCCACCGCTGCCGCCGGGAACTCCCGTCACCTCGACAGGCCCCTACGAGCTGTACTGCCCGGGAAGCCCGGTGGGCGACCTGGTCCTGAACGACACGACCACGACGGCCTCGATCTCGCCTTCCACCTTGTCCCAGGGCCAGCAGTTCCAGCTGACCGGCTTCCAGACCCAGTTCTCGATCCCCCAGGCCGTGGCCCAAGAGGCCGAAGGCCTCGGCCTCACCACGATCACGGGGGACGCGTCGATGTTCCTCAACACCTCGGGCGTGGCCAACTTCGGTCAAGTCATCCCGCTGCCCATCGCACAGTCGGGGCCGATCCAACTTCCCTACCCGTACCCGAACCCCTACGGGGCCATCGTCGACATGCCCTTCGACGTCACGCTTCCCAACCCTGTGCCGTCCACCGGCGTGCAGTTCGTCGCCACCCCCCCGCCGGGGTCCTTGGGCACGTTCACGGCCGTCGGCGGGCCCATCGCCATCGACGTCGGTGAGGTCAACCTGAACGTCACCGAGTTCGGGGACAGCTTCGGGCTCTTCTGCACCACGTACCCCAACGACAGCGAGCCGACCGGCATCAGCGCCGCGGCGCCGACGGGGTCGCCCGTCGAGCCCGTCATCGTCACCGGGGTTGCCACGGTCACGCCGCCTCCGCCGGTCGGGCCGGGCAGCGAGGGCCCTTACGAGCTGTACTGCCCCGGAACCCCGGTCGGCAACATCGTCCTCAACGACGTCACGACGTCGGCAACCCTGTCTCCGGCCGCTCCGGCCCCCGGAGACCAATTCAGCGTCACGGGCTACCAGGTCCAGGTCCCGTTGCCGTCGTCGATCGCGTCGGCGGCGGCCGCCCTGGGCAACACCTCGTTGACGGGGACCGCCTCGACGAACATCGACGCGGCCGGGGCCACCCCGTCGTCGATCCCGACCGGCGCCTTGTCCTTCGCCGTTCCGCTCCCCCAACAGGTGCCCCCATCGGGCGTGACCCTGACGGTGCCGTCCACGCCCGAGACGGTGGGACCGTTCACGGCGTCGAGCAGCTCCATCACGATCGCTCAGAACGCGGACGTGAGCCTGGTGCTCGTGATCTCGGGCAGCAACCTCAACCTGAACTGCACCGCCTATCCGAACAACAGCGCCCCGAGCGGAATCGCCAGCGCTCCGCCCGCCACGTCGCCGTTCTCGCCGGTGATCGTGACCGCGGGCCAATCCACGCCCCCCCCGACGGTTCCCCCCACGGTTCCCCCGACGACGCCGCCGACGGTCCCCCCCGGTGGGCTCACCGGCCCCTACGAGCTGTACTGCCCCGGGACCCCGGTCGGCAACATCGCCCTCAACAACGTCACGACCACGGCCTCGATCCCCGCCGCGCTGACCTCGGGCCAGTCGTTCTCGGCGTCGAACTTCCAGACCCAGGTCCTCCTCCCCTCGTCGATCGTCTCGGCGGCGGCGGCGCTGGGGAACTCCGCCATCACGGGGACGGCGGTGGTCAAGGTGGATGCCGCCGGCGCCACTCCCGCCTCGGTCTCTTCGGGAGACATCGCCATCAACGCGCCGATCCCGAGCCCGGTGCCGGCCACGGGCCTCACCTTGAACCTTCCCTCTCCGCCGGGGAGCGTCGGGCCTTTCACCGCGTCGGGCGATGCGGTGACCCTCACCGTCGACCCCGACGTCTCCCTGGCGCTCGTCGTGTCGGGCAGCACGCTGAACCTGACATGCAAGCCCTATGCCAATGACGCGGCGTCGACCGGCATCGTCTCCTCGGCCCCCGCCGGTTCACCCATCTCGCCCGTGATCGCCACCAGCGCCACCACCGGGACGGTCCCTCCCACGACCCCGCCCACGGCGCCGCCCATCCCGACCACCACGCCCGGCTCGACGCCGACCACCACACCCGGCTCAACGACGACGACGACGACGACGTCCACCGACTCCAGTGCCATCGCGCACGCGTTCGACACGCTCTTCGACCCGAGCTCGTCCATCGCGGCGAAGGAGGCCGTGATCCAGAACGGCGCGTCCATCGAGACCGGTCTCACCAACGCCTTCTCGTCGTCGCTCAGCTCCTCGGCCACCGGTGCCAGTGTCGACGACATCTCGTTCCCCGACAGCTCGGGCTGCACCCAGGCCGACCTCACGAGCCCGTGCGCCCAGGTGACCTACGACATCCTCGGGGGCAACGGCTCGGCGTTGTTGCCCAACAACCAGGGATATGCGGTGTCGGTGGACGGCACGTGGCTCATCGCCACCAACACCGTGTGCACGCTGCTCGGGCTCTTCTACACCGCCGAGGGCAACACGGGAGCACCCCCGGGCTGCCCTGCCACGGTGTCGTCGACGACACCGACGACCGTTCCCGACGGCTCGACCCCGACCTCGACCGCCCCGGCCTCGGCCCCCGTCGCCACGGCGACGACGGCCCCGAGGGGCTCATCCTCCACGGCTTCGCCCGGCACCTCGGCCCGGGCCGGCGCGAGCGCCACCAC
>JARLGQ010000178.1 GCA_031292675.1 Acidimicrobiales bacterium
CAGACCGCCAGCGCCGCCACGCTCGCCCCCACACTGAGGGCGATCACCGGAGTGCCGGCCGCCCGTAGGGCGCGGGTGATGCGTGCCGGGCGGTCCCAGGCACAGTACGAGCCTTGCCCGGCACCGTAGCGGGGCATCTCGGCTTGAACGACCACGACGACGACGTCGGGCTTGGAGAGATAGAGGTCGAGCAGGACCGAGTCCGTGTCGATGGCGGGGGAGAGAACCGGCAGGGCGCCGCACTGCCGGGCGACCGCCGCCACGGCCTCCATCATTGGTCGCGGGTTGTGGCCGGCTTCGACGTCTGGGTCGACCAGGAGCACTCGCAGTCCCGGCTCCGCCAGGGATGCGCCTTCTTCCTCGTCGCCCGTCGCGTTCCATCCCGCGGGCACGACCGACGAGGAGGTGGGGAACTCGAAATCGTTGGACAACGGGACGAGGACCCGACAGTCGAGTCTCCTCGGCTTGCGCGCCAAGTCTGGTCCGTAGACCTCCCTCGACCCATCATCGGAGTGATGGGGCCAGGCCGAGGTCAGCGCTTGGTGGCCGGGGACGTGGGTGACGGCGAGGAACGAGGACGGCTCTACGTGCCCGTTGGTGCCGGCGCGGTTGCGATTGAGACGAAGCGAGTGCAAGGCCGCCGTGGCGAGAACCTCGGGTTCCACGTCACTCGCGCCGGCACCGATGCCGATGGCGACACGCAGGTCGAGACCGGTCGCGCCCACCGCGAGGTGATCGCCGATGGCACGGGCCAGCCGCTTCCCGAGCGCACTCGGAGCGACTCGATTGGAGCCGTTGCCGAGGACGATGGCGACCCGAGGGCCGCCGAGCATGCACACCTGGTCGCCCGAGCGGACGCAGCGCTCCATGCGCCGGAGCGCCAGGCGCCACAACAGGTCGTTGCGTTCCGGTTGGACATCCGAGCGCGTCGCCGGTTGGACGTCGACGCAGGCGATGACCGTGGACCCTGAGCCGGGAGCCCACGTACGGCGCTCGGCGACACCGGTCGCCGAAGACGTCCGGTGCCCGTTCGAGTCCTTGTCGCTCGCCCGCCGGTCGCGCTCCGGCCAGGCGGGGGCATCGGGCACGGCCGGCGTCGCACTCAGACGCCCTTGACCGCCCCCCTGCCCTAAGCGTTCAACGAACGCCGTCACCTTGCCATTGCGGCACCCCGCACCCCCCTGAGCCACACCACGGAGCGTGGCCCTCTGTGCTCAAGTTACCCGGTTGTGAGGTCGTTGGCCAAGTGGATTGCGCTATGCAAGCAAAATCTGACGAAATTTTCGGGCCCGATCAGAAGGATTGGGGTAGGGCCAGGCTGATGTGCTGATAACAAACGAGCAAGGCCGCCACCGTGAGCGGCACCCCCATGCTCAATACCACCCACGACCACGGCCGCCGGCCTCGGCGCCACCCGATGACTCCCAGGATCCCCGAGATCACGGTAAGCGCGCCCCACAGGCCGGCTTCACCGACTTCGCCTCGGGTGCTCACCCCACCCAGCCCCCCGCTTCCTTGAGCTCCTTCGGCCCCACCCGCCAGGACCGGGGTCGTGGTCGGTGGCGAAGAGCTCGTCGACGTCCCGGGAAGGGTCGTGGTGGTCGGGAAACTGGCCGAGGTGATGCTGGTCTTCAATGTGGCCACGACCACGAGGCGCGTAGCCGCGCTGTAGCGCGGGTTGCACGTCGTGAGGGTGAGCTCGGGCGTCGAGGTCTGAGCGAGCACGGTGACGTTGGAGGGCGCCACGACATGGGAGGTGACGACCTGGTAGCCGAAGAGCCCCTGCGCGGTCTGGATGTCGATCGGGTCGCCGGGCTGCAAGGTGTTGAGGTCGTAGAACGGCGCGCCGTAGGTTGTGCGGTGGCCGGCGATGGCGACGTTGCCCGCCTCACCGGGCAGGGGTGTTCCCGCGTAGTGCCCCGGCCCCTCTTGGAGCTGGGCCTCGTCGGTGCCCTCGACGATCGCCACTCCTTGCATGCCCAGGCGGGGGATCGACAGCAAGCCGATAGGGGTCCCGACCTTGGGGTCGGGCGCCGGGGGAGCGACCTGGTTCACGAGGGCGGCGGGCGACCCGGTCGTCGTGGTCTGCCCGGGCGCGGTGCTGGCCGTGGTGGTGGGGGTGGTGAGAGACGAGTGAAGCTTCCCGGCCAACTCGTGGCGGAGCTGGTTCTGGGCGTTGTGCTCGTACAGGGCGGTGCCCCACAGTTGGTAGGCCACGAAGGAGAGCAGCAGCAAACCCACGCCGATGAGGGCCAGCGCCACGCGTTTCAGCACCCGGACCCCCCTCACGGTGTCCCAGTTTACGGTCTCGGTATGGTCCGGGGTCGTCGGCACGCAAGGTGATCGACCGCCCACGCAATCCCTTCTCGCCGGCCCCGGGGGGGGGAGCGGCGTTGCGATATCCCCAATCGTGATGATGTAGGGCCACCCACCCGAGTCGTATTGTCAGTAACAAGGGCCACAGGCCGTCCGTCGGTTGCGCGTGCGCCAACGCCCGGTGGACCCTGAGGCAGGGTAGGAAAGGACCGCGACGTGGGAAGGGGGACGAGCGGGACAGGCGCAGGGGGATGGCACGGTCCATTCCGAAGGCGTGCTATGGATTGAATCCGCGTGGGCC
>JARLGQ010000179.1 GCA_031292675.1 Acidimicrobiales bacterium
CGACGCGCTCGACACCGGGCGGTCCGAGGCCCGGCGCCGCCAGGACGACCTGGAACGCGACCTCGCGGCGCGGCGTGGCGCGGCGCGCTGAGCGGCGCTGAAATCGCTGGCTACGGGGTCGATCTGCTCCCCACGGGGCTCCGGGTGGCCGGACCGCACCGGTAGGATCGTCCGATGATGGACGCCAACCAGCTCCGTTCGACGTTCACCGGCTTCTACGCGGAGCGTGGGCACGCGGTGGTCCCCTCGGCGAGCCTCGTGCCCCACGACCCCACCGTGTTGTTCACCATCGCGGGCATGGTGCCGTTCAAGCCCTATTTCACCGGCGAGGAGACCCCGCCGTGGGCCCGGGCCACGTCGGTGCAGAAGTGCTTTCGCACCGTGGACATCGACATCATCGGGCGGACCGAGCGGCATTGCACGTTCTTCGAGATGCTCGGCAACTTCAGCTTCGGCGACTACTTCAAGTCCGACGCCATCCCCCTGGCCTGGGAGCTGATGACCGAGGTCCTGGGGATCGACGCCGGGCGTTTGTGGGTCACGGTGCACGAGTCCGACGACGAGGCCAGGGAGATCTGGCTCGACGCGGCCCGGGTCCCCGAAGGGCGCATCCAGGCTCTGGGCGAGGACAACTTCTGGAAGATGGGTGACGGTGGGCTGGGCCCCTGTGGCCCGTCGTCGGAGCTGTTCTACGACCGCGGCCCCGCCTACGGCGCGGAGGGCGGGCCCGCTCACGGCGGCGAGGAGCGCTACGTCGAGATCTACAACCTCGTCTTCATGCAGTACAACAAGCTGGCCGACGGCAGCCTGGCCGACCTGCCCGGCAAGAGCATCGACACCGGCGCCGGGCTCGAACGCAATCTCCCCATGCTCCAGGGTGTGGAGTCGCTCTTCGAGACCGATGTCTTCCGGCCCGTCCTGGCGGAGGCCGAGGAGATCACCGGCGTCCGCTACGGCGCGGACGTCCACACCGACGTGTCGCTGCGCATCCTGGCCGATCACGCCCGGGCCATGGCCATGGTCGTGGCCGACGGCGTCCTGCCCGCCAACGAGGGTCGGGGCTACGTCCTGCGCCGCGTCATCCGGCGGGCCGTGCGCCGGGCGTTCCAGCTGGGTGTGCTCGAGGAGTTCACGCCGCGCCTCGTCGCCACGGTGGCAGGCGTGCTGGGCGGCGCGTACCCCACGCTCGTCGACGACCTCGACCGTGTCCAGGACACCGTGGCGCGCGAGGAAGGGGCCTTCCGCCGCACCCTCGACGCGGGCTCGGTCATCCTCGAGGAGGCCCTGCGCGACGGCACCGGCCGGGTGTCGGGGGCGACGGCCTTCCGCCTGCACGACACCCACGGCTTTCCCATCGAGCTCACCATGGAGATGGCGGCCGAGGCCGGCGTGGAGGTCGATACCGAGGGCTTCGAACGCGAGATGGAGGCCCAGCGCGAGCTCGCCAGGGCCGACGCCCGCCGCCGGCGCCAGGCCCTCGGAGACGAGTCCACCTACCGCGGGCTGCTGGCGGAATCGGGCCCGACCCGCTTCACCGGCTACGAGCACTACGAGGAGCCCTCCCGGGTGGTGGCCGTGCTAGCGGGGTCGCAGCCCGGCACGGCCGAGATCGTCCTGGACCGCACGCCGTTCTACGCCGAGTCCGGCGGCCAGGTGGGCGACACCGGGGTCATCACCACCGAGACCGGGCGCGCCCGCGTCCTCGACACCCAGAACGTGATTCCCGGGCTTGTCGTGCACCGCGCCACGATCGACGAGGGGGGCGAGCTGTTCCCCGGCCAGGACGCGCTGGCGGTCATCGACGCGGGACGTCGCGAGTCGACGCGCCGGCATCACACCGGCACCCACCTGTTGCACAGCGCGCTGCGCCAGGTCCTCGGCGACCACGTGCGCCAGCAGGGCTCGTTGGTGGCGCCGGACCGCCTGCGCTTCGACTTCTCGCATCCGAAGGCGCCCCGTCCCGAAGAGCTGGCCGAAGTGGCCGAGGCAGCCAATGCCGACGTCCTCAGCGACGCCACGGTCGAGGTCATCGAGACCTCCCGGGCACAGGCCGAGGCCCTGGGTGCCCTGGCCTTCTTCAAGGACAAGTACGGCGACCGGGTACGGGTGGTGCGGGCCGGCGTCCACTCGACAGAACTGTGCGGCGGGACCCACGTCGACGCGCTGGGCATGATCGGTCCCATCACCATCGTGTCGGAAGGGTCGATCGGCTCCAACACGAGGAGGATCGAGGCCGTGACCGGGAAGGGATCGCTCGCCCTTCTCGCCGAGAGCCGGCGCACCGTGGACGAGGCGGCGCGCCTGTTGCGGGTCGAATCCGGCGGCGTGCTCGAGGCCCTGCAGAAGGTTCTCGACCGCCAGCGCGAGGCGGAGAAGGAGCTCCAGCGCATGCAGGGCGCGCGCCTGCAGGAAGAAGCCGCCCGGCTGGCGCAGCGGGCCGAGAACGGTGTCGTCGTGCACCGCCAGGACGGGTTGCCCTCCGAACAATTGCGCGATCTGGCCCAGGCCGTGCAGCGGCACGGGGCCCGCGTCGTCGTGGTGGCCGGGTCTCCCGGCGGGTCCAAGGTGGCGGTGGCGGTGGCGTCGGGGGACCAGGCCGTGGACGCCGGGTCCACCGCCAAAGAGCTGGCCCAGATGGTCGGCGGTGGCGGCGGGGGTTCGGCCGAGCTGGCGGTGGCGGGCGGTTCGGACCCCGCCAAGGTCGACGACCTGCTGGCGGAGGCTCGGCGCCGGCTCGGTTCCTGACCCGGGTGCGGGTGGCCCGAGTTCGGTGAGGGTGGTGGGGGTCGACCTGGGCGAGCGCCGCATCGGCGTGGCCGTCTCCGACGGCACCGGCACCCTGGCTTCGCCGCGTTGCACCATCGAGCGCGGTGCCGGCGCCGGTGGCGACGGCGCCGGGCACTGGCGGGCCCTGGCGGCTGTGGTCGAGGAGGTGGGGGCCCGGCGCGTGGTGGTGGGCCTGCCGCTGAGCCTGAACGGTCGGCGCGGTCCGGC
>JARLGQ010000180.1 GCA_031292675.1 Acidimicrobiales bacterium
GGGGGGCGGCCTGGGCGGGGGTGTGTTATTTCGGGTGGGGGTTTAGGTCAACCACTTGGGGGGGTGCGAAGGCCCCGCGCCCCCCCCCCACGTCGGCGGACCCGAAGGAGTGGAGGACCGGCGCCGCCACGGCGCCGATGCGCCAGCAGGCACGGGTCAGCACCGCCGCGGCGAGGCTGTTGGGCATCTGCCAGGCCACGGCGTCACCGTGCCTGACGCCGCGCTCTTTGAGTCCACCCGCGACCGTGGCTACCAGCGCGTCGGCCTGGGAGGCGGAGAGCCGGGTGTCGCCGTCGACCACCTCGCCGCCGTGGGCGGAGATCAGCGCGTCGAGCGTCGGCACGTCCCAGGGCCCCCCGGGTCGCCGGTAGCTGCGGGCCAGGCGCGGCACCCAGGTGGGTCGGAGGCGGGCCGTCACGGGAGGGCACCCTATCGGTACCCCGGTAACGTGACGCCGATGTCAGGGTCGTCGACGGAGCCGGTATGGATCTCTCACTGAAGAAGGAGGACGAGGAGTTCGCGGCCTCGTTCCGGGACTGGCTCGCCGGCCATCCGCACCACCCGCCCGCTTTCGTGGACCTGGCCGACGAGGTGGCCTGGGGGCGCGAGTGGCAGGCGACCCTGGCGGCGGACCGGTGGGTGGGCGTCCATTGGCCGAGTACGTACGGGGGGCGGAGCGCGACGCCGGTGCAGGTCGCGCTCTACCAGAGCGAGTACGCGCGCTCGCAGGCCCCCCAACCGGTGAACCGGGTCGGCATCAACCTGGTGGGGCCGACACTGCTCGCCCACGGCACCGAGGATCAGCGCCTGCGCTACCTGCCGCTCATCCTCTCGGCCGAGGAGATCTGGTGCCAGCTCTTCAGCGAGCCCGACGCCGGGAGCGACCTCGCCTCCCTCTCGACCCGCGCCACCCCGGTCGACGGGGGGCATCTGGTGACCGGGCGCAAGGTGTGGACGTCGTACGCGCAGTTCGCCTCGTGGGGCCTGTGCCTGGCGCGCACCGACCCGGACGCCGCCCGCCCGCAGCAGGGCATCACCGCGCTCATCGTCGACATGTCCGACCCGGGCGTCGATGTGCGCCCGCTGGTGCAGATGACGGGCGACGCGGAGTTCAACGAGGTCTTTCTGACCGACGTCTTCGTGCCGGCCGAGCACGTCGTCGGGACCGAGGGTCAGGGCTGGACCGTGGCCGGCTCCACGCTGGCGCACGAGCGGGGGACCAACTTCCCCTTCAAGGAGCAGGTCGTCCACGAGACCTACCTCGCCCGGCTCTACGACGAGGCGCGGGGCAACGGTGGCCTCGACGACCCCCTCATCGCTGACGCGCTCGCACGCGCGTACATCGACCTCGGCGTGCTCCGCCTCCACAACCTGCGCACCCTGACGCGCCTGGGTCGCGGCGAGGAGCCCGGTCCCGAGTCGAGCTGGATCAAGCTGACCTGGACCGCCATGACCCAGGGCCTTTCCGAGGCCGGGCTCCTCGTCACGGGCCGCGATGCCGCGTCGGCCGAGGCGGGGCCGTGGGCTCGGCAGTGGCTGTGGAGCAAGGCGGCCGGCATCGCGGGCGGGACCTCGCAGGTCCAGCGCGACATCATCGCCGGGAGGATCCTCGGGCTACCCCGCTGACCGGCTGTCGCGAACAGGACAGCAGCGAGGATCGCGAGCGCCTCACCCATGCCAGAAGGGTTAGGCAAGACGCGATCGCGCCATGGTGGGGACGTAACCTGGCGCATGCCCGGAATGGACCCACTGAGCCGCCGTGCGGCGAGCAACCTCGTCGCGGTGGAGATGGATCTCGCCGGCGCCACCGCCGAAGGCGACACGGACCGCGTCAGGTTGCTCCAGACGCTGCTCTCCTCCGGCGGGCAGATCCTCCTCTACCGGCCGCAGCTGCAGCACTACGCGGTGCTCTTCGGCGACATGGAGAGTGCCCACCACGTGGCGGTGATGGTTCCCGGTGTCGGCGACGGCACGAACCTGTGCGACGACTGGATCCCCGACGCCCGGAACCTGTACGAGGAGGCCGAGGCCACCGCAGTCGCGTTGTGGAAGGGATACGACAACCCGGTCGACGTCCTCGCCGCCGCGGAGGGGTCCATCGAGTGCAACGAGGACCTGATCGCGGCCGGAAGCGACCTGACGGCGTTCGTGTCGTCGCTCTCCCTGCGCCCCGACCAGACACTGGCGGTGGTCGCCCACAGCTTCGGGTCCATCGTGACGGGGGCCGCACTGGCCGACTGTGGCCTGCAGTGCACCGACGTCGTGGTCGCGGGAAGTCCGGGCATGACCGTCGACGACCTCCGTGACCTCCACCTGGAGCAGTCACACTTCTTCTCGGAGCAGGCGCCGGGCGACGTCATCGCCGAGCTGGGCGTCTTCGGGACGGCCCCCACATCCCCCACCTTCGGCGGCACCCGGATGAGCACCAACGCACCGGATCATCCGCCGGTCGAGGCGCATTCCGAGTACTTCGAACCGGGGTCCGAGGCGCTCGAGAACATGGCTGACGTGGTCACCGGTCAGTACTCGGCTGTCGTCCGCCACCACTCGGCGCTCCCGGAGATCGCCGGCGGCCTGGTGGCCTGGCTCCTCCGGATGCCGGCCGTGCCGATCAGGATGGCCGGGCGGCGCTACAGGGGACCCGGCTATCGCGTGTTCGCGAACTGGTGCCGACTGGTGGACCTGGGGGCGAGCGAGACGGGCAACCTCGTTACGGAGGTGCTCGACGAGAGCGAGCGGGCGCTGCTGTGGGTCGCTCACCGCGTCGGCGCCCTCCCCGACAACATCCCCTCCGCCCCCGATCCGGGGGCCACGGACGTGGACGGGGACACCGGCACCAACTGAGCCTGAGCTTGAGCCTGGGCCAGGACCCTACGCTGGTGGCGATGGACGTCGTCACTTCGGACGAGGCCAGGGAGTTCGCCGCCGCCCGCGGTGGCGTGGTCTACGTCCGCTCCCACTCGCACCGGTGCTGCTCGGGCCCGATGACGCTCCTCGACACCACGACCGACACCCCGCCGGACACGGGCGACTTCGTGGGCCTCCCCGCCGCCGGCCTGACGGTGCAGTACCTCGGGGAGACCGAGGCGGGCCCTCACGTTCTCACGTTCTCACGACCGACGTCCGGGGGACGTTCAGGCGCCGCCTCGTCTCGTACCGGGACGGGTGCGCCTTCA
>JARLGQ010000181.1 GCA_031292675.1 Acidimicrobiales bacterium
ACCGCCTCGGGCGCGACGTGGCCGATGCAGAATCCGTGGGTGCCGCCCGAGAACCGCCCGTCGGTGACCAGCGCGCAGTCGGCGCCGCGCCCGACCCCCTTTAACGCGCCGGTCACGGCCAGCATCTCGCGCATGCCGGGGCCGCCCTTGGGCCCCTCGTAGCGGATGACCACCACCGTTCCGGGCTCGATCCTCCCGGCCAGGATGGCGTCGAGCGCGTCCTGCTCGCCGTCGAACACGAGGGCCGTGCCCTCGAAGCGCGACGAGTCGATGCCCGCCACCTTGACCACCCCCCCGTTGGGGGCCATGGACCCGCGCAGCACGGCGATGCCACCTTCGGCGTGGATCGGAGCCGACAGCGGGTGGACCACCTCCCCGTCGGGGCGGGGCGGGTCGAGGGCGGCGAGGTTCTCGGCCACCGTGGCACCGGTCACCGTGAGGCAGTCCCCGTGCAGGAGCCCGGCCTCGAGCAACTCGCGCATCACCAGGGGGATGCCCCCCACCCTGTCCACGTCCACCATGTGGTACCTGCCGTGGGGCTTGGTGTCGGCGATGTGCGGTACGCGGGCCGCCACCTTGTTGAAGTCGTCGAGAGAGAGCTCCACGCGCGCCTCGTTGGCGATGGCCAGAAGGTGCAGCACGGCGTTGGTCGAGCCGCCCAGCGCCATCACCACGGCGATGGCGTTCTCGAAGGCCGGCTTGGTCATGACGTCCCGGGGCCGGATGTCGCGGGCGAGCAGCTCGATGACGGCGCGACCGGACTCGTAGGCGAAGTCCTGGCGGCGGGGGTCGATCGCCGACGGTGACGCCGAGCCCGGCAGGCACATGCCGATGGCCTCGGCCACCGACGACATGGTGTTGGCGGTGAACATGCCGGCGCACGAGCCCGCCGTGGGACAGGCGTGATGCTCGATGAGGGAGAGCTCCTCGTCGGAGAGCGACCCGGTGGCGTTGGCACCCACGGCCTCGAAGACGCTCACGATGTCGAGCATCTGGTCGTCGGGGCGTCCGGGGATCTTCCCGGGGAGGATCGACCCGCCGTAGAGGAAGACCGCCGGCAAGTTCAGGCGGGCGGCGGCCATGAGCATGCCGGGGAGCGACTTGTCGCAACCGGCGAAGGTGAGAAGGGCGTCGAAGCGCTCCGCGTGCATGACGGTCTCGATGGAATCGGCGATGACCTCTCTCGACACGAGCGAGGCGCGCATGCCTTCGTGGCCCATGGAGATCCCGTCGGACACGGCGATGGTGACGAACTCGACCGGGAACCCGCCGGCGTCGCGCACGCCGTCCTTGGAGCGCTTGGCCAGGCGGTCCAGCGGCATGTTGCACGGCGTGACCTCGTTCCACGAGGACGCCACCCCCACCTGGGGCTTGGTCCAGTCGTCGTCGGTCATGCCGATGGCACGCAGCATCGCCCGGGCCGGAGCGCGGGTGGGTCCGTCCGTGACTTCGAAGCTGCGGATCTTCATGCCGTGCGGGCGATCGTCGGGGGCCATGGCGCCCAAGGTTAGGGCCGGCGGTGGCACCCCGGTTCCGACGACCCGTTGTCGAACTCCGGCGTCGTTTCCGTCGCACCGGGGCTCGACACACCACCAGGAGGACGTGGCGCGTCGGTGCCGGCGGCGCGGCCCAGCGCGCGGGCGGCCTCCGGATCGATCACCGCGTCCGGGCCAAGCCCCTCTCGCACCACCTCGACGAGCCCGGCGTCGAGGGCGTCGATCCCGATCTCCACCCGTCCACCGTGGTCATCCTCGAACACGAGGGCCCGACCGCCGGGCCCCCCGCCCTCCGAGCCACCCTCCGACACCGTCGTGCTCCATCCCCCGGGGCCGCCCGGGCCTCGATGACCGCCGATCCCGCCCGAGCCGATGGCGCCGCCTGCCCCGAAGCCGCCTCCCCCGAAGCCGCCTCCCCCGAAGCCGCCTCCCCCGAAGCGACTGAAGCCACCGAAGCCGGGAAACGACTGATCGGCGAGACGGACCACGCGCACCTGTCCGAGGTCGACGATGCGCCACCGTCCCAAGAACCGGACACCGATCCGGCCCGGGCCAGCGACAACCGCCGCCCGGAGGCCGACGCCGACCGTGAGCAACAGCCCGGCAAGGGGCAGCAGGGCGAACAGGCAACCGATGACGCTCCAGGCCAGCGGATGGCCGAACGCCCAGACGAAGAGCAGCGTGATGATTGCCACCACCGCCAGCATCCCGATGCAGACCCTGGTCACCCAGCCCAGCGCCGCCCGCACCAACGGCGAACGCCGGAGCCGCCACACCGCGTCAGGTCGCCTCGGCACTCCCGACGTCATGTTCCCCGATCCCTGCTGGCGCGCCCGCATGCACCCAGGCTACGGCGCAGGTCGACCGGCCGTGCCGCGCCGCACCGCGCCGTGGCGTGGCCGCGGGCCGAGTCTCAGCCGGAGTCGAGCTCCTCGGGCGGTTCCCACTCCCATTTGCCGGGACCACCCCCCAACTCGAAGCCTCGGTACGTCTTCATGGCGTGATGGAAGTGGCAAAGCCTCGCCAGGTTGGAAAGCGCTGTCGGGCCCCCGTCGGCGAAGTCGGTCTGCCAATGGTCGATCTCGAGCCCCACGGCCACGTCACAGCCGGGAACCACGCAGATGGGATCACGTGCCTCGATGGCGCTGCGCACGTGGGCAGGGATTGCGCGCCCAACGTGGCATACCGAGAGCACGTCGACCCCGTCGACGACGACGATCTTGAGGAAGGACTCGGGGAGCAGACTGCGGGCGGTGGAGACGGGCACGGGGCCGACTCCGGCGATCTCACACACCTCGCCGTGCTCGACATAGCCGCGCCGCAGCGCGGTGGCGTCGACGCGCAGGTGCACGACCGCCGAACCGCCCGACTTGACGTTGCCGCCCCCGGGGCTCCGCGTCACGAGGTCCACGAGCGCGTCCGCGGCATAGGCGGCGGGCGACTCGTGGTTCTCGGACTTGCGCGCCCGGTCGAACAATTCGTTGGCCCGCACATCGAGCGAAGCGAGCATCATCGCCCCCGCATCCGGAGTGAGCTTGAACTCCCCTCGGAAGGCTCCGTCGGAATCGCTCCAGTGCCGGGAGAAACGGCTCTTCCGGACCGCCTCGTAGCGGGCGTTCTCGGCCTGGGTGGAACCCGCCGCGGCCAGAACCCTCCGGCTCAGGTCCTTCAGGCCCTTGAGCGTGCCCGTACTGGCCGCCTCGAGCAGCTCATCCTCGGCTGACGGATGGCTGACGGCCGCGGCGGCGATCTCGCGCACCTGCGGGCCCGACAAGGTGCCGTTGCGAAGTGCCTCCGTCGTCCTCGGAAGCGATCGGAGGCGTTCGGCTGTCTCGAGCGTGGCGATCGCATCCCCGAGGCCCGTGCCGGTCTTTTTCGCCACCCACGACGCCGCCGAGCGGTGGCCTTCGCCCTTCCATGCGTCGGACTGCGCCACCCGGGGGCCGAGGAGCACCTGACCCGCCGAGCCCAGGCGGGTGAGCTCGGCGAAGAGGCCGAACAGCTCGGTGGCCTGGGCACTGGTGATCCGCTCCGGCTCCAGCCGGGCCAGGTAGGCCGAGATGTCGCTGACGGCCCTTCTGGGCACCTCGAATTCCGCCACCGATGGAGAATGCCAGAAGGGTGTGACACTCGCTAGGGGTGAATGGAAAATACTTCAACAGCAGAACAGGGCCTGGGAATGACCGGAACGAGGCCAACAGGGCACCGGTTCGGCAGGAGGGCGTTCGGGTATGACGATGTCCGGGTGGCTTCCCGGGACTCCCGGATCCCCTCCTGAGAGAGCCACCCGCAGGGGGAGGCAGCGGGGCGTGGGGACCGCCCGCAGAGGTCCCCACGACCCCGCCGCACCGTCGTCTCCCTGGCCAAAGCCGTCTCCCTGGCCAAAGGCAGTCCGGCCCTGGGCACGAGGCGTGGGCCCTTCACCCGTGCACGGACGGCGAGGCGAGGCCCCCCGCCGTGGCGTCAACCGCGCAGGCGGCGGAGCTCCGCGGCGACTTCCTTGCCGTTGGCCCGGTTGTTCGTGGCCCGCATGACGTGCATGGTGAAGAAGCCGACCAATTTGTCCTCCCCGCCCACGTACCGCTGCCACTCGTCGGGGTGGTCGGCGACCACCTCCGCCACCACGGCGGCCAGCGAACCGGCGTCGAGGGCCTCGAAACCCCGGCGCTTGGCGATCTCCACGGGATCGCCCCCGTTCTCGAGCATGTCGGCCAGAACCGTCTTGGCCTGCGTCGCGCTCAGCTTGCGGTCCTGCTCCATGCGAAGCAGACCGATGAACCCGGCCACATCCAGCCGGCGCGCCGCGTCGGGATCGGCAGAGGCCTCGTTGGCCGTGCGCGCCAGAGCCAGCGCGACGTCGACGCCTGCGTCGGCAGCCGCCGACACGAGGCCGTCGAGCCCGTGCTCGACGACCGTGGCGATCTGGTCGGCGCGGGCACGCGTCGGCGGCTCGAGCCCCAGTAGCGAGGCGAGCTTGTCGCGGCGGTCGGCGGGCATGGGCCCGATGGAAGCCGCCACCTCTGCCTGCCACCCGGCATCGGGTACCACCGGCACGAGATCGGGCTCGGGAAAGTAGCGGTAGTCGAAGGCCTCCTCCTTCGAGCGCAGGGCGACGGTGACCCCCTCGTCTTCGTTCCAGTGCCGCGTCTGCTGGACGACCTTGTCACCGGACTCGAGCAGTCCCACCTGCCGTTCGATCTCGTACTCGATCGCCCTCCCGAGCGAGCGCAGTGAGTTCAGGTTCTTGATCTCACAGCGCGTGCCGAGCTCGAAGGTCCCGGCGGGCCTCACCGACACGTTGGCGTCGACACGCATCGACCCTTCTTCCATGCGACCGTCCGATGCTCCGGTGGCGACGAGGATGCCTCGCAGCTCCGAGGCGTAGAGGCGGGCCTGTGCCGACGACCCGATGTCGGGCGCGGAGACGATCTCCACGAGCGGCACCCCGGCGCGGTTGTAATCCACGAGGGCGTGGTCGGCGTCATGGATGCGCCCGCCTCCCCCGATGTGGGAGGTCTTGCCGGTGTCCTCCTCCATGTGGGCCCGCTCGATCCGCACCCGGCTGGCGTCGGGGAGCTCGAGCCACCCGCTCACGTTGATGGGCGCGTCGTACTGACTGACCTGATAGTCCTTGGGCATGTCCGGGTAGAAGTAGTTCTTCCGGTGGAAGATCGACGGCCGGACCTCACAATGCAGGGCCAGCCCGATCCGCATGGCGTACTCGACGGCGCGCGTGTTGAGGACGGGCAAGGATCCCGGGAGGCCCAGGCACACGGGGCACACGTTGGTGTTGGGCTCGTCGCCGAAAGCGTTGCGGCAGCCGCAGAACAGCTTGGTCTCGGTCTTCAGCTCACAGTGGACTTCGAGCCCGATGACCGGCTCCCACCCCTTGCCCCCGGCATTCATGCGGCACGGATCCCGGGAGGGGCGAGCACGGGGGCGCCACGCTCCACCACGGCGGCAACCTGGAACATGACGGGCTCACACAACGACGGGGCCAGCACCTGCACTCCCACCGGCAAGCCCTTGTCGTCGCTGCCGAAGGGAATGCTGATGGCAGGATGCCCGGCCAGGTTCGACGGAACGGTGCACACGTCCGAAAGGTACATCGACCATGGGTCATCGACCTTGGCCCCGAGAGCGAAAGCGGTGGTCGGTGTGGTGGCGCCGAGGAGGACGTCGAATCGCTGGTAGGCCACACCCAGCGCGTCGATGATGAGCGTGCGGACCTTCTGGGCCTGGCTGTAGTACGCGTCGTAGTAGCCCGCCGACAACGCGTAAGTGCCGAGCATGATCCGCCGCTTCACCTCGGGCCCGAACCCTGCGGCCCGCGTGGCCGCGTTCATGGCCTCGGCCGTGCCCGCCTCGACGCGCAACCCGTAGCGGACACCGTCGTACCGAGACAGGTTGGACGATGCCTCCGCGGGTGCGAGGACGTAGTAGGCGGGCAATCCGTGACGGAGCTCGGGGATCGAGATCTCCTCGACGCGGGCGCAGCCTGCCTCCAGCACCCCGGCGGCCTCGTGGACTCGGGCGGCAACCGCCTGGTCGGCTCCGTCCACAAGCTCGGTGACCAAGCCGACCCGCAGGCCCTCGACCCCGTCGGCGAGTGCCGAGACCGTGCGGGGTGCCGGCCTTTCTAGACATGTCGAGTCACACGGGTCCTGCCCGCCGATCACGTCGAAGAGCACGGCGCTCTCGGTGACCGTGGTCGTGATGGGACCGATCTGGTCGAGGGAGCTGGCGAAGGCCACGAGCCCGTAGCGTGACACGGTCCCGTACGTGGGCTTCATGCCCACGACACCGCACAGCGCGGCGGGTTGGCGGATCGACCCTCCCGTGTCGGAACCGAGCGCCAGCGGGGCCAGCCCCGCCGCCGCCGCCGCCGCCGAGCCGCCCGACGAGCCCCCGGGGACGCGGGCGGGGTCATGGGGGTTCCGTGTGGGCCCGAAGGCAGAGTTCTCGGTCGAGGACCCCATGGCGAACTCGTCCAGATTGGTCTTGCCGATGACGACCGCACCGGCCCGGCGCAGGCGCTCGACCACGGTGGCCTCATAGGGCGGGCACCAGCCGTCGAGGATCCGCGACGAGCACGTGGTGGGCACGCCGCGCGTGCACAAATTGTCCTTGAGCGCCACGGGCACGCCCGCGAGCGGGCCCGGATCCTCTCCGGCCGCCACCTGGCGGTCGACGGCGGCGGCCTCGCGGCGCGCCGAGTCGTGGAGCACCGTCACGAAGGCGTGGAGCTCTCCGTCGACTGCATCGACTGCGCCGAGGTATCGCTCCACCACGTCGCGCGCCGATACCGATCCGGCTCGCACGTCCCGGGCGATCTCCAATGCCGGGCTCGACCTGTCACCCGGAGTGCCGGGCGCGCCGGAGTCACCAGGCGTTGTCACGGCGCCTCCCCGAGAATGGGCGGCACCCGGAATCGCCCGTCCTCGACGGCGGGCGCCTGGGCAAGCACCTCGGCCCGGTCGAGGGAGGGCCGTGGCTCGTCGGCGCGCGTCACGTTGCGCAGCGGCAGCGGGTGGGCGGTGGGCTCCACCCCGTCGGTGTCGAGCGCGGCGAGCTCTGCGGCGTGGCCGATGACCGTGGCGAGCTGCACCGCGTACAGTCCCAGCTCGTCGTCGGTGAGATCGATGCGGGCGAGGCGCGCCACGTAGGCGGCGTCCTCACGCGTCAGACCGGCGCTGCCGGGTGTGGCGTTGCCGGGTGTGGCGTTGCCGGCCGTCGTCTCGCCGGCCATCAGCCAGCCGTCCCTGCCACCATCCTGCCGGTGGAGCCCGAGCTCAGCACCTCACGCACGAACGCGACGGTCCGGGACTCGATGACCTCAGCGTCGTGATCGAGGGTGGCCACGTGATAGCTGTGCTCGAGCCAGACCCGTTCGATCGGCCCCGAGACCTTGGCGACAAGCAGGTCACCGGACGACGAGGGCACGACGTGGTCCTCGCGGCTCGAGAGCAAGAGCACCGGGCAGGTGACGTGGTCGAGTCGTGCCGCCACGCCGTCGATCCCGTCGAAGAGGCTCAGCACGGCGGCGATCGGCGACCCGGGGTAGGCGAGCTCGGTCGAGCCCTTCTTGGCGATGTCCGATCCCACGCCGGGGGCAACCTCCGCCCCGGAGTCCAAGATTCCCCGCAGCATGTCCCGGAAGCTGTCCGCGGGCGGGTCGACGAACGGATTGACGAGCACCATCCCCGAGACTTCGCGACGGTGCTCGGCCAGCCAACAAGCCAGCGTCCCGCCCATCGAGAGAGCGACCAGCGCAACCGCTTCGCAGCGCCCGGCCAGATCCCGGTACTCGGCTTCGGCGGCCTCGGCGTAGTCGGACCAACGGGTGGGGATCATGTCCTCGATGGCGGTGCCGTGACCGGGGAGAAGCGGGAGGCGGATCGTGTACCCCTCGGCCGCCAGAGCGGTTGCCAACGGTCGCATGGACTGGGGGTTCCCCGTGAATCCGTGCAGCACGAGCACACCCTGCGGACCACCGTCGTGGGTGAACGGTTCGGCACCGGGCATGACGGGAGCGGCCACGTGTGAATGCTAGGCCACAGACGCCGAGCGTCCGCCCCGACATGGGGTGCACCGATCGTCGCCGCCGGGGATCGGTCGGTGCCGACCCGGGCCGGGTATGGTGAAACCGCCCGGTCGGCGGGCCGTGCACAGGGCGGCGGCCGCAGTGACCGGCACCGAACAGAAATGAACAGCAAGGAGCACAGCGACGATGGCCCAGTACCCCTTCCTGAGTGACGAGTGGGTTGACGAGGCGCGCAAGATCCGTCAGGAGTACGACGGCACCGCCGGGACGATGACCCACGAGATGAGGATGAACCTGGTCATCACGGAGGTGCCCTTCGGCGACGGGTCCATCGACGCCCACCTCGACACCACCGAAGGCCACCTGAAGCTCGAGACGGGCCACATCGACCCGGCACATCTGAAGGTGACTCTCGACTACGCCACGGCCAAGGCGATCCTCGTCGAGGGAAACCCCCAGGTCGGCATGCAGGCCTTCATGGCCGGCAAGGTCAAGGTGGAAGGCGACATGGCCAAGCTCATGATGCTCCAGGGCGCTCCGCCCGACGAGCACGCCCAGGAGGTCGCCAAACGACTTCGGGAGATGACTGCGTAGACCCTGTTCCCCCCCCCCGTGGGCGGCGGGTGAGTCGGCCGGTCATCGGGCTTCGATCGGCTGGTCCGGAAGAGGCCGGTGCGGAAGTGACCGATCCGGCAGCGCATTATCGGGCAGCGCCTGGCCCGCGGCGGGCCGCACCAGCGGTTGATGTTCGGTGACGTCCAGGGCCTCGACCGCATCGAACGACGGCGCCAAATTCCTCTCGGTGGAGCGCGACATGGCGGCCGCCACCACGCCGACGAGGGCGACCGCACCACCCACCAGGTACGCCAGGTGGAAGGCATGCAACAAAGCCCCCGGCCCGTGCCGTCCCCGGAGGGCCGCCTCGTACACGGTCTCCATCACCTGAATGCCGGCGACGGTGCCGACCTGGTTCATGAGCTGCTGAGACGCTGCCGCGGTCCCCAGGTCCTCGGGCGCGAACTGGTTGGACACCGTGGACGACAGCGACGGGGACGCCACGCCGAGCCCCATCCCCGACAAGAAGAGTGCGAACTCCACCAAGGCCAGGCCGGTGGAGTGCCCCGCCAGGGCGAACACGCCCATGGACAGCACCACAGCCGAGGTCCCGACGACGGCCAGGGTCCGCTCCCCGACCCGGACGGCCAGATACCCGGCAAAGGGCGCGATGGTCGAGAAGACGATGGGGCGCGGCAACGACAGGAAACCCACGGCCGATTGGTTGTGGAGATACCCGAAGGACTCCTCCAGCAGCAACGGGGTGAGAAAGAAGGCGCCGAGATAGGCGAAGTTGGCGGTGCTCTGAGCGGCGATCGGGAACACGAAGTTCCTGTTGTGCAGGTACGCGAGCGGGAAGATGGGCTCGCTCGCCCGACGTTCGGCGGCCCGGAAGGCGATGCCGGATACGACCGAAAAACCCACCAGGCCCAGCACGAGCGGGCTCGACCACCCGAAGTTGGGCAGGAAGGTCAATGCCAACAAGAAGGATGCGACGCACGCTGCGATCGATGCCGCGCCCGCCCAGTCCAGGTCGAGCTCGTCCCACTTGAGGTGCCGGCGGCCGGCGGCGCGCTCGGGAAGCACGGCGATGGCGAGCGCGGCGGCGATCAGGAGCAGCGGTACTTGCAGAAAGAACATCCACCGCCAACCGAAGAGCTGGATCACGGGACCGCCGACGGCCACACCGATCACCGGACCGCCCGCGCCCACCAGCGACCAGAAGCCGAGAGCCTTCACGCGGTCGCTCTTGTCGAAGACGGACAACACGAGCGCCATGGACGCCGCGCCGATGGAGGCCCCCACCATGCCGGCGAGCACCCTGGCCGCGATGAGCACACCGGCGTTCGGTGCCAACGCGGAAAGTGCGGCGGCGACGGTTTCGGTCATGATCCCGATCATGAAGAGGCGGCGATGTCCGAACAGGTCCCCGGCCTTCCCCACGAGTGGTGCCACCACTCCGTAGGCGAGAAGGGGGCCGGTCACGACCCAGGTGATGGCCCCGACGCTGGCGTGCAGGCTCCGAGACACCTCGGGGAGTGCCACCACGAACACGGTGAACAGGAGGTTGGTGGCGAGCAGACCCGACAGCGCCACCCATAAGACCCACCACTGGTAGCGGGGGCTGCGGCGGGCCCGCGCCCCCAGGGACTCGAGCCGGGATCGGAGCCGAGACAACTCGGGACGGCCCTGCTCACCAGCGCGACCTTCCGGGATGGCGCGGTCGTCAGGAGAGGTCGGGCCGGGGGGGCTCACAGCGGCCCCAGGCTACCGCCGAGGTCCGGCAGCCCTGCCCGGCTCCCCCGACCCCCGACACCTGGCCCAGACGCCCCGGCGGTCCCCGGCCGTCCCGGGCGGTCGCCGGAGTCAGGAGCGCGAGGCCTGCGTCAGTCGCTGGACTCGGTACCCGGAGCGTTGTCGAACAGGCCCGGCAGCTCCTTGGCGAGCTCGTCGATGGTCCAGCGGTCGTTCTTCTCGAGGGTGGCAGTCATCGTCCACGGCTGGAAGACGCGCACCTCACCTCCCTGCACGAACAGGACGCGACCGGTCAGCGGACATCTCCCGCTGGCCAGGTAGGCGACGAGGGGGGACACGTTCGCCGGATTCCAGACGTCGAAGACACCAGGGTCGCGCGGCGCCCTCACGATGTCGCCGAGCCCCGGCGTCTGTTCGGTCATCCGCGTGCGCGCCGCAGGGGCGATGGCGTTGACACGGACGCCGTACCGGCCGAGCTCCTGGGCGGCGATGATGGTGAAGGCCGCGATCCCGGCCTTGGCCGCCCCGTAGTTCGTCTGGCCGGGATTGCCGAGCAGACCAGAGGTCGACGAGGTGTTGACGACAGAAGCGCTGACCTCCCGGCCCTGCTTCACCTGCTCCCGCCAGTACGCGGCCGCGTAACGCGTGGGTAGGAAATGGCCTTTCAGGTGCACGTGGATGACCGAGTCCCAGTCCTCCTCCGACATGTTCACGAGCATCCGGTCCCGCAGGATCCCGGCGTTGTTCACGAGCACGTGCAGATCGCCGAACGCTGCCACGGCGGAGTCGACGAGGCTCTTGGCACCCTCTACCGAAGCGACATCGTCCCCGTTCGACTGCGCCTCCCCGCCGAAGGCCCGGATCTCGTCCACCACCTGCTCGGCGGCGGTCCGGTCGTCACCGGAGCCGTCGATGGCACCCCCGAGGTCGTTCACGATCACCTTGGCGCCCTCGGCGGCGAACAAGAGGGCGTGCTCACGGCCGAGGCCGCGCCCCGCACCCGTAATGATCGCCACCCGCCCTTCGAGCGCACCCACGTCGTAATCCTCCTCAGGTTTCCGGGGCGATGAGCCCCGCCAAGCCCAGGGTCGCCCGGAAAAGTACCCGATCGACCCCGCAAGACACACCGGTCACCCCGAAGGAGCCCCCGCACCGGTAGGCAGCCCACGTTGACAGGGCTTCACCGGGTGGTCAAGCAGTGGGCACGTACGGAACGGGGCCGGGCGGTCAGCTGGCCCGTGCCACCACCAGCGAGTCGCGCCAGGGTTCGACCGCGTGGCGGACCTCGGCGCGCTCCCCGGCGACCAGCACGTACTCGAGGTTCCGGAGCCGTCCGACAGACCCGACCCGCTCCCCGGCAGGGTTGTGGATCCCGATCCGGGCTCCGACGTAGCGATTCGAAGCGAAAGCCAGCACCTCCACATGCCCCCGAACGCGGCACATCTCGATCAAGTCGTCGAGATCGATCCACGACTCGTCGTTGTAGGAGAGCACGAGGAGCCGGGCGCGCACCTCAGCCACCACGCGTCCGAGGGCGGCCGGCATGGTACGGCGAGAGTTGAACGCGCTGCGCTCTCCTTGTCGGACCTCGGTGCGCTTGCAGGCCACGCCGTAGTGATCGGGCGCGTCCCAGGCCACCAGGGTCTCCCAGATGTGGTAGTTCGCCTCGTAGCGGTGCTGGTTGTAGGGGGGGTCGAGATAGGCGAGGTCGAACTCCCCGAGCGCGGCGGCCACGACACAGGCATCGCCACGCACGGCGTGGCCCGGGCCGCGCAGGAGCGGGGGCACGCGCAGTTCGAGCGGACGGAACGAGCGTTCGGCCCACCGCTTCACGTACGCCATCTGCACCCCGGTGGTCGAGTCCACCCGATCAGCCGCCTCGAGCAGGCTGGTGAGCAGCACGGGCTCGAGCGCGCCGCCGGCGTACTCCGTGGCGATGGCGTGGCGCACCGCGTCGATGCGGGCGCCGTTTGGGGGCTGGAAGAACCGGGACCGCTCACAGAACGTCTTGGTCACGTAGCCGGGGCGACCGGGGAGCGCGTTGAGATGCGCCACGGCCTGTTCCAGCGAACCGGGGTCGACCCCGTCGCGGTCTGTTGCCACGTAACACTTCGCCAGCACCGACGCAAAGCGCGTGGAGTCCACCGCAGTCACCTCGGCGCCGTCCATCTTGAAGGCCTGGGCGACGCGCGTGGTCCCCGTGAACAGGTCGAGGGCGGTGCGTGGCGGGGGTCGCCGGGCCCGCTCTGCGAGGACGGGCACGAGACGGCGCTTGGACCCGAGATACTTGATCACGGCGCACCCGTCCCGGCGGCAGCCAGGAGGTGGGCGACCTCGTCGTCGCTCACCTGCTCGAAGTCCTCGTACCACTCGCTCAGTCCGAAGAAACGCTCCGTCGTCTCGACGCACACCACTTCGTCGGCCACCTCGCGCAATGCGTGCACCGCATCGGGCGGGGCCACCGGGATGCCCAGGACGACGCGCGCCGCCGACCTCCGGCGCATGACCTCGATGGCGGCACGGGCGGTGAACCCCGTGGCGAGCCCGTCGTCGACGACGATCACGGTCCGGCCCTCCACGGGCACCGGTGGGCGCCCGCCGCGGTAGGCGGCAAGGCGGCGCTCGAGCTCGGTGGTCTGCTGCGTCGCCACGGCCTCGATCACGTCGGGGGGAACTTGGAGCTGGCGCACGAGGGCGGAGTTCAGGATACGGACACCGCCTTCGGCGATCGCCCCCAGGCCGAGCTCGGGCTGGCGGGGATACCCGAGCTTTCGCACCACGAGGACGTCGAGAGGGGCGTCCAGGATGCCGGCGACCTCGAAGGCAACGGGCACGCCCCCTCTCGCCATACCCATGACCACGGGGCGCTCGTCGTCCTCGCCCACCGACCGGGCGAGAAGGCCGCCCAGCCGCCGACCGGCATCACGACGGTCGAGAAACGCCATGTTCCGAGCCCGTCCCGCGCCTTGCTCGCTGTGCCTGATGACCCGACCCACCGATGGTCCGACCCGACTCCGACTGCCGACCGGGCCCCCGACCGCTCCGCAAACCGCTCGACAAGCCGCGCCGCAAGCCGGACCGCAACGTCGACTCCGGGCGAACCCAACCCCGACCCGGTCAACTACCGGCGGACGGCGCCGACGCGGCGCATCCACCAACCGGGGTCGCGGGCATGGGCGTGGAAGTGATCGGGGATCTGGCGCATGACATCGTCCACCGACCACGTCCCTGTTCCGAGAACCTCGTCGGCCACCCGTCCGAGCTCCGCCACCATGTGCGCACGGTCCTGCTCGGGGGGGTCGGTGCCGTGCGTCCGCCACACGACCATGGGCACCGCGCACACCTCGCAGTCGGCGACCCAGCACACGTCGTCTTCGTGGTACCAGGTGGTAAGCCTGGCCGCCTCGCACAGCTCGCACCCTGCCGCCGTTCTGTCCCTCATGGGGCCACCATCGGCCGCGCCACCATCGGCCGCGCCATCATCGGCCGCGCCATCATCGGCCGCAGATCATCGGCCGCGCCTCATGGAGCGATCCGGCGTTGATCATCGGGCGCGGTGACCGACGCGTGCAGATCATGGTGCACAGAGCGTGGGGCGCCGGATGAGGGCCGCGCATCGGGCTCGGCCCGCCTAGTGGCTGTAGAGAGTGACGGTCGCCCCGGGAAGCACGGATTGACCGGCGGGCGGACTGCTCAGGAAGACATGGCCGCTGAGCGAGCCGCCACCGCTGATGGGGGTCAACCCCAGGGCCTGCAGCGCTCCGATGGCCTCCGACACGGTCATCTGGTACAGGTTGGCGGGGATCGTGACCGGTTGCGGTCCCTCGGAGATCACGATGTTCACGGTGGCTCCCTCGAGGGCCGCACCCGTGGGGCTCCAGGAGATCACCTCGCCGCTCGGGACCGTCGAGCTGTACTGCGACGTGCAGTTGGCAGCCAAGCCGATGGCCTTGAGTGTTGTCGTGGCCCCGGTGCAGCTCTGCCCGGAGAGCGAGGGGATCGGCTCGACCGGCGGTCCGGCGGAAACGGTCACCGTGATCGTCGACCCGTAGGGCGCGCTGCCCTGCGGGGTCCAGGAGATAACGGTGCCCTTGGTCACGCTCGTCGAGTTGGGATCGGTGCACGACGTCTTGAAGTGCGACTGCGCCAGCAGCGCAGTGATGGCCGGGCAGTCCCCGGTCACCGTCGTGAGCGCCGGGATGGCGACGGTCGGCAGGCCCGAGGACACCACCACCGACACGGTGCTCCCCCGCTTCAGCTTCCTCCCCGGGTGCGGCTTCTGGCTCAGGATCTGGCCCACGGGCGCGGTGATCGAGGTCTGCTGACCGATCACCGAGACCTGGAACTGGTCGTGATGCAGCTTGGCGTCGGCCTGGGCGATCGAGAGACCGGTGATGGCCGGAAGCTTGTAGCTGGGGGTGAGGATGATCTTCGCCTTCTGCAGCGCCACCACGGTCCCCGCCCCGGCGAGGGCCAGGACCACGACCACGATGGCGGTGACCCACGGCCAGCGGCGCCGGTGCCGGCGGAGGGCTGCGGCGGCGG
>JARLGQ010000182.1 GCA_031292675.1 Acidimicrobiales bacterium
ACTTCGAGGTCGCCGGCGTCACCCGCCGGCGCACCGGGGGTGTCCTTCCGGGTGTATCCCCGTCCAACGCCTACCCGACAGCTGACGGATCCGACGTGTTGATCGCCGGCAACGCTGATTCTGTGTTCACGCGGCTTTGCACCGCCATGGGGAGGCCTGAGCTGGCTCGAGATCCGCGGTTCCATGACCACGCCTCCCGCGGTCGCAACATGGAAGACCTCGATGACCTCATCGCCGACTGGACACGGACCATAGGGGCCGACGCCCTGCTCTCGCTCTTGTCGTCGCACGGTGTGCCGGGCGGCCGCGTCTACACACCGTCTGACATGGTGGCCGACCCTCACTATGCGGCTCGCGCCATGGTCGTCCGGGCGGCGTCGCGCGCGGGCTATGAGGTTCCCATGCCCGGGGTGGTGCCAAAGTTCTCCCGTACCCCCGGGGGCGTGGCGGACGTCGGGCCCGAGTTGGGCGAACACACGGCGCTGGTTCTGCGAGAACTGGCCGGCGTCGAAGACGCCGAGTGGTCCTCCCTGGTGGCGCAGGGGACGGTGGCCTGAGGGCGCCCGAGGCAGATGCTCGCCAGCCCCAGGATGCTCACCCCGGATGAGCCTTCACACGCGCAGGGCTGTACATTCGGACCAAGGGGGAGTGGGGGACCTATGGGGGTTGGCCGGCTAGTCGACCACGCCGTCGTGACCGGGTCACGTGGCTCTGTCGATCCCCCGCGCCCGCTCCGGCTCCAGGCAGACCCGGGACGGGGCCGATGAAGGTCAGGCGCCTGGTCCGGGGCTACCTTCCCTTGGCTGTCCTCCTCGCCGCCCAGGTGCTCATCATCGTGCTCTTCCCCTCGACCTCCCCCGGGCCGGCGTCCGCGGCGTCGGCTTCCGCCGGGGGAAGCCCGGCGGTCGGCTTTTCGGGAAAGGCGGGCGGAGCTGGTGACCGGACCCACTGCACCGGTGGCCGTGAGTACTCGACGTCGATCGACTACTACGCCCCTCCCTGCACGCCCGGCACGATCGGCGGAAGCGACGACAACGGTGGCAGCACCTCCCAGGGGGTAACGGACAAGACCATCACCCTGGTCGACTACTACGCAGACGCCGGTGGGATCGTGGACACCATCCTCCGGGCGGAGGGTCTCTACGTCGACTATGCGCATACGAAGCAGGTGAACACGGCGTTTCAGAACTTCGTCAACTCCCACTATGTCCTGTGGGGGCGCAAGCTCAAGATCGAAACCTACAACAGCACCTGTCAAACCGTGCCGCCGGACACGGGCTGTCTGTTGGCGGAGATGGACTCGATCGTCCAGACCTACCATCCCTACGCGGTTGCCTGGGGAACCACGCTCTGTTCGGTCTGCTTCTCGCGCCTGGCGCAGGATCACACCATTGCCATTGGCGGAGTCGGCTTCAGCGCTGCCTTCGCCCAGGCCAACGCCCCCTATTTCTGGTCACCCGGGGAGAGCTCGACCAACATCGAGCAGGGGTTCGCCAAGTTCTGGTGCAATCAGCTGACGAGCAAGAACACCAACCGGGTGGTGAGCTTCGCCCAGGACAAGAACTCCGCCCAGAACTTCAACGGTCAGAAGCGGGTCCTGGGGGTCATCTCCACGAACGACCCTGACAACGAGGACACCGTGACCAACGTCCTGGTCCCTGCGCTCAACCGCGATTGCGGTGACGGGGGGTCAGTCTCGCAGCACCACTATTTCTATTCCCAGGACATCAGCACGGCGGCGCAGCAGATCAACGCCGGTGTCTCCGCCATGGATACGGCCAACGATCCTGCCACCGACGTGGTCTGCCTCTGTGACCCCGTCGCCCCTGAGCTTCCCTACTCGGGGGAGCAGCAGCACAACTACTACCCGGAGAACGTCCTCGCTGATGTGCAGGGCATGGGCGTCGATGCCTTGGCGCAAAACTTCGAGGCCACGCCGACCCAGCAATCGCTCGCCTGCCCGCAATGGCAGGCGGGCTGTGAGTTCGACAACGCCTTCGGAATCACGTCGGCCGCCACGCTACCTCCGCCCTCCCAGGAAGCCGGCCCGATCGCCTACAGGCTCGGTGGAGGGACGAACCTCCCCATGAAGCCGTATGTGGCCTCCGGCGCCTGGGAGCTGTGGAACATGCTGGCCAGTCTCATCGAGAACACCGGCCCTGACCTCACCCCGGCGAGAATGGCGGCGGCCGCCCCCTCGATGGGGACGATCGGGGGAGGGGCGACTGGCCACGCCGAATTCGGGTTCTCCAAGGGCAGCTTCAACTGGACGATCGACGCCGCTGTCGTCTACTGGTCCAAGACCACTCCCTCGCCCTACGACGACAAACCGGGCACCTTCGTGGACATCGAGGGCTCGAGGTTCTTGCCTCAGAGCTTCCCCAAGCTGTCTGAGCCACCGATCCCGAAGGCTCGATCCTCGTGAGGTCCTCACTGCTTCCCGGGTCGCTCACTTCCGTGGTCGAGACGGCCCGAGGACCGAGCTGGCCGGCGCGGGCCGGCCGATGGCTGACAGCTATCGCCATCTTCGTCGCTGTCATCGAGCTCATCTTCGGGCTCTCGGCTCCCGACTTCGTCTCCGGGCTGGCGCTGGGCTCGCTGTACGGCATCATCGGCGTCGGGATCGTCCTCATCTACAGGACGGCGCGCGTCATCAATTTCGCCGCCGGCGCAGTGGGCGCCGTGCCCGCGGTGATCGCGCTTGTGCTCGTGCTGGAGTACGGCGTCAACTACCTGATGGCCCTCCCGATCGTGCTGGTAGGGGGGCCGGTCCTGGGGCTGCTCGCCCACGTGGTCATGCGCCGGTTCGACGCGGTGCCCCGGCTCATCGCCACGGTGATGACCATCGCCGTGGCGCAGAGCTTGGCCGTCCTCGGGTTCTTCATCCCCGTATGGCTCGGCCAGAAGGCCACCAACCAGGGGACGACGGTCACGACGCCGTGGCAACACGTGGTGTGGCACACGAGCCGCGGTCAGCCATTGCTCACCGGGAACGAGATCGCCGCATTTCTCACTGTCGCCGTGGTGACCGTCGGCCTCGCCGCGTTCCTACGCCATACGCGGCTCGGAATCGCGCTGCGCGCCTCGGCCGAGAACGCCGACCGGGCGCTACTTCTGGGCATCCCTGTCCGCCGAGTCAGCGCCGCGGCCTGGGCGCTGGCCGGCCTGCTGGCGGCGCTGGCGATCTACGTGCAGGCGCCGCTCATCGGGACACCGAACGACGCCACGTTGGGCCTCGACACCCTGCTCTATGCCCTGGCCGCCGCGGTGGTGTCGCGCATGGAGCGTTTCGGGGTTGCGCTGGCGGCCGGCATGGGCATCGGCGTGCTCATCACCGCCACGATCATCAGCTCCGGGGACAACAGCATCTCCTCGTCGATCATGGTGCTCGTCATCTTGGGGGCGCTCCTCACCCAGCCCCGCCGGACGGCACGAGCCCTGGACGCCGGCGAGGGTCGGTGGCAGACGGTCAAGCAGTATCGACCTATCCCCGCCGAGCTGCGCAAACTCCCCGAGGTCGCCGCGGCCCGGTGGGGAATGGTCGTCGTCGGTGCCGGCCTGATGATCGCGCTGCCCTACATCCTGGGCATCGACAACGTCTCGTACCTGGTCCTGCTCCCCCTCTACGGGATCGTGGCGGTGTCCCTGGTCGTGCTGACGGGGTGGGCCGGGCAGATCAGCCTTGGTCAGTTCGGCCTCGTGGGTGCGTCTGCGGGCGTCGCCGGGGGCCTCGTCGCCAACCACAACATCGACTTCTTCGCCGCGTTGGGCATCGGCATCCTCACCGGAGTCGTCGCGGCGGTGATCGTCGGCCTGCCGTCGCTGCGCATCCAGGGTCTCTATCTCGCCGTCACGACCCTCGCCGTCGGCTACGCCGTGCCGAACTACCTCCTCAACGGGCACTACTGGATCGGAGCGCACATCCTGCCGTCAGGTCTTTCCGCGCACCTCAGCCGCCCCGTGCTGTACGGCCGGATCGATCTGTCGGGGGATCGGGCCTTCTACTACGTCTGCCTCGCGTTCCTGGCCCTGGTCATGGTGGCGGCCCTCGCCTTCCGCCGGAACCGGTCAGGCCGGGTCTTGATCGCCTTGCGCGACAATGAGCGCGCCGCCGCCGCCTTCGCCGTCAACCCGGCGCGCACCCGGCTGGCGGCGTTCGCCATCTCGGGTGGGATCGCCGGCCTGGCCGGGGTGCTCTTCGCCTATGCCCAGCAGAACGTCGTGCCCGGGACCTACCAGCCTCAGGCCAGCCTCACCA
>JARLGQ010000183.1 GCA_031292675.1 Acidimicrobiales bacterium
CGGCACCGACAGGAGGTACGCGCCCGGTCCGCCGCTGTCGTCGTCCCGGGGGGCGCGCTTGGTGGGGGAGCGCAGCCCGGCCCGGGTGTTGAGGAAGAAGAGGCTCATCAAGTTGGTGCCCATGTTGCGATGGGTGCCCACCGCCCCCTTAGGCTTCCCCGTCGTACCCGAGGTGTAGAAGATGGTGGCATCGTCCTCGGGGTCGATGGTGATCGCAGGCAATGTCACGTCGGCGGCCGGCGTACCGACCAGCTCGGCGAAAGAGACGACCGGCACGGGGGCGTGGGGGAGAGCGGGGACCTCGGTCCGGTCCTCGTGGGTGACCACCACGGCACGAAGATCGGGGAGCTCGGCCAGATGCGGCGTCACACGGTCCAGGCGGGCCGCGTCCACGAAGGCCACCTTGGTTCCCGAGTCCGCCAAGCCGTAGTGGAGCTCGGGGCTCGTCCACCACGCGTTGAGCGGCACCACCACCCCACCGGCGACCGCTGCGCCCCAGAAGGCCATCGCCCACTCGGGGAGGTTGCGCATGGCGATGGCGACCCGGTCGCCGAGCTCGATCCCGAAGCGGCTGCGCAGCTCGCCGGCGATGGCCGCCGCGGTCCGGAAGTGCTCCTCGTAGGTGGTGCGCTCGTCCTCGTACACGAGGTAGTCGGCGTCGCCGTGACCTCGTGACAGCTCCAGGACGACGCGCAGATTGTCGGGACAGTTCTTCCAGACCCGCGTGGGGACGCCCCGGATCTCGACGTCCTCCATCTCGAACAGCTGTCCGGGCGCGGTGATGGCCCGCGTCGCCTCCTCGATCGACATGGAGGGGGTCTCGGGCATGGTCGCGGTCTCCTTGGTGCGCGGGCGGCGTCAGTGCGCGCCGGCTCGGGTGGCCATGGGTCGACGACGTCGCCAGCCATCTGCGATCTGTGGCGCTGTCCACCCTGCATCGGAAGGGTCGAGGTTGGTCCCGGGAGCGACGATCGTGTCGATCCGGTCCAGGACCTCGTCGGTGAGGGTGACCTCGAGGGCCCCCAGGGTGCCGGTCATCTGCTCCATGGTGCGGGGGCCGATGATGGCCGCGGTCACCGCAGGGTGGGTGAGCGCGAAGGCCAGGGCCATGTGGGTGAGGGGCACAGCGGCGTCTCCCGCCACCTCGACGAGGGACTCGATGACCTCGAGCTTGGCGGCCACCTCGGGCCGGGACGGGGAGAACCGGTCGGGCCCGCGGCTGGCCCGCCCGCCTGCGGGTAGGGGAGCGTCCTTGCGGTACCGGCCCGTGAGCCAGCCTCCGTTGAGCGGGCTCCACACGATCACGCCCATCCCGTAGCGCTGACAGGCCGGCAAGACGGCGGACTCGACCCCCCGGGCCAGGATCGAGTAGGGAGGCTGTTCGCACTCGAAGCGCTCGCGACCACGACGCTCGGCCACCCAGTGGGCCTCCACGATGAGATCGGCCGGGAACGTCGAGCAGCCGATGGCCCGCACCTTGCCCTGGTGGACGAGATCCGAAAGTGCGCCCAGGGTGTCGTCGACGTCGCAGGTGGGATCGGGCCGATGGATCTGATACAGGTCGATCCAGTCCGTGCGCAGTCGCTTCAGGCTGGACTCGACCTCACGCATGATCCAGCGCCGGGAGTTTCCGCGCATGTTGGGATCTTGTCCCATTGGTGCGTTCACCTTGGTCGCCAGGATTACGAGGTCACGGCGCCCTCCGGCCAAGGCCTTGGCCACGATCTCCTCGGACTCGCCCCCGGAGTACACATCGGCAGTGTCGATAAAGTTGATCCCGGCGTCGAGGGCGCCATGCACGATCCGGACACAGTCGTCATGATCGGGGTTTCCCCAGGCGCCGAACATCATCGCCCCGAGGCACAGCGGGGACACGCGCATGCCGGTGCGACCGAGGGTACGAAGCTCCATCGCCTTCCATTCCTCCTGTGATCCTCGTCGTGGTGGTGCGTGTACGGGCGCGTCGGGCGATCGGCGTCTATGCGCCCGGGCCCGTCCCGGGCGGCACCCCGGCCGCGGCGTCGGTGCCGGAGGCGGGCGGGGACCCGGGCGCCTGCTGCGGCGGGGCGAAGACGGCGTCGCGGTAGAAGGCCAGCTCTGCTACCGATTCGCGCACGTCGTCCAGGGCACGGTGCGCGGTCTTCTTGGTGGGGGCCCGGGCCAGCACTCCGGGGTACCACCGCCGGCACAGCTCCTTCACGGTGGAGACGTCGATGGACCGGTAGTGCAGCCAGTTCTCGATTTCGGGGAGCTGGGCGGCCAGGAAGCGGCGGTCGGTCCCGATGGAATTGCCACACAGGGGAACCGTTCCCTTGGCCGGCACGTGCTCCTGGAGGAACCGCAGAGTCTGGCGTCCGGCCTCTTCGAGGGTCAGGGTGGAGGCCTCGATCGCCGCAAGCAGACCCGACCGGGTGTGCATCTCCCGGACTACGGGCTCCATGGCGCCGAGTTGCTCGGCCCCGGCGTGCACCACGAGGTCGGGGCCCTCGGCGACCACCGCCAACTCGTCGTCGGTGATCAGGGTGGCGATCTCCACGATGACGTGGCGAGCCGGGTCGAGCCCCGTCATCTCGAGATCCATCCACACGAGCACCCGAGGGATGCTACCGGTGGATCCGGAGCCTTCCCCGGGGTCGCTTCCGGCCCCCCCGGGGTGAGGACGATAGGGTCATGCGGTGCTCGAGGTGCCCCTCGTCCTCCTCGACCCCGACCTGCCCGCGCCTTCCTACGCGCGCCAAGGCGATGCCGGGGCCGACCTTCATGCACGCGAAGACGCCCTGCTCGCGCCCGGGGGGGGACGGGCGCTGGTGCCCACGGGCGTCGCACTCGCCATCCCGCCGGGGTACGCGGGATTCGTGCAACCGAGGAGCGGTCTCGCCCTGCGCCACGGAGTGACCTGTCTCAACACCCCGGGGCTCATCGACTCCGGTTACCGGGACGAGCTACGCGTCCTGCTCGTCAACACCGATCCCTCGTCCCCATACGAGGTCCATCGAGGTGACCGCATCGCCCAGCTCGTCATCCAGGCCGTGGAGGAGGCCAAGTTCGTGGAGGCGGCCGATGGGGAGCTGCCCGGCTCTGCCCGGGGCCTGGGTGGCTTCGGCCACACCGGTCGATGATGGGCGACGCCCGCTGATGGAGCGCCTCACCGGGATGGACGCCGCCTTCCTGGCGCTCGAGACCGACACCATGCACATGCACGTGGGGGCGGTCATGGTCTTCGACCCGACGCAGTCCGATATCGGGGACGACACGGCGACCCGCTATTTCGACCGGCTGCGCAATGTCGTGAACGAGCGCATCCATCTCGTCCCACCACTGCGAAGGCGGGTCGTGCGAGTGCCCTTCGGCCTCCATCACCCCGTGTGGGTAGAGGATCCCCACTTCGAGATCGACCACCACCTGCGCCGTGCCAGCCTTCCCGCGCCCGGCGGCCCTACCGAGCTGGCTGCGTTCGTGGCCGACCTGGCAGGGCGCCCCTTGGACCAGAACAGCCCGTTGTGGGAGATGCACGTAATCGAAGGACTCGAGTCAGGACACGTCGCCGTCTTCCCGAAGGTCCACCATGCCCTGTTCGACGGTGCCTCGGGAGTCGAGGTCGTGGCGTCGTTCCTCGACACGGGCCCCGTTCCGCGCGTTGCTTCCCTTCCCCCACGACCGTGGCGGCCCGAGCCCGTGCCCACCGATGCCGAGCTCATCGGCTCCGCGGTGTCGTCGCTCGTCCGCCAGCCCGAGCGGACCGCAGGGGTGTTGCGGCGGACGTTCGGCGCCGTGCACGACCTTGCCGAAAGAAACCGGCGGCTGCGCGAGGAGGACAACCTCGTCCCCCCGCCTGCACCATTCAGAGCTCCTCGCACCTCTCTCAACGGCGCCATCTCGGCACACCGGCGCTACGCCTTCTCCCAGGTTCCCCTGGACGAGATCCGCACCGTGCGCCGGGTCTTCGGCGGCACGGTGAACGACGTCGTGCTCGCCGCGGTCGCAGGTGCACTGCGGCGGCTGCTGGCCGAGCGTGGGGAACGGCTCGAGGAGCCCGTCGTCGCCATGGTGCCGATGTCGAGGCGCAACGAAGGCGACCGGGGGATGCTGGGAAACAAGGTCTCCGCCATGCTCGTGTCGCTGGCCACGCAGATCGCCGATCCTGTTGAGCGCTTCACGACGATCGCGGCAGGCACGCGGTTGGCCAAGGACCAGGCGCGCGTGTTGACAGAGGAGCTGATCCACGGGTGGGCGCAGCTGGCGTTTCCGGCCCTTTCGTCACGGATCGCTCGCCTGGCGGGAAATCTGCGGCTCTTCGACCATCTGCCGCCCCTGTTCAACGTGCTCGTCTCGAACATCGCGGGCCCGGACTTCGGGTTGTGGTGCGCGGGGGCGCGACTGGTGGCGCTCTACCCGGTGGGGCCCATCATCGAGGGGGTGGGCATCAACGTGACGGTGGCGAGCTATGAGGGCACGCTCTACGTCGGGATCCTCGGGTGTCGGGAATTGGTGCCGGAGGTCGCCCATTTCGGAGATCTGCTGACGGACTCCTTCGCCGAACTGGTCAAAGCTGCAGAGCGCAACGGGGGCCACTGGGCCTGACAAACACCGGGTCGACCAGCCCGAGTCTCCTCGGAGCGGTTGGGGACAGGCCGGATCGGACGCCGGGAGGAGAGTCAAGCCTTTTCACGATTGCTACAATCACTGCGTACCAGGCGGACGTGGCTCAGCTGGTAGAGCATCACCTTGCCAAGGTGAGGGTCGCGGGTTCGAATCCCGTCGTCCGCTCCAAAGAAAGTCCAGGTAGCGGCGGTGCGAGGGGTCGAGAGCGGCCTCTCTTGGCGAATCTGGGAGCGCCTCGCACC
>JARLGQ010000184.1 GCA_031292675.1 Acidimicrobiales bacterium
CAGGGCGAGCTCGCGCCCGGCCCAGGCGGCGAAGCGGTCACGAGCCTCGAGGGCGGGGGTGAGGTCGTCCCCGGGCCGGGCCGGGCTCCCACCGGCGCCGAGGGGGACGAAAGGCACCACGTCGAGGGCTCCGAAGCGCGGATGGACCCCCTGGTGGCGCCGGAGGTCGACGTGCTCGAGCGTGGCCCGGGCCACGGCGCGCACGGCACCGTCGAGATCCGTGCCGGGTCCGGCCAGGGTCAGCACGGACCGGTTGTGGTCGGGGTCGCGGTGCACGTCGAGCAGGAATTCGGCGCCGGCGGCGGCGATGGCGCCCACAACGGCCGGGTCGCGGCCTTCGCTGACGTTGACGACGCACTCGAGCACGGCGGGCGTCATTCCCGACGCGGTGCCGGCGTCCGGACCGTCAGTTGCGGCTGACCTGCAGGCTCGATATCCGGCGGCGGCGGAGGATGCGGCGCCGCTCGCGCTCGGAGGTCCCGCCCCACACGCCGTGGTCCACCCGGTTGCCCAGGGCGTATTCGAGGCAAGGCTCCCTGACCGGGCATTCGGAGCAGATCCTCTGGGCGCTCTGCACGCCGATCCCGTCGCTCGGGAAGAAGACGGCAGGATCCATGTCCCTGCATCTGCCCTGGGCCATCCATTCGCTGTCCATGGCGCCTCCGATGCCTTGCCCACCCTACCAGCGAGGCCTGTCGGTCCCCCGCAGCCCGACACGTCCCCCAGGCCCGCCCGCGTCCCCGGGCGGGCCACCGGTCGCGGTGTTGGCACGACGGTGGCCGGTGGGGGACGGCCCGGGGACGCGTCCGGCGGTGGCCTTGCCGACCCTGCATACGGCGGGCGGGGCCGGATCCGTCAACCGTTAGTCTGGGCGGGCCCCGCCGCTGTCACGTGCCCCTACGCGGCGACGAGACGGCAGGGTGGGCCGGTGCCCGGGTCCGAGACACGACGAGTCCGGGCGGTGGGCATGAAGTCCAACACGAGGAGGCGCGGTGGTCGAGGAATTCGAGGAACAGGAAGAGCCCCAACCACCGCGTGGACACGTCCGGGTCGTCTACCTGGGCCCTGTGGCACCGCACTGGGAGGTGCAGTCGACCTACGGCGAGGCCTCCCTCATCGACCCGTTCCGGGACCGGACCCTGGCGCGCCTGACGCTGCTTCCCCCGCACGATCCCCAGTTCCGTCGCAACCGAGAACGCGTCGTGCGTGACGCGGAGCGCGAACACCTCGAGCTCGAGTGGGACCTGGGCATCCCCGACGAAGAGGCCGCCTCCACGGCCTGACGACGCACGACCAGGGACACGCACGTCGGCCGGCGCGTCGCCCGCCCTACGTCAACGTCCTCGGTCAACCGTCCTCGGTCTCGGTGAGATCGATCCGCTCGAGCCACAGCCCCGGAGCGTCGATCTCGGCCGGAGTGGGCAGGGTTCGCGGGCTCGACCACAACCGTGCCAGGCCCTCGTCGCCGGCGCGCTCGAACACGCCCCGGACGAAGTCCGCGCCGCGGTCGATCTGAGCGGGCCCCAGATCGAGCCCCAGCATGAGCTCGGCGGCACGATCGGAGCTCTCCCGGTCGACCTGGCGCCGCCGCCATGCCTCGGCGATCGCCCCCCGCCCGCCGAGCAGCCTGGTGGCGGCCAGATCGAGGACATGCTCGACGTACCCCAGGAGGGCCGCCACCACGGCCAGGAGGTCGTCGGCGGCGCGCCGACGCATCGGTGAGGGCTCGAGGCTCATGAGCGCCGCCGGGTCGCCGAGCAGGCTCTGCAGGGCCTCGGGATGGGTGAGGTCGATGCCCTGGAGGTGGTCGACGAGACCGGCGGTCTCCTCGGCCATGCCCTGGACCACCCGCACCAGCAGCTCGCGCATGCGCTGGGCCACGTGAGGCCGGCTCAGGACGGCGTGCAGCGTCACCTCCCGCAGGCAGACCCACAGACGCACCGCGTCGGGGTCGAGGCTCCAGTCCTCGGCGAAGCGGGCCGCGTTGGCGGGCACCACGAGGAGCCGGGGTGAGGTGCGCGGGATCGGGAGCTCGTAGGGCCCCATGGTGGACCGGGCCAGGTGCCCGACCGCCGAACCCAGCTGCATGGCGGCCAGCATGGGCCCCATCGTGGCCATCCAGCGCGCCAGCAGGTCCGCCGGTCCCGGCTCGTCTCCGGCCCCCGGACCCGCCCCGGAGGTGGGGTCGAGGTCACCCGAACCGCCCGTGGCGCCGAAGCCGGTGGTGCCCCCGACGTACCCGAAGCCGCCGATGTCTCCGGCCCCCGCGGGGGCCTCGGGGACGTCGGGGCCCGGAGTCCGGGGGGCGTCCCGGGACCCCTCGGTGTCGCCGGCGGCGGACGGCTCGGCCATGGCCTCGAGCAGGAATCGCCAGTCCTCGACGGTCTGCCACGCCCACGCTCCGGGGCCCACGGCCGCGATCTCGAGGGTGGCTCCGGTGGGGGTGATCGGCAGGCCGGTCAACTCGGCCACATGGAGCTCGGCGATGCGCGCCAGCTCCTCGAACCTGATCCGGTCGGCAGGGTCGACGTTCCCTTCGGGCTCACCGCCGGTGGCGACGCCCTGGGCGAGGGTCCGCGCCAGCTCCACGCGGGCACCGCCCGGGGAAGACCCACCCATGAGTTGGAGCAGGTCTCCCAGGATCTGCTCCAGGAAGTTGCCGCCCGCGCCCGGGCCGGGGAATGCCACTCCTGGCATCGTAGGCGGGCACCGGAGAACACCGGTCCGCCGGGGTCCGGATGTCGAGGTGGGGGTGTCGGGTGCGGGTGGGGGTGTCGGTTGTCAGCCGTCGGGGGTGTCGGCCAAGGTCACCGAGACCACAGCACTTCCGGGTCCGCCGTGCTCCACCGCCAGCTGCACGGTGGTGCCCGGCGGCACGGTGTAGAGGCGCTCCTGCAGGTCGGCCATGGAGCCCACCGGGTGCGTGTCGACCCCCACCACCAGATCACCGGGCTCGAGACCTGCCTTCGAGGCGGGGCTCCCGGGGAGGATGGAGGTCAGCTCGGCCCCCGCAGTGGCTTGATCGGTGCACACCACGCCGAGCCAGCCGTGGTCGATGCGATGTGTCTTGGCGAGCTCCAACGCCACACCTTCGGCGAGCGGGGCAGGCACGAACACGCCGATGGTGTCCTCCCCGGCGTTCATCTGTCCGTCGAGGACGCCGATGACGCGTCCGCGGCTGTCGAGGAGCACTCCGCCCCATGACGTCGGGCCGAGCGGCATCTCCGCTTCGATGGTGTTGACGAGGTTGGGCCCGCCGTCGAGCGTCACACCGGCTCCCACCGACTCGACCATTCCGACGGCCGCGGCGGCAGGCGCGCTCGCGGCCGACGACGCCGAAGCCGGGTCGTTGCACAGACAGGCCACGACGTCGATGTCGTCGGGTCGGACCTTCTCGTCGGCAAACGTGGCCGGAGGCAGCCCGCCACCGGTGCTGATGACGGCGACGCCGGAGTGCGCGTCCCGTCCCAAGACCTTGCCACGGAGGCGCTTTCCGGTGGACGTGAGGACTTCGAGCTCCGACGCCCCCGCCACCGCCGACGCCGCGGTCAGCACCAGCCCGCCCCCGGGAAGGACGACACCGGTCATGTGCGTCGGCCCGTTGGTGCCCAGGGGCTCCAGACCTACCAGCGACGGCCGCACCGAGGCGACCATCCGCGTCACGTCTTGGCCGACGACCGGCATCGACGTGAGTGACGTGGCCGAGGCCGCAACCGAGCTCGATCCATTGATCGCGTCGGTCTTCGATGTCGTCCCCTTGGTGTCGACGAGCGTCAGCACCACGGCGAGGGTGGTGGCGAGGGCGGCCACCCCCACGACCCCTGCGGCCAGCGAGGCCCGATGAGCCCGGCGTCGCTGCCACCGGTCGGCGCCCGTTCCGAAGAAGGAGGGCACCGACCGGGGGAGGCCCAGGTTCGAGACCTCCGAGGGGTGGCGCCACAACCGGTCCTCAGGTGAGAGCCACCCGCGCTGGGGGGCTCCTGCCTCGTCTCCGGCGCTGTCCGGGTCCTCGGGAATGTCCCCCCCGGTGAACGGATCCCCTCGTTCCATCGTGCCCGAGGTTACTGTCGTGCCCTGCGCAAGGGACGTCGCGGCGCAGCTGCCCGGCGTGCCCGCAGCGTGCCTGAGTGGTTACCCGTAGCATGGTTCCCCGTGCGAGCAGGGCGACGTGGCTAGGGACCTCGCCATCGACCTCGGAACGGCGAACACCCTCGTCTACGCCCGGGGTAAGGGCATCGTCCTCAACGAGCCGACGGTCATCGCGCTCAACACGCGGACGCAGGAAGTCCTGGCGATGGGCCAGGACGCCTGGCAGATGATCGGGCGCACGCCGGGGTACATCGTGGCGGTGCGACCCTTGCGGCAAGGCGCCATCACCGACTTCGACATCACCGAGCGCATGATCCGCCTGTTGCTGCAGCGCTGTGGCGTGTCGCGGCTCAACCGTCCACGTGTGCTCATCTGCGTGCCTTCCGCCATCACCAGCGTGGAGCGTCGGGCGGTGAAAGAAGCGACGCACAGGGCCGGCGCGTCGGCGGCGTACCTCATCGAGCAGCCCATGGCGGCGGCCATCGGTGCGGGGCTCTCCATCCACGAACCCATCGGCAACATGGTGGTGGACGTGGGGGGCGGAACCTCGGAGACCGCCGTCATCTCGCTCGGCGGCGTGGTGGCCTCCGAGGCGATCCGTTGCGGAGGGTTCGACATCGACGCCGCCATCCAGACCTACGTGCGCCGCGAGCACGGAGTTGCGATCGGCGAACGCACCGCGGAGGAGATCAAGCTGGCCATCGGGTCAGCCGCGCCCTACAACAGTGAGGTCAAGGCCGAGGTGCGCGGTCGGGAACTGATGACGGGCATGCCCAAGACCGTCGTGCTCACGCCCGGGGAGCTGCGCGGGGCGGTCGAGGACCAGGTGCGCCAGATCATCACCGCCGCCGTGAACTGCCTGGGGGAGGCACCTCCCGAGCTCGCTCAGGACATCATCTTCCAGGGCATCCACCTGGTGGGGGGCGGGGCACTGCTGCGCGGCATGGCGCGGCGCCTCGCCAACGAGACGGCCGTGCCGGTGCATCTGGTCGACACGCCGCTGGAGTGCGTGGCGCTGGGCGCAGGGCGCTGTCTCGAATCGTTCGACACCCTGCGCCAGTTGTTCGTCGCCGCCGACGCCTGAGCGTCGTCGCCCAGGATTCAGGGCCGGCCCAACAGGTCTTCGGCCGCCTGGCGTACCTGCCAGTCCCGGTCTTCGAGGCACCGGCGCAACGCCACGTCGACACGGGGGTCGTCGAAGGCGGCGAGCGCGATGGTGGCGCGGCGGCGGACCGCCGGCTTGTCCTCGAGCGCCACCAGCACGACGTCCAGAGCGCCAGGGTCCCCGATGGCGCCGAGCGCGGCGACGGCTGCTTCGCGACACAGCGGGTCGTCATGCCCGCTCACCATGTCGACGAGGCTCTGTACCGTTGCACCCCCGCATTTCGGTCCCGCCTCGCCCAGAGCCCACGCTGCGGACTCCGCCACCATGGCGTCGGGGTCCGATGAGAGTGTCCTCGTCAGCGCGTCGACGAGCTCGAGGTCACCTCCGCCTGCTCCGAAGCTGCGACCGGCCAGCACACAGGCGCGGCGTCGCACGCCGGGGTCGGGGTCGCTCAGGGCGTCGGTGAGCACACCGGTGCCGAGTGCGCCCATGCGGTGCAGCGCCCCGAGCGCGCTGGCGCGAACCGCCGGATCGGGGTGGCGCACGAGCTCCGACGCGCTGCGCAAGTCCCCCCGATGGCCCGCGAGCACCGCATCGCGCCCGGGGGCGAACGGGGAAGAAGTGCGAACCGTGGCAGGCTGGTGATCTCCTGAAACGCCCTTCCCCATGTCGACCTCCCAATCCACGCTACCGCCGACCACCTCCCCGGCCCCCCGGCGCCGTCGTCGCTGGCCGGTGGTCCTCGTCGTGGTGCTCGTCCTCCTGGGGGGTTTCGTGGCGGTGTCGTCGCTCGTCTCCGCGCCCTACACCGAGCTCGTTCCCGGTGACGCCCTGCCCGTGTCGAGCCTCATCACCGTCCCGCCGGGGCGCGCCCACCCCACCCACGGCAAGGTCCTGCTCACCGACGTGGGGGTCCAGTCCCTGCGCTACCTCCAGTACTTCTACGTCCGGCTCTTTCCGAACCGGATCAACACCGTCGTCCCCACCGGCGCCCTGACGAGCAACCTCCCCGAGAGCGAATTCAACGCCCAGGGCACCGTGGACATGGCCGAGTCCCAATTGACGGCGAAGGCCGTGGCGCTGCGGCAGTTGGGCTACCCGGTTCCCGAGCGGGATGTGGGCGTCACGATCTATGTGATCGACCCGGGATCGCCGGCGTGGCGGACCCTGCAGGTGGGTGACGTCGTCACGTCCATCGACGGCATACCGACCACCAACCCCAAGGCCCTGCAGGACGCGGTGCGGTCCCGTCAGCCCGGGGACACAGTGACGATCCGCGTCGGGTCCATCTCGCAGCCGACACCCGGGCACGACGTCTCGGTTCGCCTCGGATCGATCACCGTCGACCACAAGAACGTTGCCTTCCTCGGCATCGGCGACCCTTCCTCGCAGATCGCGGCCATGGGAACGCAGCCTGTCTACGACTTCCCGTTCCCGGTCAGCATCAACAGCGACGACATCGGAGGTCCTTCCGCCGGACTGGCGTGGACGCTCGGGATCCTGAACGCGCTGGGCGGCGGTCAGCTCACCGGAGGCCGGATCGTCGCTGCCACCGGCACGATCCGCCCCGACGGGACCGTCGGCGACGTCGGCGGCGTGCAGCAGAAGACCGTTGCCGTCGAAGAGGCGGGAGCCTCGGTGTTCCTCGTGCCCGTCCCCGAGCTCGCCACGGCCCGGGCCATGGCGAGCTCGGGCCTCACGGTCATGGCGGTGGGCTCCCTCGGTCAGGCACTGTCGGACCTGGAGCACCTCGGCGGGAAACCGGGGGACGCTGCCAAGGGCCCTCCCCCGGGCCCCGACGGCCACAGCGTCCCCACCGACTGGCAGCAGTCGCCGTGGAGCTGAGCTCTCGCCGGCGAGGCGGGCCGGCCTCGCCGTCCCCGCGTGCGCACGGCGCGTCCTAGGCTCTCGCCCATGCCAGAGGAGCGGCTCACGATCTCGTCATCGGCCCGCGTGCACCCCGACGAGGTCGCCCGCCATACCTTCGGAACGACGCGGCGCGGGTTCGACCCCGCCGAGGTGCGCTCCTTCCTCGAGCACGTGGCGCGCGAGCTGGTCGCCGCCGCCGATCGCGAGCAGGAGCTCCGCCGGGCTCTCGTCGAGGCCGAGCGTCTGGCGGCCAACCCGGTTCTCGACGAAGCGACGCTCACCGCCTCGCTGGGGCTCGAGACGGCTCGCGTCCTACGTTCGGCCCACGAAGCGGCGGCCGAGCTCGTGGCCCGGGCGGAGAACGACGCCGCCCGGATGCGGGCGCAGGCCCAGGAGGAGGCCGAGGACCTCGAGCGCAGCAGCCACCAGAGCGCGCACGACCGATCGGCCCAGGCCGAGGCGGCCGCCGCCGAGACCCGCCGCCGCGCCCACGAAGAAGCGACGGCGAGGCTGGACGGGGCGAAGCTCGAGGCCGAGGCGTTGGTCACCCAGACCCGTTCCGAGTGTCGCGCCATGGTGCAAGAGGCACAGGAGCTGCGGGCACGGGTGCTCGCCGACCTGGCACGTCGCCGCCGAGTGCTGCACAGTCAGATCGAGCAACTGCGCGCCGGGCGCGAGCGCCTGGCCGAGACGATCGGCGACGTTCGTCACGCTGTCGACCACATCACCGACGAGCTCTTCCGGGCCGAGGACGAAGCCCGACTGGCGGCCGAGGCGGCCGGGCGCAACGCCGCG
>JARLGQ010000185.1 GCA_031292675.1 Acidimicrobiales bacterium
AGCGCGAATCCCTCGACGCGCACTGCTTCGCCGAGCGCGACGACTCGGCCCATCACCCGACCACTCGCGAGCAAGACGAACTCTGCAACTGCTATGCCTTTCCGATCAGGAGAATGGCGATCACGAGGCCGTAGATGGCGATGCCCTCGGCCAATCCGACAATGACTATCGCTCGGCCAAACATCTCAGGCCGCTCGCTCATCGCGGCCAGGGCGGCCGAGCCGGTGTATGCCACGGCGAGGCCTGATCCGATCGATGCTCCCGCCACCGCGATCCCAGCGCCGATGAACGCCTGCCCGCCAAAAGACTTGGTGGCCGCGGTGGCGGCAGTGGCCGCCGCACTCGGACTGGCGGAGGCTGCGAGCGCGACCAGCACGCCGGCGCCGACGAGCAGCAAGAGGTTCAGGACCTTCACCACCACGAGCGTCCGTCGCGGGTGCCGACGGAGCTGGACGCCGATGCCCGCCGCGGTTGCGACGAGGATCGGAAGGCCGATCAACCAAGCGAGCATGTTGCCTCCTTCGACGAAACGATCGGGAAGTGCCAAGGACGGAACCGCCTGCCCTCGGCCGTGAAGACCCGGCTGAACAACTCGTAGTATTCGAGGCGCATGGCCTGCACGCCGGCCACCAGAGCTTCGAGCGCAAACGTTACGGCGTTTCCCACTAGAAACACCAAAGCTGCGAGAAGCGGGAAGAAGGTACCTCTGTGCCACACAGCACTGGTCGCGCTCCACACCATCATGCACAATGCGGCATGGGTGAGGCCGAAGGCGGCAAGCCGAGCGAAAGACACGGTGTTGGTTCCGATGCGCACCACCGCGTCGAAGAGTTCCACGCCGGCCTGCACCATACCCTCGGCGCGCCCGCCAGCCTCTGCGAAAAGCCCGAGAAAACCGAGCCCCAGACCGGCCACTGCGAGCACCCCACCGCCGGCCTCCAACACCAGCGAGTGTCGGTACCATCCGAGGCCCACCACCGCGAGGCCCAGATACAGCCCCGCCCCCGCCAACCCGGAGGTGGCGACCAGCGCGTGAGTGGCGCCGCCCTCACGCCATCGGTTCACGGTTCCGAGCCCGTAGGAGACGGCGAGGAGACCAGCCCCGGCCGCGATCGCCACGGCGAGCAGCGTGGTCGGATGGTCGAGGGGTCTGAGCCACAGGGTCGGCACGAGCCCCGTTGGGCCGAAGGCTTCGCCATACGCGAGGCCGAAGGCGACACTCGCCAGCCCGGCACCGATCACGAACGGTGCCAAGTGGCGCAGGCGGCCAAGCGTCGCCATCCGGGTCGACCGCAACAGCAGACCGCCGGCGACGAGTAGCGCACCGTGGCCGGCGTCGCCGAACATCATTCCGAACATCACGACGTAGGCGAGGCCGGCGAGCGCGGAGGGGTTCACGTCCCGGTAATTGATCGTGGCGTAGGTGTCGACCAGCGGTTGGAACGCTCCCGTCGCACCCTTGTCCACAACCAACGTCGGCGGGTCAGCTCCACGCGGAGGCGGTAAAGGCACCACCGATCCACCCAGGGGGGCCAGAACAGCCCTCAATGCGTCGATGGCAGATGTGGGGCTCCATCCCGCGAGTGCGGCAACCGACCCGTTCCTCAGAGCGCTTGCGCTGATCCCCTCGAGCTCGACCTCCCCCGCAAGCACCTCGAGCGGGCCATCGCGCTCGAGCGTTGCGAGGTCGGGAGGCTCCAGGTCGAGCATCGCGGCGGACTGCCCATTGTGGACCTGTGCGCGGCGTGCCCGCTCCCACGCCTCATATGCTGGGCCACGCGCCTTGTCGCCGATCCGCTCGATCTGGACGACGCCGGCGTCGGCGACGGCTATGAGCACACTCCGCAGCCGGTCGGTGGGTGCGACAACTGCCACGCGCTCCATCCTCGCGGGCTCGAGGACCTCAGGCCATCGCATCGAACAGCTCCACCATGTCTCCGCCGCCTCGAGCCGCGATCTGAAGCGCGGCGCGTGTGCGCCAGGCGTCAACAGCAAGAAGACCCACCACCCCAACGCTCGAGGACGCGTCCAGCGTCGAGCGCGCCGCCAGCGCAGCACCGGACGCCTCGAGGTTCGACCACCATAAAGCCTCTGCGCGCCACAAATCGTCGGGACCCGAGGCGGCCTCGAGAACCTTGGCAGCGGCCCTGGGTACATGCCGGGCAAGCTCACCCGGTGATGACGCTTCTTGCCAACCCGAACCCAAGAGATGGTGGGCATCGCGACGCGCAGAGGTTCCCAACGCCGCAAACGCATCGGCCATGAGCACACGGCACAGCACAAGGGCCGATCCCGAGATTGCCCAGTCGGCGGCACCGGGGACTCCATCGAGCACTCGGCGCGCCCAGCCCAACAAGAGCGCCAGCCGGACGGTCGCCAGATCCTCTCCCCCGGGATCGCCCCATGACGATGAGGCGAGCGCCACACGAACCTCTGCCGCCGTCTGAGCCTCGGAGATGGCTGGCCAAGCAGTGCCCATGGAGCCCAGTGCATAGGGAGACGGAGTGTTCTGACCCCCGATACGCGCCAACTGACCCGTCACGTTGGCAACCTCGAATCCTGTTGCAAGCAGGCGAAGTGGGCCGGAGCCAAGCGGCGGGCCCCAGCCGGCCAGGATCCGCATGTGCCACAACAAGGTGGCGAACACCGCACGCTCGGCCGAAGCCAGGTCCATTTCCGTTCTCACCTCGCTCCCATAGGTCGTGTGCGCCAGAGTGCCGAGCGCGGCAGCAAGAGAGTCGGATGCGGCCAGGTCGCGCGCGCCATCCCGCCCCAGCTGCCGGCGCGCCAGGCCCCTTGCCCGGACTCCGGCTGCGACCCAGCCGGCGTTCATGGCCTGCGGGTCGTCGTCGGGTCTGGTGCGGTCCCGTCCGTCTGCTGGCCCATGGAGAGGACGCGTCGCACCAGCTCCTCCACTAGCTCCGGTGCTCGCTCGGCGGAGACGCGCGCGATCCGCTCAGCCTCGTGTCGTGCTCCCTCGGCGAGGGTCCACCTCTGCCCCTCTGCTTGTGCAAGTCGCACGGCGGCCGACTCTGCACGGGCCGCGTCAGCCTGTGAACGCGCTTGAACCAGGATTCGCCGCGCTTGTTCGGCGGCCGCTGCACGACGGCGCGCCGTTTCGACCGTAGCCTCTTCGACCAATTCCGTCGCACGAAACTGCGCAGCTTCGAGCAACAAAAAGACAGGTGTCAGCTCAGCCTCGATCTCCGCGGCTCGGTCGACGGGGACTCCGGTTGCGATCGGCGCCCCAGGCACCCCGTGGAATCGAAAACGACGGAGGATGTCCCCGACCGCCACCACCGTCACCTCCGTCATAGGCTTCTACCTGGTGCGACGCTACGCCGGAAAGGGGCGCCGCTCCAGGGTCGAACGTCACCTGCCCGTGGAGGCATTCTGGCCGGGCACCTGCGGCAATGCGGTCGACCCCATCGAAGCCGGGACCTTGTACCCTGTCACTTCGACGCTCAGAACGCGACGCTGAGGTCCATGGGGCGAATCGTCGTGGGTGTGGACGGATCGAACTCGTCGAGGAACGCTCTGCGATGGGCGGCGGGAGAGGCGGAACAGACCGGTGCCGACCTGCAGGTCGTAATGACCTGGCACAATCCCTATCCCGACTTGTGGATCCCCCACGACCCGTCGGGCACCAAACCCCTGGAACTCATTGGTAGGACGCTCGAACGGATCGTGAAGGAGGTCCTGGGCGATCATCCGGCGGTCAAAGTCGAGGCTTCGGCCCTCGAAGGCCCTGCGGCTCGCGTCCTCATCGAGACCGCCAAAGGCGCAGACCTTCTCGTCGTCGGGAACCGAGGACTGAGCGGATTCGTCGAGGTGCTGCTCGGGTCCGTAACCCTGCACTGCGTTTCGCATGCTCCGTGCCCGGTCGTGGTGGTGCGCTGAGAAGCTCAAAGGGCGCAACACCGAGGTCTCGCTCCCGGCCAGCGGTGGCCGTTCTGCCACTCATCCGCCGTTCCCGGGATCACCTACAGCACTACTGACGGTGGCGGTGCGATTGGCCTGGTCGACTCGCCGGACGAGAAGGTCCAATGGCCCTAGAACCGATGAAGGCCACGGGCAGACACTTTGCCTATGGCTCCTCTCGAGCAGCGGCGCGATCGGCCGGTCGAGACCGCCGCTCCGGGTGGGGCGTCGGAAGCTGTCGTCGGCGGCGTCAGACGCTGGATCGTGCTGTCGGTGCTGTGTATCACCCTCCTGTTGATCAGCCTGGACACCACGGTCCTCAACGTGGCGATGCCGACGATCGTGCGACGCCTGCGGGCCACGTCTAGCCAGCTGCAATGGACGGTCGATGCGTACGCCGTGGTGTTCGCAGGGCTCCTGCTTGTGCTCGGAAGCCTGGGCGACCGGGTGGGCAGGAAATGGATCTTCCTGGCGGGGCTGGCCGTGTTCGCCGGCGGATCCGCCGGATCGGCGTTTTCGGGGACTCCAGATCGACTGGTGATCGCCCGAGCCTGTATGGGTGTCGGGGCTGCTGCGATCATGCCGTCCACGCTGTCCATCCTCTCCAACGTATTCACTGCGGATCGCGACAGAGCACGTGCCATCGGGATTTGGTCGGGCACAACGGGTTTGGGGGTGGCCGCAGGACCCATCGTCGGCGGATGGTTGCTCGCGCACTTCTGGTGGGGTTCGGTGTTCTTGGTCAACGTGCCGATCGCTCTCGTGGGCATCATCGCAGCTGTGTTCCTCGTCCCCAACTCGCGGAACATGGCCGCCAAGCGGCCCGATCCGGTCGGCGCGCTTCTCTCCGTGGCCGGGATGGGAGTCCTGCTGTGGGGCATCATCGAGGCGCCGAACCGGGCGTGGACGTCCCCGCTGGTGCTGGGCGCCTTCGGAACGGCCATCATCGTCCTTAGCGCCTTCGTGCTCTGGGAGTTGCGTTGCGATCATCCCCTGCTGCCGCTCGACTTCTTCCACTCCCCGCGTTTCAGCGCCGCCATAGGTGCGATGGGGCTTGTCCTTTTCGGCTTGCTGGGAATGTTCTTCCTCTTAACCCAGTGGTTGCAATTCTCTCTCGGCTACAGCCCGTTGCAGACGGGAGTACGGGTCGGACCCATCGCGGTCGTGCTACTGGTCGCCGCGCCCCTGTCGAGCGTCTTGGCTCGGATGGTCGGCACCAAACCCGTGGTCTTCTCCGGCATGGCCCTCATCGCCGTTGGCCTTGGACTGCTGTCGCGCACCACCGTTCACGGCACCTACTTCGACGCCCTCCCTCTGTTCGTCCTCATCGGGTTTGGGACGGGACTGGCATTGGCGCCATCGATCGAGTCGGTCCTGGGGTCCGTTCCCCGCGAGGAGGCCGGGGTGGGTTCGGCCACCAGCGATACCGCCCTGCAGCTCGGCGGGGCTCTCGGCGTCGCCATCCTGGGCACCGCTCTCAACATCCGCTACCAGGGGCGCATGATTCCGCTCCTCGCGCACCAGCCCGTCCCTGGTGGCATTCGCCACCTCATCCTCGGGTCCTTGGGCGGGGCCCTTGCCGTGGCCCAGCACGTCGGAGGGTCCCTCGGGACGGAGCTGGCCGACGCGGCCCGGCAGTCGTTTGTGAGCGGTATGGATCTCGGGCTTGTGGTGGGTTCGGTAATGGTCGGAGTGGCTAGCTTGGTCGTGCTCGCCCTCCTGCCGAACCGGGCCTCGGGCTACCGGTCCGAGAACTTGGCGAAACCGCGATCGCCCACGAAGGACTCCGTCGACCACGACTTGTCACGTGCGTGCGCGGTCTCTGCGGCGCGAAAGACCATGGGCAAAGACTCGACGAAGGCAGCGGGGGGGCGAACCGGTCAGAGCGATGTCCTCCCACCTGGATGGGGAGTTCCATGCGCGGGAAGCGAGGCTGGAAACGCGAGGCTTTCGTCCTCGATAGGTAGGCATGGTGCGTGGACAACACCGATCGAATCATGCTCGCCTAAGAGGTCACCGGTGTCGGCTGGTGGGGTGTCGAGCCAAGGCGCTCAGCACGCCGGCGACCAACTGGGCAGGCTCGCCGGCACCAGAGGCCCGTCGGCCGGCGAACTCCAGCTCGAGGGGCACGAGCGTCGAGCGCTGGAGGTCAGCCAGTGAGCAATTCCGTCTCGTCGCCTGGCTGATGAGCTCCTGGGCCAGGAAGGCCAGGGCCTGTTGCCACACCGAAGCGCCCTGGGCGTGCTGCCCAGGCGGCTCACCGGTGGCCAGGGAGGTGAGGTCGTCGTCGCTGCCGTGGGCGACGACGTTGAGCCAGGCCCACACAGGGACGGGGCGGTTCTCCTCAGCCAGCCACTGTGCATAGTGACCGGACAGGAACGCCTCGCACTCGGCCACGAACTCCTGTTCCCAGGCTCGGTTTCGAGTTGTCCACATCGCTTCGATCCTTGCTCGCCCTCTCCCGTGTCATGCTGCGACCTCCAAGGAGCGCGCAGAAGGGTCGAACGTCACAAACGGGGCGAGATCTCGGGGAGAGATCTCGGGGCGAGACCGGGTCCAACCGTGGGCCGGGGCGGGGACGGAGTCGCGGCGCACCCCGCCGGCCAGGCCACCGGCCGTCGAAGGCCGCGCCAGATCAGAAGCCGCTCGGAAATGTCTCCGGTGGTTCGCCCGCGTCCCAGAGGGAAGTGCGCTCGAGCGGCTCGAGGGCTCGGGTATGGCCGAAATGGATCACTGCATCGAACTGATCGGCAAGACGAGCCTCGAAGTAGTGACTTGCGCGTTCGGTGGCGGGCCGGTAGATCACCCCTATCGCCCGCTCCAGACGCGGGGTTGCCAAGGTTTGATGCACGGCGGGCTGCGCCGTATCCAACCAGAAGCACGGCATCCCCGCCTCGTGGAGGAGCGCTTCGTGACTATCGGTCAAGGCGGGCCGCACTCGCTTGCGCTCGGCGGGGTCACCCCAGTTCGTAGCGGCCGTGACCGTGCCGTCAAATGTCGTGAAGCCCACCAGGACGCACTCATTGCCATAGCGCTGGCGGACCAATTGCCCTACGTTGAGTTCACCTCGTGCGTTCATCGCGGTCGCGCGTGCATCGCCCACGTGTGAATTGTGCTCCCATACGACGATTTTCGCTCGGGGGAGCTGGCCATCGAGATGCTCCACGAGCGCGTCGAGTGTGCCAGCCATGTGCCGGTCGCGAAGGTTCCACGACGAAACCTCGGCTCGATACATCTGTTGGTAGTACTCCTCGGCGTCGCGAACCAGACGAGCATTTTGCTCTGCGAAGAAGAACTCGTCGTCGGCGACCCAGCCGTCACGGCGCAGATAAGCATCGGCTCGCCGCCGCAACTCGATCAGCTGGGCCACGACTTCGTTCTCGCACGGAATCGCATTCGAGAACGCGAGCCCGTAGCCATAGGCCTGCCCCTCGCCGCCGACCTGGTCGAAGCACGAATAACGCTCACGGGCCCGACTCGCCTCGCCGGGATCGACGCGCTCGAGATACTCCACGACCGCCTCCATCGAGGCACGGAGGCTGTAGAGATCGAGCCCGTAGAAGCGGGCCTTGGTTGCGGGGTGGCCGTGGGCATCGTTGCGGGCCCGGAGCCACTCCACGAAACCGAGGACGTCACGGTTTCTCCACATCCACGCCGGAAACCGTCGAAAGTCCGACAACGCCGCATCCGCGTCCTCGTCATCCGACAGCCCCATCACGTAACGGTTGACCCGGTAGGCATCGGGCCAATCGGCCTCGACAGCGACGGCGGTGAAACCCCTCTCGTCGATGAGGCGACGCGTGATTCGGGCCCGCTCCCGGTAGAACTCGTGCGTACCGTGAGAAGCCTCCCCGATCAGGACAAGACGTCGATCGCCCACGATCTCGAGTAGTGCGTCGTAATCCTGGTGCTCGCCACGGATGACACGACCGTGATCGACGATCACGGCGGAGTCCAGGGTCAGGGGCATGAGCCCAGTGTCGCTATCCCCCACTCGTGATGCCAGGGTCTATGGTCATGATCCCCCCGATGGATGGGGAAACCGCTCGGACTGCTCGCCTGGAGCTCTCCGTAGCCTCAATGGACCCGGACCGATGTCCCGACCGTCACGAGGGGGCCGGGACCCGGAGCGAGGAAGCCGCTTCGTCGCTCTGCGAAGGCCTTTCCGGCAACAGCCTTCAACCCCATCGGGCACCGGCATCAATTGCAGTGACTATTGACCCTGGCGTGACGGAAGCGACCGCGAGATCCTGGAGTCGAGAAGGAGATCGCCATGCCCTTCATCGATCGTGCTGATGCCGGAAGACGCCTAGCCATCCTGCTGGAGCACCTACGGGGTCCGGACGTCGTGGTGCTCGGCCTTCCCCGGGGCGGGGTGCCGGTGGCCTTCGAGGTCGCCCGGGTGCTCGGGGCGCCCCTGGATGTGATCGTCGTACGCAAGCTGGGCGTACCCTTCCAACCCGAACTGGCCATGGGGGCGGTCGGCGAAGGAGGGACGCGGGTCGTCGACGAGGAGGTTCGGCACGCGGCTGGAGTGAGCGCCGAGGAGTTCGCCGCCGTCGAAGTACGCGAACGGGCCGAGGTCGAGCGTCGGGTACGGCAGTTCCGGGGTGATCGCCCACCGGTATCCGTGGCGGGACGCACCGTGATCGTCGTCGACGACGGCATCGCCACCGGGTCGACGGCGCGGGCCGCGTGCCAAGTGGCTCGGTCCCACGGCGCCGCCCGAGTGGTGCTGGCCGTTCCCGTCGCCCCTCGCGAGTCGATCGCCACAATGCGCGGCGTCGCCGATGAGGTGGTGTGCGTCGAGATGCCGCGCTCGTTCTTCGCCATCGGCCAGTTCTACGAGGACTTCACCCAGACGGGCGACAGCGATGTGGTCGCCTTGCTCGAACGGGCAGCCGATCGACAGGCATCGGCCCCGAGGGCCACAGGTGGCGCCGGCGCCCCTCCCGGGCAGGCTGATCCTCCCCTCCTGGACATGGATGTCACCGTGCCGGTGGGACAGGGTGGCCTCTCGGGACACCTGATGGTGCCCGTCGCGGCCACGGGCCTCGTGGTGTTCGCCCACGGGAGCGGCAGCAGCAGGCACAGTCCCCGCAACCGCTTCGTGGCCGCCGTGCTCAACCGCGACGGCCTGGCGACGTTGCTCTTCGATCTCCTCACCCCCGAAGAGGAGGTCGACCGGGCCAACGTCTTCGACATCGCCCTCCTCGGGGATCGCCTGGTCGAGGTAACACGCTGGCTCCGGAAGGATCCGGCCACCTCGTCGTTGCACATCGGGTACTTCGGCGCGAGCACCGGCGCCGCGGCTGCGCTGTGGGCCGCAGCAGAGCCCGACTCGGGGATCGCAGCAGTCGTCTCCCGAGGAGGCCGCCCCGACCTGGCCGCCGAGCGACTGGCGTTCGTGGCCGCACCGACCCTCCTCATCGTGGGTGGTCACGACGAGGTGGTGTTGGACCTGAATCGCTGGGCACGGGCGCAACTGCGCTGCGAGCACAGGCTCGAGGTCGTCCCCGGCGCGACCCATCTCTTCGAGGAGCCCGGCACCCTCGAAGCCACCGCCTCCCTGGCAAGCCGATGGTTCACCGACCATATGGCCACGGCGTTGAACTGACCCGTTGACCTGACCGTCAGGGCCTCAGCGAGCGGGGTGCTTGGTTCGAGGGCCGAGCCCGGCACGCACGTCGTCGGTGAGCTGGCGAAGTCGTGGCGTCAGTGTCGGCGTGGGTTGCTGGGGATGGCGCAGGCGCCGGGCCGGACCGGGCAGGGCGGCGAGGTCGATCTCGAAGCGGGCCTGCGCTGCGCCCAGGGTGGTGACGGGATCGGCGCGCGGGCCCAGACGCCTCCCACCGGTCATGATCACCTCGAGCACGGGTCCGGTGCCCGGTGGTGCGGGTTCCTCTGCCAATCCCAGGTGGTCGACCAGGCCATCGGCACGAAAGACCTGCTTGGCTCCTGGGTACGTCGCCTTTCCGGTCGAGAGCTTGGCGACAGGCCGCCCGTCGTACGACACCAGCTTGTAGACGCTGTCGAGGTACGGGGCGTCGGCGGACACTCCGAGGCGGGTTCCCACTCCCACGGCGTCAACCGGCACGTCTTGGTCCACAAAGCCGGCGACGTCGTGCTCGTCGAGGCTGCCCGAGACGAAGATGCGCACGTCGGGGTGTCCGGCGTCGTCGAGCAGCAGGCGGGTCGCCCTGGCCAGCGCGGCGAGGTCCCCGCTGTCGAGGCGGACGCCCACGTCGTGACGGAGACCCAGGTCCTCGATGACGCCGATGGCACGAGCCACACCCTCCATGGTGTCGTAGGTGTCGACGAGGAAGGTGGTTCGCCCCGCGAAGTCCCGGGCAAAGGCCTCGAACGCCTCGAGCTCGGTGGCGAACGCCTCGATGTAGCTGTGGGCCATCGTCCCCGCCGGGCGCAGCCCGTAGCGGCGGGCCGCCTCGACGTTGCTGGTTGCGGAGAAGCCGACCATCGCCGACCCACGGGCCACGGCCATTCCGGCCTCCACACCCTGGGTCCGGCGGAAACCGAACTCCACCAGCTCGACCCGCCCGCGCCCCGCCAGCCGGCACCGGGCCGCCTTGGAGGCGAGCGTCGTCTGGAAGGTCAGCTGGTTCAAGAGGATCGTCTCGACCAGCTGGGCCTCGGCGATCGGGGCGGTCACCTCGAGGAGCGGCTCGTCGGCGAAGACGATCCTCCCTTCGGGCACGGCACGAACTTCCCCCGTGAAATGCAGGTTCGCGAACCTCTCGACGGCGGCGTCGTCGAAGCCCAACGTGGCGAGATAGGCGAGTTCGCTCTCGCCGAAGCAGAACGCCTCGAGGACGTCGAGGCAATCCTCGATCCCGGCCGCCACCAAGAAGCCACGCTCGACGGGAAGGCGCCGCACGAACAGGCTGAAGGTGGCCTCGCCCGTCATCTCGCGCCGCAGATAGCTGGCCGCCATGTTGAGCTCGTAGAGATCAGTCAGCAGCGCCCCCGCCATCGCCTCTCCTCCTCCGCCCAGCTCAGACGCCAGGGTGGCCGCCCGCTGTCGAGCTCCCGGCGACGATGTCCGCCCTTCACCGTCGCCCATCACCACCGGCGTCGCAAGTGCCGGGAGCCTCCCGGCACGCCCCCACCGGGCTGGGCCAGGGCCACAGGTCCCTTCCCCCCAGCGTCGTTGCCGGTAGCTCTTAGGGGAATTGGCCTCTACTGTGGCCGTGCGTTCCGGTTGATCCTGAAGACATGCCTGCCACGAGCTATATCAGGACCTTCGGAGAGATCGGCAACGAGGACGTCCCGCTTGTGGGCGGGAAGAACGCCTCGTTGGGCGAGATGTACTGCAGCTTGTCAGCCGAGGGTGTTCGAGTACCCAACGGGTTCGCCATCACCTCGGAGGCGTACCGCTACATGCTCGACAAGGCCGGGGCCTGGGAACCACTGCACGATGCGCTCGACGACCTGGACATCTCCGACGTCGTCGACCTCGCCCGTCGGGGCAAGCGGGCCCGCGACATCGTCTACGGCGCAGGGATCCCGGAGGACCTGGCTCACGAGATCCTCGACGCGTACCGGGGGCTGCAGGAGGAGTACGGCGAGGAGGTGAGCCTGGCCGTCCGGAGCTCGGGGACGGCCGAGGACCTGCCGACGGCAAGCTTCGCCGGACAGCACGAGACGTACCTCAACGTGCGCGGTGACGCCAACCTGCTCGAGGCGTGCCGGCGCTGCTTCGCCAGCCTCTTTCTGGACCGGGCCATTCACTACCGGGTCGATCAGGGTTTCGACCATTTCAAGACTGGCTTGTCGATCGGTGTCATGAAGATGGTGCGCTCGGACCTGGCCTCCTCTGGCGTGATGTTCTCCTTGGACACGGAGTCCGGCTTCCGCGACGTGGTCCTCATCACGGGCTCGTACGGGCTGGGCGAGAACGTCGTGCAAGGAGCGGTCGACCCTGACGAGTACCTCGTCCACAAGCCGACATTCAAGGCAGGCCACCGAGCAGTGCTGCGCCGGCTGCTCGGGGACAAGGCCGTCAAGATGGTCTTCGTCGAAGGTGAGAGCAAACACACCACACGCAACGTCCCCACCCCCAAGGCCGACCGGCACCAGTTCTGCCTGAACGACGTCGACGTGCTCGAGCTCGCCGGTCATGCCTGCACGATCGAGAACCACTACGGCCGGCCGATGGACATGGAGTGGGCCAAAGATGGCATCGACGGCCTTCTCTATCTTGTCCAGGCACGGCCTGAGACGAGCATCTCGCAGCGTTCGGCCACCGTGATCGAGCGGTACGTGATCGGCGGCGCCGGAGAGGTCCTCGTCGAAGGCCGAGCCGTGGGAGAACGCATCGCGGCCGGGAGTGTCCGCCGAATCGACAACGTGTCACAGCTGCGGGAGTTCACGCCCGGAGAGGTGTTGGTCGCCGACACGACAACGCCGGACTGGGAGCCTGTCATGAAGATGGCATCCGCCATCGTCACCAACCGGGGTGGTCGCACGTGCCACGCCGCCATCGTCGCCCGAGAGCTCGGCATCCCCGCAGTCGTGGGAACAGGGGACGCCACCACCCGGCTGCAAAGCGGAGACGTGGTCACTGTTTCGTGCGCAGAAGGCGACACGGGTCACGTGTACCGCGGGACCATCTCCTTCCACGTCGAGCGAACGGAGACCGACGAGCTCCCTCGTCCGGCCACCCGGATCATGGTCAACCTGGGCAACCCCGATCTGGCCTTCATCACGTCGTTCCTCCCCAACGACGGAGTAGGGCTGGCTCGCATGGAGTTCATCGTCAACGAGTCGATCAAGGCGCATCCCCTGGCCCTCCTGCACCCCGAACGCGTGACGGACCCGAAGGCACGTCAGGAGTTGGCTCGTCTCACGAGGGGGTACCGGGACGGTGAACAGTTCTTCGTCCAGAGGCTGTCGGAGGGAATCGGCACGATTGCTGCCGCCTTCTGGCCCAAGCCCGTGGTGGTGCGGATGTCCGATTTCAAGACCAACGAATACGCGAGCCTCGTCGGCGGCGCGGACTTCGAGCCACACGAGGCCAACCCGATGCTGGGGTTCCGGGGTGCTTCGCGTTATGCCCATCCCGCCTACGCGGAAGGATTCGCCTTGGAGTGCAAGGCCATGAAGCGAGTCCGCGAGGACATGGGCCTGACCAACACGGTGATCATGCTTCCCTTCGTCCGCCGGGTCGACGAAGCCAGAAAGGTCTTGGATCGCATGGCCGAGCTGGGGCTCGAGCGTGGCAAGAACGGGCTTCAAGTCTTTGCCATGTGCGAGATCCCCAACAACGTCATCCTCGTCGATCGCTTCGCGGAGCTCTTCGACGGGTTCTCGATCGGCTCCAACGATCTCACCCAGCTCACCTTGGGTGTCGACCGCGACAGCGAGATCGTCGCCTTCGACTACGACGAACGGGACGAGGGGGTCAAGGAGATGATCCGCCTCGCGGTGGAGGGGTGTCGCCGCAACAAGATCCACTCGGGCTTCTGCGGGCAGGCTCCGTCGGACTATCCGGAGATGGCCGAGTACCTGGTGGAACTGGGTATCGACTCGATGAGCCTCAACCCCGACACGGTGGTCGCCACGACACGCGAGGTGCTCGAGGTCGAGAGCCGGCTGAAGCGGCCGGCGCGCCACCCCGCCGCGTGACGCCACGGAGAAAGGACCAACGATGCAACTGGAACTGACCGTCGAGCAGGCGCAGGAGCTCAAGACGCTCCTCGAGCAGTCGTTGCCGGAGTTGAGCCACGAGATCGCCGCCACCGACAACACCGTGTACCGGGCCGGGCTGAACGTGTATCGCGATCGTCTTGTCGAGGTCACAGAGGCGCTGAGCCGGTTGCTGGCGGCTGCCCCGGGGGCCCAACTTCCGCCTGCGGAGCTCGTCCGTGAGCTTGCCCACCCCGGCGACTAGCCGGCGACAGGCCATCTTGGATCGTGACGCCATCTGATCACGGCCACCCCGCGTCGAGCAGTGCGTCGATGTTGCCATTGGACGAATCGGCCGCGTCGGCGAGGTACGGCAATGCGTATGCGCCTTCGATGGAGTGCAGCACGCCGGCGGTGTTCACGGGGGTGGCATCCTGCTTCGGGCTGGCCTTGAGCGCCGCGCTGACGACGATGGTGACAATGCGGCCACCACCACCCCCGCCGGCGTTGCCCACGCGCGAGGCGTCGGAATCGGCACCCTCGTCCCATTCGACGACGATCCGGCCGCCGTGGGCATACCAGGCGGTCGCCTGCACCTGTGAGACGAAGCTCCCCAGCCACGCGTCGCCCACCGAGGGATTCACGTCCCCGTTGGCGTTGGTCGACCCGTCGTGCATGTCGTCGGTGCCGTTGGGGGTGACCCACACGAAGTCGGGAGGTGCCGTCGCGTTGAGATCGCTGACGAGGGTCGTCGACGGCACCACGTTCGTGGCGAAATCCGGCATCGCGACAACCGCGGGGAAGTAGACGAAGGGGTTGTGGTGCTGGTAGTACTGCCCGCCACAACAGGTGGTGTCTCCCCCCGTGTACCCCGCCGAAGGCATGGACTCCATGTACGCCTTCCAGGAGATCCCCGCCTTCTCGAGCTGATTGGCCAACGTCGGCACGCTCGCCGCAATAGCCTCGGAGGACGGCGTTCCGTCATCGGTGACCCCGGAGCTGGTGCCGGACAACAATTCGAGGTAGTTCGGTAGTGACGGGTGCCCGATGGAATACGACTGGGTCGCCACGCCGTACTGAGTGGCCAGGACGTTGGTATTGGGAGCCTCGGAGTTCCCGATGAGCTCGCCCTGGCTCTCGTTCTCCATCATGACGACCATGATGTGCGGCACCGCGGGAGCGGGGGGTGGGACGGGAGCACTCTTCGGAGCCGTGGCCGCTTTGACCCGGGTTGGCGATGGCCGCGTCGGCGGGGGCTGTCGCTTCGCTGAGGGTGCGGACGTGCCTGGTGAGACTGCGGTCGAGGAGCTCACAGCGGGCGGCGCCGACGTGGGCGCCGAATCCGCCGGAGGCGACGAGGTCACCGACGTCACCGGCTCGTGTGGGAGCGCTGATCGCTCGGCGGGGGCCGGAGTCAACACAAAGAATGAGATCAGTCCGAACGTGAGACCCATGGCACCCGCGGAGACCAGCGCCACCCGTCGGCTCGAACGCCGGCGTCGATGCTTCGCCCCGCCACGCGACCGGGGCGGTGACACCATGTTCTCCCGGTGCGGATGCCGTGCGTGCCGAGCCGTTCCATGGCCCACCTCCGTCACCTTGGCAGGGATTCGATGCGGTGTCCAAGGGCGAGGTCACGGCGCTTTCTCGGCGCCGGGCGCCCTTCGTTCCGGTCACACGCGGCCAGGACGCGACAGCACAATTGCTTCGAGGTCCGGACCATATAGTGTTTCGATCCCGGCGGTCGGTGCCGGCGCGGCATCGGTACGGCACAGTGGGTCGTTTCGGAGCACCGCACCGAGGGGGCGACAGGGGGCCGCCCCGGGTGGTGCCGGATGTTCGGAGGGCGGGACATGGGACGGTTCGACCAGGGCTCGGGGGCCCGCTGCCGGCGTGGGATGCGTGGGCGCGCCAGCCTCGCATTCGGAGCCGCTCTCGTGGTGGCCGGACTGGTGACCGCCACGGGTGGAGCCATCTCCGCCGCCACCCCGGCGAGGTCTTCGCAGAACCAGCCCGCCCTCACCGATCCCACGGCCGGCCACGCCTACCGACACGGTGCGGTCCCGCTGCGCACCTCGAGCGCAGCACTCCACAGCACGGCCGGGCCCCGCACGGGAACGACGCGGCACGGGCGCGCCCCTGCCGGTACGGTCAAGGGCCCCGTGAGCTCCGACGGCGGAACCGTCGTCACCGGGTCACCCAAGGTCTTTCTCGTGTTCTGGGGATCCCGGTGGGGCACGCAGGGCACGGGGGCAGGCGGCTACCAGGTGTTTTCAGGCGACCCCCACGGCCTGGCCCAGAATCTCCAAGCCCTCTTCAAGGGGTTGGGAACCGACAACGAGCCGTGGAGCGCCATCGTCGCCCAGTACTGCCAAGGGGTGGCAGTGGGAACGAAGACCTGTCCGCTCTCGCCTTCGTCGGGCCACGTTGCCTATCCGAGCAGCACTGTCCTGGCGGGGGTGTGGGAGGACATTTCGGCCAACTTGGCGGCCGCCACCGGGACGCAGATCGCGCAGGAGGCGGCCAACGCCGCCGTCCACTTCGCGAATCCCCCTGGCGCGCAGTATGTGATCGTCTCACCCACCGGCACCGACCCCGATCAGTGGCTCGATCCCAACTTCGGGTACTGCGCCTACCACGACAACACCGGAGACCCTTCCATCGGCGCGGTGAGCGGGCCCAACGTCCCGTACACCAACATGCCCTACGTTCCTGACGTGGGTGCCGAGTGCAGCTCCTTCACCAACCCCGGGGCTCTCGACGGCGCCGACGAGACCGTCACCCATGAATACGCCGAGGTGCTGACCGACCCCTTCCCGCCGTCGGGGTGGACAGACATCCACGGCAACGAGGTCGCCGACAAGTGCGAGAACCTCGTCGGGGGCGGGCCCGGCGGTTCCACCTACGTGCCCCTGGCCACCGGGACATTCGCCATGCAGGGGATCTGGGCCAACGACAGCGGCAAGAGAGGTGGATGCGAGAACGCCCACGCACTCATCTTGACGATGAGCCCCGGCAAGCAGAAGGGCACCACCGGGACACCGGTGGCTCTTCAGATCAGCGCCCTCGACCTGCGGGGACAGACTCTGCACTACGCGGCAACAGGCTTGCCCGCCGGCGTGGGGATCAACCCGGCGACGGGGCTGCTCGCCGGTACCCCGTTGGCGCACGGCCGCTCCGACACCACGGTGACGGTGACGGACAGCTCCGCGAGCGCCGCGGTCGGCTTCGTGTGGACGATCAGGCGCTGACTCGGCACTGAGCCGCCCCCCTGCTGCCGGCAGCGGGAGATGCGTCGTCAATTTTCGGGATGTCGGGCCGCGCCGGCGAGGCTTAGGGTAGGTCTGAGCAGGGGCGGGACCCACAAATGCCGATGATCCCCCGAGCATCGGCTCACTGTCGTGGAGTCTGCGAGGGAGGCGATATGGCTTTGTCGATGCGGCGCCGTCGGAGACACACCCGCGCCTTGAGCGCTGCAGCCGCCGCTGCAGCGGTGGCCCTGTTGTCCACACTCATCGGTGTGGTCCAGTCCAGCCCGGCGGGCGCGAACTCCACCGCCAGCGCCACGGTCAACGGCAACACGCAGTATCAGAGGATCACCGGCTTCGGCTCTTCGGAAGCCTTCCTGGAGGCGGAAATCATCATGGGCGCCCCCCACGGCACCCAGAACAAGGTCCTCAAGTTGCTGTACAGCACCAAGACCGGGGCCGGGTTGACCATCCTCCGCAACATGATCGGCTCCACGGGCGAGTTCGGCTCCATCGAGCCCACGGCCCCCTCCAGTCCCACCGCTCCCCCCGTCTACCGGGCGCTCGGAAACGATGCCGGCCAGGAATCGCTGGCAAGCACCATCCAACACAAGTACGGCGTGAACCAGTTCTTCGCCGACGCATGGTCGGCGCCACCGTTCATGAAGACCAATGGCTCCGACGTCAACGGCGGCACGTTGTGCGGCGTGCCCGGTGCCAGCTGCGCCAGCGGGGACTGGCAACAGGCATACGCCAACTACCTGGTGCAATACGCCAAGGACTACGCCGCCGACGGGATCAAGCTTCAGTACATCGGCTTCGAGAACGAAGCCAGCTACGCACCCGACTACTCAGGCATGGTTCTGACACCTGCCCAAACCGCGACCTTCGCCGACGTCCTCGGCCCGACGTTGGCCGCTTCCGGGCTGTCGACCCAGCTCGAGTGCTGCGCCACGATAGGTTGGGACCTCGCCGCGCCCTACTCGAGCGCCATCGAAGCAGACTCCGTGGCCAGTTCCTACGTAAAGGTCTTCACCAGTCACGGCTACACGGCCGCGCCGGCATCGCCGCTGCCCGGATGGACGGGCCCGGCGTGGGAAACCGAGTGGTCCACGTTCGACACCTGGGATCCGTCCTGGGACGACGGCACCGACGCCTCGGGGCTCACATGGGCACAGAACATCTACACCGGATTGACAGCGGCCAACCTGAGCGCATTCCTGTACTGGTACGGCGCAGACTCCTCCGGCCTGTACAGCGACAACGAGAGTCTGATCCAGATGAGCGGATCCACCGTCACGCCGTCGGGCCGGCTGTGGGCATTCGCCAACTACAGCCGGTTCGTCCGACCGGGAGCCGTGCGCATCGCGGCGACCACCACCGACAGCAACCTGGAGCTCACCGGTTTCAAGAACACCAACGGCTCCATCGCCGTGGTGGCGCTCAACACGGCCACGAGCCCCGTGACGGTGAGCTTCTCGCTCTCGGGCACGGGGATCTCGAGCAATGCGGCGGCGAAGCCCTATCTCACCGATGCGTCCCACGACACCGCCAAGCAGAAGACCATCAAGGTCAGAGGGGATTCCTTCAGCACCACGATCCCGGCGCGCTCGCTCGTGACGTACGACATCCCGGCTCCCCGGTGAGCTCATGATTCGGCTCCCCTTCCCCCGACGCAATACCTGACCGCTTAACGGGGGACCTCAGCGACCGCCTTCCCAGTGGCGAGAAGAACGTCGCCGGCGCGGTCCACCGCAGTCGTGGCGGACGAGGTCGCGCCAGAAACGCGCTGGGGATGACCAGAGGCCATAGCATGTCGACCATGTCCGACGGTCGGCGCGACCTCGGTGACGGGCCATCACGATCGCCGATCGAGAGCGGCGAAGGAACTCGATGATCCAGGCTGCGCTCCCGACTCTCGCCCTCATCGGCGTGGCGGCGGTGCTCGCGCCGATTCTCTCCGAAGCAAACCAGGGCACTCCGTGTGCCCTCGGTGGTGATCGAGCTCGGGTTGGGGATCCTCATGGGCCCATACGTGTTCAAGCTGGCCCACCCCAACACCTTGGTGACAGGGCTGTCGGACATGGGGCTCACGTTCCTCATGTTCCTGGCCGGCTTCGACCTGGAGCTCAACCGGGTCAAGGGGCAGCCGCTCAGATTGGCTGCGGTCAGTTGGCTGCTGTCTGTCGTTCTGGCGCTCGGTGTGGCCTTCGCCCTGGTGTCGACCGGACTGGCACTCGACACCCTCATCGTGGGTCTCGCCCTCACCACCACGGCGCTGGGCACCCTGCTGCCCGTCGTCAGCGACGCGGGGGTGCTCGCCACGCCATTCGGGGCCTATCTGCTGGGCATCGGGACGGTCGGTGAGTTCGGGCCCATCGTGTTGGTGGCGGTCCTCCTGACCCACAAGGATCCCGTGGTCAGCAGCTTGTTGCTGGTGTCCTTCGTGGTGGTGGCGACCGTCACCGCGATGCTCGCCACCCGTGCCCATCCCCCCAAGGTCGTGGCGCTCCTCCGGCGGCACCTCGACTCCAGCGCGCAGCTCCCGGTGCGCGTCGCGGTCCTGCTCGTGCTCCTACTCGTCTACCTCGCCTTCGAGCTGGAGCTCGACGTCCTCTTGGGGGCCTTCGCGGCGGGAATCGTGGTCCGGCTGTTCACCAACGGCGGGAACAGCGAGGACAACAAGATCATCCAGGGCAAGCTGGAGGCCATCGGGTTCGGTTTTCTCATCCCCATCTTCTTCATCGTGAGCGGGACCCAATTCGACTTGCACATCCTCGTCTCCCGACCCAGTGCGCTGCTCCGCCTGGTGCTGTTCCTGGTCCTCCTGCTCGTGGTCCGCGGGGCGCCCGTCCTCCTGGTGTACCGCCACGTCCTCTCCCGTGCCGAGCGCGTGCCACTCGCCCTCTTCTCGGGCACCGGGCTTCCCCTCATCGTGGTCATCACCACGATCGGGACCGCCGAGGGCAAGATGCTTCCCGAGAACGCAGCTGCCCTCGTGGGGGCCGGCATGTTGTCGGTGCTGTTGTTCCCGGTGCTGGGTCTGCGGCGACTACGTGCCGCGACAGGACCCGACGCCTGTGCCGAGAATCCCTGAGGCTCGGCTCCTGGAGATCTCCGCCCTCAGCAGATACGCGGCAGCGGGTCGCCCACGAGCATGTCCACGATGCGGGTACCGCCGAATGCGGTGACGAGCACGACCAGACCGGGCGGCTCGGCTCGAATCTCGCCGATCTGCACCGCGCCACGCCCCAAGGGGTGGTCCCGAAGCGCACCGAGCGCGTCGGCTGCTTCCCCGGCCGGGACGACGGCGACGAACTTCCCCTCGTTGGCCACGTAGAGGAGGTCGATGCCGAGCAGCTCGCACGCCGCCGCCACCGGTGGCCGGACGGGAAGCGCCGCCTCGTCCAGCACGACCGTGAGGTTGCAATCCCGGACCAGTTCGTTGCAGACCGTGCCGACCCCGCCGCGGGTGGCGTCGCGGAGCCACCGGGTCGACGGCGCCGCCGCCAACAGGCACTCCATGAGCTCGTGGAGAGGGGCGGTGTCCGAGACGATGTCGGCCTCGAGTGCGAGGTCTCCGCGGGCGAGCATGACCGCGGTGCCGTGGTCACCGATGGTCCCCGACGAGATCACGGCATCCCCTTCGGCAACCTTCGCCGCCGAAAGCTGGCGCCCGGCAGGGATGGCGGCGACACCGGAGGTGGAGATGTACATGCCGTCGGCGGCGCCGTGCTCGACGACCTTGGTGTCGCCCGTCACGATGTCGATCCCGGCGGCCGCGGCCGCGTCGGCCATGTCGGCGACGATCTCCCGCAGCGAGTCGATCGGGAAGCCCTCCTCCAAGACGAAGGCGGCCGACAGGGCCAGGGGCCTGCCGCCCATCATGGCCAAGTCGTTGATGGTGCCGTGCACGGCGAGATGGCCGGCTGAGCCGCCGGGGAACCGCAGCGGCTTGACGACGAACGAATCCGTGCTGAACGCCAGGCGCTCACCCGAGGGGAGCGTGAGGACGGCAGCGTCGGTTGACATGCGCAGGAGCTCGTTGGAGAACGCGGGCATGAAGACGGCGTCCAGCAACGCCGCCGAGGCCTTGCCGCCGGCCCCGTGCGCGAGTGTGACAACCTCGTCGAGCAGGCGGGGCCGCCTCCGGCGGAACGCTTCGATGCGCTCGAAGACCGCCGCCTCTCGGCCCGAAGCGGCCAGGTTCTGTACCAGGTCGGTCACGCGCTGATCCCTTCGTCCATGCACCGTTGCACCGTGGCCCACAGCTGCATCAGCAGGGCGCTTTGCGTCTCCTGGACGCGGTGGACGCTGTCCGACTGCACCACCAGGCAGTACTCGACGGCATCGCTCACCGCTATCGCCCCGCCGTCGTATCCGCACAACCCGACGGTGAGGATCCCTCGGCGCGCCGCCTCCTCCAAGGCCCGTAGGACGTTGACCGAGTCCCCGCTGGTCGAGAACCCGACGACGACGTCCTCGGCGTGGCCGTAGGCGATGATCTGCCGTGAGAAGGCCAGCTCGAAGCCCACGTCGTTGGCCAGGGCGCTGAGCACCGCCGTGTCGTCCACGAGCGACATCGCCGGCAGGGGGCGGCCCGCGGGCGGATTCCGGAACAGCGCCACCGCGCCCTCGGCGTCCGTGGCACTGCCCCCGTTGCCGAAGCACAGGAGCCGACCGCCACCACCCAGACGTTGCGCCACGGCCTGGCCCGCCTGCACCACGCGTGCTTCGCAGCGCTCGAGCGTGGCGCTCCGCAGCGCCCTGCTGTCGGCCATCTTCGCCTGGGCCGAGGCGGCCAGGTCGTGCACCAGGGCCGGGGCGTCGCGCTCCTCGGACTCGATGAACGGGTAGAGGAAGCCGGTCGGGTCCCTGGTCACGGCCCCGTCCCCGAAAGCGTGGTGATCGCCACCCCGGCGTGTGCCAGGACCAGGTCCCCGGGCAGCACCGGCGCCACCAAGCTGACGTCGAGGGTCTCGGTAACCCCGCCCACGACAACTTCGGCGGTTCCGTCGGCGCGCACCGTCCGGACCTCGGCCACCCGCCCCTCGTCGGCGCAGGTCACACACACCTGCTCCGTGCATTCCGGCTCGGCGTCGACGAGCCCGGGGTGCTCGAACACCACGTGGGTCAGTTCCCACAGCAGGTGGTACAGGAGCACGATGTCACCGGAGTAGGCCGCGTCGGGGGTCTGACGCCAGGCCACGTGCTCGGCGAGCCCCGATGCCGGGGGGGCGCCCGCCCCCAGCCACAGCCGGGTCAGGCCCCAGGCCTCGGATCGCCGCAACAAGTCGACCGTGCCGTGGTCGTCGGCCGAGCTCACGGCCAGGAGCACGTCACCGGGGCGCGACAGGAGGCGCAGCGCGCCGCGGAGGTCGGGTCCCCCGAGGTGCACGGCAGGGAGCGCCCGCTTGCCCACGACGACCGGGTGGACGAACTCGACCGCCACATGTCGGCCGTGTGCCGGCCACTGCGGCGCCACGCACCACATCACCGCTCCGGCCGCGAACCGGCGGGCCAGCGTCAGTGAGGCCGAGGCGAGCTCGAGCGCCGTCGAAGCGTCCTCGACCGATCGCTGTGCGTCCTCAGCTTCCATCATGCCCCCTCAGAGCCCGATGGCTCGCCACTGCGACCTGGCCCAGAGCCAGTCCCCCGTCGTTGGGGGGCACGGCCCGGTGTGTGAGCGTCTGCAGGCGACGGGCCGACAGCTCGGTGCGCACCAGGTCCACGAGGAGGATGTTTTGGAACACTCCCCCGCTGAGCGCGACCTGATCGATACCGGTGTCCGCCCTGATCCGGTCGGCCACGTCGCCCACCACACGGGCCAGGGCGAGGTGGAACCCCGCCGCCATGGCACCCACGGGATGGCCACGGCGCCGGTCGGCGACGAGGGAGCACAACACCGGGGCGGCATCGATCTCGTCGCCCCTCACCTCGAAACGGTAGCGACGGGCCTCGTCGAGATGGGCAGCCGCCATCGTCTCGAGCTCGATGGCGGCCTGGGCCTCGTACGAGACGGTGTGGCGCACTCCGAGAAGGGAGCTGACGGCGTCGAAGAGCCGGCCCATGCTCGAGCTGCGCACGCAGTAGAGGCCTCGCTGGAGCTGGCGCTCCACCACGGCCCGTTCCTCGGCCGTGGCCGTCCGGACCGGCGCCAGGTCCCCCGTCCACGGGATCCCAGCCGCGAACAGATGGGCCAGGGCGCTGCGATAGGGCCTGCGGACGGTGCTGTCGCCGCCGGGCATCAACACGTAGCGCAGATGGGCGAGTCGTTCGAAGGCGCCATAGCCGGCCAGGAGCACCTCCCCACCCCAGATGGCCGCGTCGGTGCCGTAACCGGTGCCGTCGAAGGCGAAGCCGATCACGCGCTCGTCGACACCCACGGCGTGTTCCACCATGACCGCAGCGATGTGGGCATGGTGGTGCTGCACGAGCTCGACCCCCTGCACCGCCTGCTGTTGGGCCCACCGGCGCGTCTGGTACCCCGGGTGGAGGTCGGCCACCAGACGACGGACCTCGACGCCGTGGACATCGGCGAACTGCCGGGTGGAACGCTCGAAGGCCGAAAGCGTCTCGACGCTGCCCATGTCCCCGATGTGCTGGCTCATCCAGGCTTCTCGTCCCGTGGCGAGGCAGAACGTGTTCTTGAGCTCCCCCCCCGTGGCGAGCACCGGCACCGCCTCGAAGGGCAGGCGCACCGGGAGGGGCGCGTACCCCCGCGACCTGCGGATGGGCAGCTCCTGGCCACCTTGGGCCCGGACCACCGAATCGTCGCACGGTACGTGGATGGGCCGGTCGTGGACCAACCAGGCGTCGGCGATGCCGCCCAAGCGGCGACGAGCGTCCTCGTCCTCGTAACACAGCGGCTCGTCGCTCAGGTTGCCGCTCGTCATGACGAGGACGTCGGGCACCGGGCCCGGGTGGGCGGGAACGGACCGGAAGAGCAGATGATGCAGCGGCGTGTACGGGAGGACGACCCCCACGTGGGGGCTGAGGGGCGCCACGTTGGGCGCCAGCGGGCTGTCGGGACGCCGGTGCAGCAACACGATGGGCGCTTGCGCGCTGAGCAGCAGCGACGACTCGTGCTCGTCGGTGAACGCCAACCTCCGGGCGCCGTCGAGGTCCCGGACCATCACGGCCAAGGGTTTGTGGGGCCGATCCTTGCGGCGACGCAGCTCGTCGACGGCGGCGGCCGAGGTGGCGTCGCAGGCCAGGTGGTACCCGCCCAGACCCTTCACGGCCACGATCCCACCACCGGTGAGCGCCTCCTGGGCGGCGGCCAGCGCCGCGCCGGCCTCGTCCACAGTGCCGGTCGGGCCCTCGAACCACAACCGCGGGCCGCAGTCGGCACAGGCCACCGGCTGGGCGTGGAAGCGCCGGTTCGTCGGATCGTGGTATTCGCGGGCGCACTCGTCGCACAGGGCGAAGCCGCGCATGGTCGTGTTGGGCCGATCGTAGGGAAGGGTGGTGGTGATGGTGAACCGGGGACCGCAATTCGTGCAGTTGATGAATGGGTACCGGAAGCGCCGGTCATCGGGGTCGAGCAGCTCGGCCAGGCAGTCCCCGCACACGGCCACGTCGGGGGCCACCGAGGTCCGGACCGCGCCCTGCGCGTGGCTCTCGACGATGGCGAAGCCCTGTTCCTCCCGGGCCGGGATGGTCGTGGACCGGACGTGGCGGATCTGGGCCAGCGCCGGCGCGTCGCGGACCAGGCGGACCTCGAAGGACTCGAGCAGCGTGGCAGCGCCCTCGACCTCGACGAAGACCCCCTCGGTGTCGTTGCCGACACAACCTGCCAACCCGAGCTCGGTCGCCAAACGGTGCACGAACGGCCTGAACCCGACCCCCTGGACCACGCCTGCGACTCGGATCCGATGACGCAGGGTCGGGTCCGAGACGGCCAACGTGCTCATGCGCCCAGCACACTCCCGCGACCCAGGGTCACCGCTGCCTCCCGGTGCATCCGTCCGAAGTTGTAGTAGGCGGCACAGGCACCTTCGGAGGAGACCATACAGGTGCCGATCGGCGTCTCTGGGGTGCAGGCGGTTCCGAACACCTTGCACTCCCATGGCTTGATGACGCCCTTCAACACCTCGCCGCACTGGCACGCCTTGGGATCCGCCACCCGCACCCCGGGGATGGGGTATCGCACCTCGGCATCGAACGGGGCGAATTCCGGGCGCAGCTTCAGCGCGCTCTGGGAGATGAAGCCCAGCCCCCGCCACTCGAAATGCGGCCGGAGCTCGAAGACCTCGTCCAGGACAGCCAGGGCCCTCGGATTGCCGTCCTCGCGCACCACCCGGGAGTACTGGTTCTCGACCTCGCACCGGCCTTCGCGGATCTGGGTGAGCAGCATGGCGATGGCGTGCAGGATGTCGAGCGGTTCGAACCCCGCCGTCACGAGAGGCTTCCCGTACCGGGACGGCACGAACCGGTACGGCCGCTGACCCACGACGGTGGACACGTGCCCGGGGCCGAGGAAACCGTCCAGGCGGAGGTCGGGCGACTCGAGGATGGCGCGCAGCGGCGGCACGATCGTGACGTGATTGGAGAACACGCTGAAGTTGTCCACCTGGCGGGCCCTGGCCTGAAGGAGGGTGAGCGCGGTCGACGGAGCCGTGGTCTCGAATCCCACGGCGAAGAACACCACCTGCCGGTCGGGACTCTCCATGGCGATGCGCAGGGCGTCCAGTGGCGAGTAGACGAGGCGGACATCGGCCCCTTCGGCCTTGGCCTTCAGGAGGTTGCCCCGGCTGCCGGGGACCCGCATCATGTCGCCGAAGGACGTGAAGGTCACCCCCGGCTCCTTCGCCACCGAGATGGCGTCGTCCACACGTCCCATGGGGATGACACACACCGGACACCCCGGCCCGTGCACCAATTCCACAGACGCCGGGAGGACGTGCTCGATGCCGTGGCGGTAGATGGTGTGGGTGTGGCCCCCGCACACCTCCATGAACTTGAATTCGTCGTCGCCGGCCAGCGCCGTGATCTGCGCGAGCAGAGCACGCGCCGCCACCGGATCGCGGTACTCCTCGACGAATCGCATGGGCGGGCCTACGCGGCGGAGTGCAGCCGGGAACGGGCCACGGAATCCCCCGCGGTCCCCGCGGAGATGTCACTGCCCCGGCGCACGGAACCGCGACCGGGCGAGAACCCGCCCGCCACGAGGCCTTTGACCTCGTCCGAGGTGCAGATGACCACAGCGATGATGGTCCCCATCTCATCCTCCTCCTGTATCGCTCGTGATCTTCGACGACCGGAACGCCTCGAGCTCCTCGCCGTAGGCCCTTCCCATGAGCTGCAGGGAGGCGAGAGCGAGGTTGGCCTCCTCCTCGTCGATCTTCGACATGGCGAACCCGACGTGGACGAGGACCCAATTGCCGGGCTCCAGGTGCTCGTCCTCGAGCAACCCGATGCTGATGATGCGGGTCACCCCGGACACGTCGACCCGGGCCAGGTGCTCATCGGCGTCCACGAACTCGACCAGCTGGCCGGGAATGCCTAGGCACATGTCGGTGGCCTCCTCACCCTCGATACTCGATCGACTCGAGCAAGAGCTCATCGCCCCCTCCGAGGTCCATGTCTAGCGAACCGCAAGCCGGACAGGCCACGGGCACGTCCTCGCACTGCCAGTCCCCCTCGCATCCGAGGCAGTGCGCAACCATCGGGACGAGCACCGATTCCACGGCGGCGTTCACGGCGACGGTCCCCATGACGGCAAGGACGAATGAGCGGTCGAAGGCGTCGGCATGGACTTGATGGAGACGAGCTCGTGCACGACTATGCCTCCTTCGCGGCGACGATCTCCACGCGCACGGTCACTTCGGGCTGGACCTTCAACATCAGCACTCGCGGTGGCTCCATCCCGTATTCCCGAACGTCGAAGCGCGACTCCCCGGCGAGCCTGATCGTCTGGTCGTCCAGGGCACGGATCGTCATCTCGTCCTCGTGATGACGGGTCACACCCCTGAAGGCGATCTCTCCACTCACCTTGTAGGTCCCGTCCGCCCCGCTTGGTTCCAGACTCGTGAGGACTCCGTCGATGGTGGGGTACTTTCGCGCTTCGATGCGCTTGTGCATCTCGTGCTCCTCCATACGGTTGTCCGACTTCAGACGCGATACCGCCAGCGACAGCTTCCCGACGGGCTTCGTGCTCAGATCCACTGATCCGTCCGGGTCGAGCTCGATCTCGATGAACCCTTCGAGACCGTCGGTGCCGGAGTGGATGGGATGGACACTGGACCGGGCCTCTATCCACACCTGGGAGCGCTCGGGGACGATGCCGAAGCGGGCCATCGGCCCTAGATCCCCATGGTGACGCGACAACGGAGGACGATCAGAGATCGTACCGACTCGCCGTTTCGCCGCCCCGAGCGTGTGCGCTTCGCCTTCATGTCACATGGGGCGCATGTTGCGGTACCGGGCCATGTCGGACAGGGACTTCAGCGGGAAGCGACCACCGCTCACAACAGCGGCCCGGTTGCCCGCAACGAGCCGATACCGAGGCTGCCTGTGCCTTCCAAGGCTCCGCCCGGCTTCCGGGCCGACGCGGCCAGCGGGTTGAGCTCGGGTGGACCGATCCTCGTCAGCGTGTTGCGGTCGATGTGGCTGAACGGTTCGTCCCGACCGGGGATCTGCAGCACCCCTTCCTCTTCGTAGGACCACGTCCCGTCACCGTTGACCGTCACGTGGATCCGGTAGCTGAGAGTGCGGAACGCCTCGTCAAGGAAGGGGTTGGACAAGATGCCGTGGACCTCGGAACCAACCGTCGCCGTGAGCTCGAACTCGGTGGCGTCGGGGGCAGCGGGACCCGAAGCCAGGAGCACCTGGGCACGAGGGATCCCGAGCGTGAGGGTCACCGCCCCGGCGGCGGGCTCGAAGAGCCAGTACCCCACTTGGTCGTGGAAGGTCTCCGCCTCACCGGGCTTGGTGATGTGGGTGTGGTACCTCAGGCCGTAGAAGAGCTGGGGACCGTTGGTCTGGCGGTCGATCGGGTGCAATTCGTAGTGCTCGACGAAGGTGTTCTCCTCGGTCCCCTCGACGACGGGATGCTGGTCGGAGCCCTTGGTCCCCTCCCACACACCGGCCATCGGGCGCAGAGGCCCGAGATTCGCCAACGTGTCGGGATCGCCGTCAGGCTCGGTGTAGATGTCGGGTCCGTACACGGTCACTGTGCCACCCTCGCTCCGCGGCCATCCCACCACGTCCGCCCAGGCCGACGGATCTCGCCCCGGGGGGTGGGGCCACACTATCGGGACCACCGGGTTGCCCCGACTCGACGACCGTGGACCGGAACGGTCGTGGATCGTCGGGCGCCTCTGGGTCAGCGGGCCCGGAAGGGCCCGGGCTGACGTGGGCGGGACCCGTCCCGACCGGTCCGCGGAAAGGCGTGAAGCGGTGTTTCGATGCTTTCGTCACAACTGATGACGACCCTGTCGACCGGCTAGGTGTAGAACGGGGCTTCGGGACTTGGAAGGCGGAACCAAGGGAAACACATGGACCTGGAGGGCTGGCACCCCGACCCATTCGGGACACATGAGGAGCGGTTCTTCAAACAGGGCCAGCCGACTCCCCTGGTAAGAGACAGTGGCGTCGGTTCGTACGACGAACCGCCGGCCTCGGTCACAACGGCGACGGCGGTACCCACCAGAGCGGCCACCCAAGCAACTTCGACACCTGCAGCTCCTCCGGACAACGGATCATCCCGAGGACCCGGGCGGTCGGAGGGAGACCGGAAGAAGCGGAATCCACCCCAGCAATACCCGAACGATCAACCTGCACCGCCGACGCCGGTGCCCGCGACCAAAGTCCCCGCCGGCCCTGCCGGGCGGTCTCGGCCCTCCTGGACGCTTGGTGCATTGCCGAGGAACTGGTGGGTGCTCGTCACCGCGGTCATCGTCGTGGTCATCATCATCATCTCAGTGGCCGTCGTGAGCGGGAAGAACGGTCCCAATTCCGGTACCGCTCAGACGACGGCTTTCTGTATAAAGGCGCCACACGACACGGCATGCCCGGATTCACTCCTGCGATCCCAAGAAGCGTTGCTCCACGACTTCTGGGAGGCCTACCTCACGGGCAGCGCGTGTTACCCGCAGAAGTGCCCAGCGAACAAGGCCGAACTCCTTCTGGCAGCTGCCTCGACTGCAAAGAAGTGGCGTCCGGAGGTAGAAGGTGGTCGAGCGACGACACCGGCGGCAAGGGCTCTGAACAACGAGATCGCTCACGTTCTCGCTGCAGCGAATACTGCGGACGAGAGCAACGGGCAGTGACCACAACGACCCCGGCGCCTTGAACCCGAGCACACCCTGCGTCTGGGTCGATCACATCAGCGGTGCACTCCGCGACGCGGACGCCGATCCTGGTAGCGACGAGAACGGGATCGCCCCCGCTGGAGCCATGATCGCACTGTTGTCGCCCCAACCAGAAAAGGAAATGGTGCTCGACCACGGCTGCCCGTCGTCCGATCCATGGGCGGCATATGCCGAGGGGAGCTTCGAGCGCGACATCAGGTCGAGCCGCGCCGAGCCTGTCACGGACCTGCCGTGAGGGATGCGGCCCTCGATTCGCGACACCAGCACTCCGCGTGTCCGGCCTATCGGCGAAGTGGCAAATGGAGCGATCAAGACCTGAGCCAGCGCCGCCGACGTCGTCACTCCGTCTCCGACCGATGGGTACGGACCGTCGGACTGCCGGAGTGAGAGCCATTTGCCTGCGGTCGCCGATGCCTTCGTCGCCGAAAGTCCGAGTTGGTCGCGTAATGCGGCGGCATCGCCTTGGAAGTATTCCACCTGCCCTGTGGACACCACGGTAAATCGGTCATCACCCACAGAGACGGATTCCGTGCCCGAGGAGGGCCGGGCGTCACCCACGACGATCTGCGAAAAGCCGTCGGCGCTCCACACGGCCCGGTAGTGGAAGCCTGGGGCAGCCGCGCCAGCCCTCAAGGCCTCCTGGAGGAGCTGATCGGGACCGGGGGCTCGCACCGTCGGAGCCTGAGTCACCGCCAGCCCGATCTCTGTGCCGAGGCCGGCGACGAGCACGAGCGTGACCCACGTTGCGACCCTGGTGGTCCGCGACCGCACGCCGGGGGTCCTCGCCATGGGCGCAGCGTACGTCGCAGGCTTCCCTCATCGGCTTCGGGGTTCCCTCATCGGGCCGCGAGGAACGGAAGGGATCGACTCCCCTCCCGGGACGTGCCCGAGTCCGTACGGGATGCCCAGCCATCTCACGGATTCCCGACCTCCTGGGACACGTCACACCCCCTCTGCGAACGCCGGGAGGAGTGCGGAACATCAACAGAGCCGGATCAAGCCTGACCGTCCGGGATCGGGCAATGTGTCTGTGGGAGACGCTCCTCGCTACGGCTGGATCGTCTCGTAGACCGGGAACTCCTCGATGACCGGGGGCCCCTGCATTGTCACGCCAGACGCTGCTATTCCCTGTTGAACCCGAGGCAGAGCTGCGTCATAGTCCTGACGCGATTCCCAGAAGTCGACCACACACCAACCGCCGTCGACCGGACCCGACGAGTGGAATATGAGGCCTTTCGGCGGTCCGCCGGTCGTAACGTGCTTGTGCACGGCAACGAATTCTTCTTCGGTGACACCGGCAAGGTTGGTATGAATCCGAACGGTCATATGGACCACTCTCCTCTGATCGCGGTGCCCGATTGTAGGCCAAGGGGCCCTCGTGGCACCCGCCGATCCCGGCTAGGCGCAAGGTGAGGCCTCTACGCGCCGACAATCCGGGCTGAGCGATTCGGCTCGCGCCTTGATGCCACCGAGCATTCTTCGGCACATGGCGAAGTCGCCGAACTCCATCAGCAGCACGCCAAGGACAGCCGTCAGCGGGTGTCGCCAGTCGTAGACGGCACAGATGCGGGTTACGAGGCGGGTGCCGTTGTCGTCGGTGGGAGTGAGCTGCCACGCCCATGTACTGTCCGGCTTGCTCCAGAGCAACCACTCGCCGACTCGAAACGAGTGGACCTTGAAGGCGGTCTTGAGGGAGGGCGCCCCCGAGGGGGACATCGGCACCCACTGGCCGACCTCGAGCCCCTGCAGGTCGGGCACGACGGTGGTGGCGCTGGGATGGCCGAGGTTGTCCAGCAGGTCGTTGCTGTACCAGCCGGCGCGCAGACAGCCGACCTGCACGAGCCACGGCCCTACGTCTGCAGGCGGGACGTCGATGGTGATCGCCCTGGTCGCTTTGAACTGGGCGTCCGACAGGAGCGCGTCACCGGGAAGGGAGCTGTCGACTTCGGCGGGCGTGGCCCCCCAATGGAGGTGCCGTCTTCTGAAGAACGGGGCGGTCAAGAAGGACGGCAGATCGTGGGTGACGTCACGGATCTCCGCGAGCAGGTCCCGCAACGTCGGCCTTGCGACATCGGCCATCTCGAACGCTCCTTGGGCGGACTTGAGAGCACGTGCCGGCCCGCTGTCACCGCCCTTTGGCGGACAACGCACCACGGCTCCCCTCGGCCGGACTACACCCGCGTCGGCACCTTGCCTGTCAGCGTGAACATCACGCGCATGACCTTGTGTCCAGGATCGGCCGTGGGATCGAACATGCACGGGCAACCCCCGTCGATCACCTTGATGCCTTGCTGGCGGCCGAAATCCGCAGCCGACTTCGAGACGCTGCCCGCGCCGAAGGCCCGGTGCATCCAGACGCGCTTGATTCCGAGCTCGGCACACTCGTGCATCGTGGCATCTGCGGTCTCGGGCTTGGTGCCGATCACGACCCAATCCACCCCGTCGGGAATCGACTTCAGATCGTGGTAAGAGCGATCGCCTTCGACTTCGTCGGCATGAGGATTGACTGCAAAGACCTCGTATCCCCGCTCTCGGAGGCGTTTGTAGACGACGTTGCTGCCGTGATTGCCGGGGGTTCGTGACACACCGGTTACCGCCACCCTCCTCTGGGCCAAGAACTCGCTAGCGACTCCTTTCATCTTCTCCATCAGAAGTCCTCCTCCGCGAGCGACGTTCGCTGACCCCCACGAACGCCAGACCCACCCGACGCGCTCCCCGTAGAGCAGGGAGACGGGGGCCACGGCCGCCATCGTCCCTCACATTTCCTTGGTTCCAGGGTGACACCTCAGGGTCGTCGACGGCAGGGCCGAAGGACCCCCATCGGGAACCGTCGGGCCATACACGGCGTGTCGAGCACCGTCCTCGGAATGCCAGCCGGGGGCACGGTCTTGTCGGACGAGGCCTCAGGCCCCACGGCGCTAGAGACGTTCCCTTTCGTCCTGCTCAGCGGCTCGACAGGTCGCGTGACCCGGTGACGTGGCGTGTATCAACCTCGTTCCCGGTGTCTCGCCGAGACCGGGCCGGCCAGTCCGTACGTCCGCTTCTCAGAGAGGTAGGACCGGAAGAATGAGGCCAGATCGTTGGCGGCAGGGCGTAGCGTCCAAGCTCCAGCACGACCGGCGAAGATGTGCGTATACCCACCGGAGGTCGATGTCCCGGGGCCCACCCAGTAGTTGAGGCCGGCTACATAGCCAAGGGTGCGTATTCCGGTCAGCTCCTCTGCGATGACGGATTCCTGCTGCGCATCGCTGACGGGTAGCCCGTCGCTGTATCCCATCTCTCCGACAATGACGGGAACGTCTGGTCGGGCGGCATGGATGGCCGCGAGTTCACTCAGCCGCGCATGGGCGGCTGCGGTTGGGTCGGTCAGTGTCCCTTCTGGATAGCTGTCGAAAGTGACGTTTCCGAGCCGATCGACAGTGCGGTTGTAGAGAGACTTCGGGCTGGCTGCCCACCACCCACTGACTGATCGGATGTTCGTGATGACCCCCCTCACTCCATTGGCCTTCAGAGCCCGGTTTGCGATCTCCGTCGTCTGCAGGATGAACCGGTTGAACTGATTGGTGTAGGTATTGGGCGCATGCCGCCAACTCCAGCCCGACGGGAATGTCGCGTTCCAGTACAGGCCATCCTCGGGCTCTGATATCGGGTCGAAGATGTCCCCGGCTCGAAAGAAACCCGGATGAGCATCGATGAACGATCGCTCGGCCGATTCGAATTGCGACGGACTCATGATGCCCGTCGCTCCGTTGTCGTCGTGCCATTGGTTCGGTTGGGTTCGGAACCACACGTGTTTCCCCGCCGCCCGGATGGCATCAATCCATTCCTTCATGTAGGCGGGATACTCCCAGTTCGTGTCGACGGTGATGTACGTCGTATTGAGCGATGCACAAAGATCGACTGCTTGGGCAATCTGGCTGGCTGTCTCGGGGTGCGTTGCCGTATCCCGACTGACCTTCATCGTGTCGATCGACGCGATGAAAGCGCTGGTCCTGCTGGGTGACCTCAGGCTCCCCACCGCCACCATCGGCAACAGCGCCAGCAGTGCCAAAGACAGGACGGCTCCAGGATGTGCGAGCTGTTGGTAGAACCTCAGCCGACCAGCCGTGGACACCTCTCCGCCTCCGTCTTACCCTTACGCCTTCATGGTCGCACAACGGGGCAGAGCTCGCCGAAGTCGGCTATGCCCATGCACCCTTGTTGAGTCGCTGCCTGGACCTTCTCCGGAGCGGACGACGAGATTCGAACCCACGGCGCGGACCTTGGCAAGGACCAGAGTCGCAACTCCCCACCAACTTCGGAACTTGACGCAGCGTCATCGGCGTCTTCCACCGACCACAGGAGGCACACGTGGATCCTGAGGAACTGAAGGAACTCCAGGCCCCGCTGAAGGCTCGCTATCGCGACGACCCGACGGCAGCGAGGATCACCTTGGAGGCAGAGGGCCGCCTTGGGAACGAAGAGGTGAGCTGTTCCGTGGCGACTGGTCGAGCAGTAGTCGAGGCCGGTCTTCACCCGGCGACAGGGGGCGATGGCACCTTTGCCTGTTCTGGAGACATGCTGCTCCAGGCGCTGGTGGCTTGCGCTGGCGTGACGCTTCGATCCGTGGCTACCAACCGGGGGGTTGAGGTCGACGGCCTCGTCCGTGCGGAGGGTGACCTCGACTTTCGTGGAACATTGGGTGTCGATCGAAATGTCGCCGTTGGGTTCACGTCGATCCGGCTGTCGTTCGACCTCTCGAGTTCCGCGTCGGAAGACGAACTCAATGCCCTTGTCGAGACGACGGAGCGATATTGCGTGGTTCTACAGACGCTCATGCGATCACCACAGATCGAGGTCTCCTCAGCCTCCATGTGAGGGGAGCCGCGGTGGCCAGTCCGCCAAGCAGCGCCCGCGAGTACTGAGCGGGACGCCTTCGATGCGGACCGCCCTCATACGGCATCCACTGCGCCTGGTGAAGGTCCGTAATGGCAACCCCATGACCGACGTGGGACACTTCCCGTCACGTTCGAAGGGAGGTCGGAATGGCTGCACCACAATTCGTCAGCAACAACAGGGACATCGTGATGGTGCTGCAAGCTGGGTCGTCTGAAATCGCCGGCGACTTCCCCCCCTCGCTGGACGCAAAGGTCAGGGCGGTCCTTGCAACATTGAGGCGCGAGATGAAAGGGAACGAGGAATGAGCGAACTGCTCTTGGCAGCTGAACGAGAGGCCGTGGCAGGCGCGAGCCGCTATCTGGCCGAAAAGGGCCTCGTCATCGGCACGGCGGGTAACATCTCCGCCCGTCAGGGAGACCTGATCGCGGTGACTCCTACGGGGTCTGACCTCGGGACGGTGACGGCAGAGATGATCACCGTCATCGACCTGGGTGGCATGGTCGTGGACGGCGACCTCGCCCCCACATCAGAGGTACCGCTTCACACAGGAATCTACGCCGCCACGAATGCCCTTGCCATAACACACGCCCATGCCATGGCGTCCACTGCGCTTTCATGTTGTCACGACGAGCTACCGGCACTGCACTACAGCTGTTTGGAATTGGGAGGCACGCCCCGCACGGCACCCTACGCCACCTTTGGCTCTCAGGAGTTGGCCGACAATGTCATCGAAGCACTGAAGGGGCGGAACGCCGCCATGATGCAGAACCACGGTTCGGTTGCCTACGGCTCAACCATGGATCAGGCCATACACCGCCTGGAGCTTCTCGAATGGCTGGCCGAGCTGTACTGGCGAGCCTCTTCCATGGGGATACCCCATGTGCTGACGGACAAGGACTTCGAGGCCATCATCACGGCAGCCATCGAGCGTGGATACGGTGCCCTGAAGAAGGTCGACAAGGGCTGAAGTCAGGATCGGAGGCGGCGATCCCTGACCGCCCGTAGCACGCGACGCGGCTCGCTGGGGGGCGAATGGAGAGCAAGAAGACCGCGACGTCCCAAAATATCGGGGGCGTCGTCGGCAACCTCGAGGGTTCGTCTGATTGCTGTGTCGGGTCTACCTGGCTGCCTGTGACAAAACCCTGTCACACCACGTCGACAAACACACCCTTCGCACATCACGGTCGAAATGATCTCAGCACCCGCGCTCTACTATGACCGGCACCATGTCGCCCTCGCCCTGCAGACGAATCCCCTGGTCGCCTACGGTAGAAGTGTCAACGTGGGATGGGAGCATCGGTGACCACCGACAAGGTCATTGCGCTGTTCACCGACCTCGTGGGTTCAACGGAGTTCCAGTCGAGCGTCACACCAGAGATCTCCTACGAGGTGCGACGAAACCATTTCTCGGCCCTGGGCAAGGCCGTGGCGAAGACCGGATGCCCTCCGGGAACGACGCTGGAGGCCCCAAGTGCAGATGGTCCGCGTCTGGAGGACTTTCGGGACCCCCAAGGCGGTCGCGACCCATCGCGTCGTCACGATTCCACCAAAAGGTCTTGCCAGTTGGCGGGAACCCGTCCAGCGGGTCCAGGCACGGGTTGGTCGAGGGGATGATGCTGCGGGGGTGCGAGGTGAGGCCCTTCCATGTATTCGTTTGTTCGGTAGTTCCAAAACCAATCCTCGCCTGGCTCGAAGCTGCGGATGACAGGGTGCCCTGACGAGTTCGCATGCGCGGTCGCGTGCCGGCTGGGCGAGTTGTCGCAACATCCAATGTGGCCGCACTCCGTGCACCGTCGTAGGTGTAGCCACCAACCGCCAGAGTCGAGACACTCCACGCAACCGTTCCCGCTTGGTGGAACCTCTGGATCGAAGGAATTCGTCATGTCGGCACCTCCCGCTACGTATCTGTCGGCGGTTATGGGAAAGAGCTAACGTCGGGAACCACAATGAAGTTGTCTTCGGTCAGCCCCAACTCGTCATACCGCAGGTGGCCTTTCGCCCACGGTCCGAACGATGTGTTCACCCGAGTCAGACTGACTCTGCTTTCTGATCGCGCTCGAAAGACTACCTCTCCATGATCCGCCTGATTGCTGCCATGGACACGAACAGGGGTATCGCCACCGACAAGGGCATTCCTTGGAAGTTGCCCGGCGATGCTGCCTACTTCGAAAGCCAGACCACGACCGGACTCATAGTCATGGGCTGGGCCACGTACAGCGAGTTCTCAGCCCCACTGCACGATCGGGACAATTACGTGCTGACCCGCGAGCAGAGTCGCCTAAGGTCCGGCTTTGAATCAATCGCCACTTTGACTGAGCTGATGAAGAGCCACCCCAACAAGGATGTGTGGGTCATCGGAGGGGCCTTCGTATTTGCAGAAACAATCGACCGAGCCGACGAGCTCTTCATCACTCAGGTTCTCGAGGATTTTCATTGCACAAAGTTCTTCCCCGACTATCGCAGCGGATTCACCAGGTTCGAACAAGGCAAGGACCAGGAGGAGAGCGGCGTTCGATACCGATTCGAGAGATGGCGCCGGAGCATCGAACCCCGGATCGGACTCTGACGTAACGAGAGCGTGCCCAACCTCCACCCGCCCCATATCCACCCCTCCCCTCGTGCCCGTGTGGCCCGCCCGCTCGGCCACGTCGCGCCGCGAAGGTGTCGCATTGCCGTCGGCCGCCACGTCGGGCTCATGGACCGGCAACCGGAGGTCCAGCCAAGAGAGCGCCTCACCCATGCCATTTGAACGGGAATTGACAGCAATAGGATTGCGGCCGCGCCATACCGGGTGGGTCGGGGTTCCTCTCAGGTCCTACCGGGGGTGATGTATCCGGCTCAGGCCACAGACATTTCCGAACACTGGTACAGCTAGCCATCCTTCTTTGCGATGACTGTCCGCGAGGAGTGCCAGAGCGTGCGGAGGTTTCCCCAGTCGGGATACCGTTCGACCATTCGGGCGATGATGCCAGCTGCCGTGGTCTCCTCAGTCACGATCCGGGAGAAGTCGCGCAGGTACTGCTGGGATTCTCCGATGATCTTCGGATCGTTGTCGTTCTCGACTTTCTTGTGCCCGGCGACAACGAAGGTGGGATTGAGGGCAGCAACCGCGTCCAGGTTGGCGATCCACTGCTGCCGTTCGGCTTCACCGCATTCCGCCGTCATCATGTGCACTTCGTTGTAGGCCAGATCCCCGGTGATGACGGCGGCCAGCGACGGAACGTGGAGCACAGTCGATTCGGCGGTATCCGCCTGACCGATCTTGATGACCCGGATCTTGTTGCCTTCCAGGTCAATCGTGTCGGTCGTCAGAAGCTGCGGCAAGACCTTGTCGGCTCCGGTAGGAACTTCGCCGGGGAAGATCCCCTCCCAATACCCGGCCATGCCCGCTCCCGCCTCGAACTCCACTCGGGCGAGAACCTCAGGCGTCGCCAGACCCGTAGCGTCGAAGATCTCGCCGTCGTAGTCGCCCGTGTGGGCCGGGTAACCGTGGGGATTGGCGACGTCAAGGAGCGCCTCGACCATCTGGAGCGTACCTTCGGCACGTGAGCTAGGGCCTTGCACGCGCCACCTTGCGGCGTCTGAGCGGGTCGAGATCGAGGTTCTCAGCCTGCTGGGATGACACGGCGAAGACATCCACCTCCGGGCGTCAACGAGCACCAAGGCCAAGAGGACCTCGTCACTCGTCGATTAGCACAGTCAGCGGCGTTTGGCACCGACATCGCCTTCAAACTCCGAGACACCATCCGGATCGACACGATCCCCGCCGGAGGACCCTCGTCGGCAGTCTCGGCCAGCGCAGGCGACGGGCGCAAAGACTCGTAATGGACCCAGTCGGCCCTTGAGCAGTCAACGGGACCCTCCCCCATCGCTGTCGGGCGCTCCCGAGCCCGCACAGAACGTCACCCACGTGGACGTCGTGGGGAAGATCAACGGGATCGGCGTATAACGGTCGACGACTCGCCTCCTGCCTCAATCGACCCGACGTGACCTCATCAACATTGACGAAGGGACGGCCCCAACTTGGGTCATTGGCATCCAAAGCGCGCCGGCATGACAGTTGGACTGATCAAGGCTGGCTCCCGAGAGGCAAAGGGAGCAATAAGTCTGATTCTCGGACCAAGTGTAAGGTCAAGGAAGGAAGATTTGACTCCCAGTCAGTTCCTGACCAGTGCAACACGTTGGTCGCTCGTAGCCAGCGACCATAGGGTGGGGGAGCATCATGAGGTTGGACGGCTGGCATCCAGACCCTTTTGGGATTCACGAAGAGCGCTTCCTCAAAGATGGTGAGGCGACGCCGCTAGTTCGAGACAGTGGCATCGGTTCATACTCAGAACCACCCGGTGCTCTGAATGTCGTCCTGTCATCCCCACCGGCTCCACCCCCACCGCCACCGGATACCCCGGCGCCAGCGATCTTGATTGGACCATCCTCACCACCGCCACCAGCTACCCCATCTCCGGCGAGCGCGGTGGAAAAGAATGGCTGGCATCCAGACCCTTTTGGGATTCACGAAGAGCGCTTCCTCAAAGATGGTGAGGCGTCGCCGCTAGTTCGAGACAGTGGCATCGGTTCATACTCAGAACCACCCGGTGCTCTGAATGTCGTCCTGTCACCCCCAGCAGCGACCCCACCGCCACCGGCTCCACCCCCACCGGCTACCCCGGCGCCAGGGATCGTGCTTGGATCGTCCTCACCACCGCCAACGGCATCGACGGACGGATCTGGGAGCGATCTTTCTGAACAGTGCCATCATTGTAATGCCGCCCTTCGTCCCGGAACGAAGACTTGTGAGAACTGCGGTGCTCAGCCGGGCTCCGAAACTGGTTGGTTTCAGGATCCGGCTGGTCGATGGGAAGCTCGATACTTCGATAACGGACAGATGACTAATCAGGTGCGGGTGGTGGGGAGCACGTACCTAGAGTCGAAGCTCAATTTCGCGGACATCGAAGAGAGTCGCATCGAAGCCATCTTGATCAATGGTGAACGACTGCTGCATGAGGCGTGGGTCTACAACGATAAACGTGGCATCTTGGCCTTGACGTCATATCGTGCCCTCAAATACCACACTGGAAGGGGTGACCGGTCGACCAGACGGGGGGCTGGTTCGCTCAAACTCCACTGGGAGCTTGTATGGAATCCCCTGTACCTGGAGGTGCTTCGAAAGAGTGAAGAAACGGGTCAAGGAGGTGCCCCGGATCATCGTCGCACAGGAGTGAAGGTTCTTGCCGGCTATGAATCAGGAGTTTTCAAGAGGGTAGGGAGGAGTGATCCAGAACTTGTCGGTTCCAAGACGATCACGCTCTGGCGAAGAGTGGAGATGAATAAGGACCAAGTACCAACTGAGACACCCGGTGCCGGAGAGGGACCCTTGCGCTCCGCCATCCGCCTCAATCAGCGACTGGGTAAAGCGTTCAGACGGCACAATCAGGTTGCGACTGAAACGGGCAACCAGGCTGGATCGGTACCCTCAAGAGTTGAGGACAAAGTATTAGAACTACAGCTGGTGGGCCGGACTCCCGCCCTCTTGCGAATCGATGAGTTGTTGAAAGCAGCAGCGGCGAAGTGATTCGACCCGGGAAGCCTGGAGAGGCTCTAGGAAACCCGGGCCGTGTCATAGGGTTCTGACCAGGCCCTCGACGCCGTGTTCTTGGACTGTGCGCGGCCCATTGCCGTGGCTTGTGCGTCGAGGCTGCTCTCTCCCCAACACTTCGAGTGGGCGCTAGTGGAGTCGAACATCGACCACCCGCCCGCGGTTTGCCGGGGGAAACGCTCGGGTCGGATGACCCTGACACGCAAAGATAAGGGTCAACGGCCCACCCCCGAAAAACACCCAACAACCCCACCGAAAAACACCAAGATGTGGTGTGTGGTGCAAATGTGGTGCGCCTCGCTCTCAAACGCGCCACGAGAGGCCCATTTCGGCCTCTCGCACCGTCCACTACCTGGACTTTCTTGGAGCGGACGACGGGATTCGAACCCGCGATCCTCACCTTGGCAACAAAAAGGGGCCCAACTCCCCCGCCTGCATCTTTGCAATACACGCAGCGTCAATCGGCAATTTCGGTTGACCACAATGAACCGCGAGTGACCGAAATTGTCAATGGCGCGTGCGTCTGATGTGGAGCGTGAACCCGGGAATCCCGTACCACGTGCACCACATCACAACCCGAGGTTGCGCTCTACCGAACTCATCTTGATGGCCAACCTCAACGGAAACTGCGCTACGGATGTGACGCGTATGAACCCGAAGTGCTCGTAAAACGAGGCCGCTCGTTCGTCCAGCGCGTCGACCACAATCGCGCGGGCCGCCGCGAGCGAATTCGCTGTGAACGCACGGGTGAGGGCGTCCCATAGGAGTTCTCCCCCTATGCCTCTCCCCTGTGCTTTCCGGTCCACGGCAAGGCGAGCGACCAGCACGACGGGGACCACTCGCGGGCCACCCCGCGCGACGGACAACGGGAGCTCTTCTTCCTCAACCTGCCCCATGGCCAAGCTGTAGTAGCCGATCACCCGTTGGTCGCCCTCGTGGAGGACGAAGGTTCGGGCGGTGTTCATTCGATCTGCATGTGCCGCGTGATCTCGAAGCCATTTGTCCAGGGACGCTTGGCCACTATCAAATTGACTGAGATCGTGGACCTCGGAGAGGCGCTCCGAGACCCATAGGGTCATCGTTGTACAATTCGTCGTTCTCGCCGCGCCAGCCGGGCCAGTGCGGGAATCTCCTCGGCAGGGGTGTCCAACCAGCGGTAGAAGGACTCA
>JARLGQ010000018.1 GCA_031292675.1 Acidimicrobiales bacterium
CGTGTGGTCCTTCGAGGGAAACCTCATCCCCAACGTGGGCCTCAACGCGGTGGTCGGCCGCCCCCCCGAGGAGTACGGGATCGAACCGACCTCCTTCGAGGAGATGCGCGCCGGCTGCTACGACATCCACGAGCGGGTCCGCGACATGAACGCCAACGGCGTGCTCGGCTCGATGTGCTTCCCCTCCTTCATCCAGTTCTGTGGCCAGCTCTTCGCCCGGACCGAGGACAAGGAGCTGGCCATCGACATGCTCCGGGCCTACAACGACTGGCACATCGAGGACTGGTGCGGCGCCTATCCGGGCCGCTTCATCCCGCTCAGCATCCCGCCCATCTGGGACCCCGAGCTCATGGCGTCCGAGGTGCGGCGCGTGGCGGCCAAGGGAAGCCACGCCGTGACGTTCTCCGAGAACCCCTCGAAGCTCGGCTGGCCGAGCTTCCACTCCGACCACTGGGACCCCTTCTGGAAGGCGTGCGAGGAGGAGGGGACGGTGGTGTGCCTGCACATCGGCTCCTCGTCCCAGCTCGCCATCACCGCGCCCGACGCCCCCTTCGACGTGCTCATCGCCCTGCAGCCGGTGAACATCATCCAGTGCGCCGCGGACCTGCTCTTCTCCCCGGTCCTGCGCAAGTACCCCAACCTGCGCATCGCCTTGTCCGAGGGCGGCATCGGGTGGATCCCGTACTTCCTCGAGCGCGCCGACTACGTCTACCAGCACCACCACAAGTGGACGGGCCAGGACTTCGGCGACATGCTGCCCAGCCAGGTGTTCAAGGAGCGCATCGTCACGTGCTTCATCGACGACGCCTTCGGCGTCGAGAACCGCCGCTTCCTCGAGCTCGACAACGTGTGCTGGGAGTGCGACTACCCCCACTCCGACTCGACGTGGCCCAATGCCCCCGAGATCGCCATGAAGTACCTGGCCGGGGTGCCCGACCCCGAGGTCAACAAGATCACCCACGAGAACGCCATGCGCCTGTTCCGCTTCGACCCCTTCGCGCACCGCCCCCGGGAGAAGTGCACGGTGGCGGCCCTGCGCGCCGAGTCGGCCGACGTCGACACCTCGATCCGGCCCCGTCGTGACACCGGCGAGCGCAAGAAGATCCTGGCCGCGGACCTGGGCCGCCTCGCCGAAAAGCAAGACTGAGCCGGCCCGCTCCGGGAGCGCCCCGAGCCGGGGAGATCGTTCTCGCCCTGGCCGGCGGGTGCGACTGCCCCACCCCCGTCGGCCGCGGTCCGCTCGAGCTCGAGGAAGGGGGGTGACGATGGACTGGACCCGTGTCCCGGTGGTCGTGGGCGGCGGCCAACTGACCAATCGTGACGAAGACCCCGCCTCGGCGCCGGACCCGTTCTCGCTGATGGAGGCGGCCGCCCGGGCCGCCGCCGCCGACACCGGCGCGGCGAAGCCGCAGGCGGTGCTGGCCGGGCTCACCCACCTCTTCATGGTCCACTCGTTGTCCCTGCGCCACGGCGACCCGGCGCCCGAGCTCGCCCGCCGGATCGGGGCCGCCGGGGCCGAGGCGCGTTGCTCGGGCATGGGCGGGTCGATCCCCCAGTGGCTCGTCAACCGGGCCGCCGAGCTCGTGGCCGCGGGTGGTCAACCCCGCGTCCTGATCGCCGGGGCCGAAGCCCTCGCCACCCGGCGGCGCGCCCGCAAGCAGGGAGTCGAGCTGCACTGGCCCTCCTCCGACGGATGGCCCGACACGTGGCCGCCGCTCGAGCCCGACCTGGGCGTGCACCCCGTCGAGCGGGCCCACGGGCTCGAGCAGGCCACCACCATGTACGCGCTGGTGGAGTCGGCCGTCGCCCACGGGGCCGGCCACGACCCCGTCACCCACCGCGCGGCCATGGGCGATCTCATGGCGCGCTTCAACGCGGTGGCCGTGGCCAACCCGGTGTCGTGGTTCCCCACCCGGCGCGACGCCTCGGAGATCATGACGGTCACGCCCGACAACCGGATGATCTACTTCCCGTACCCCAAGTACGTGAACGCCGTCATGGACGTCGACATGGGCGCGGCCATCATCGTCACCGACGCGGCGACGGCCCGCTCGTGGGGCCTCGCCGCCGACGACGTGGCCTACCTGGCGGGGTGGGCCGACGCCCATGACCTGTGGTACCTGTCGGAGCGCCCCGTGCTGGAGCGCTCACCGGCCCTCGCCGAATGCGCCCGGCGAGCCCTCGGCCCGGCCGGGGTGACCATGGACGAGGTCGAGGGCCTCGATCTCTACGCCTGCTTCCCGAGCTCGGTGGAGGTGGCCAGGGACAGCTTCGGCATCGCCGTCGACGATCCCCGGCCCCTCACCTTGACCGGCGGCCTCCCCTACCACGGCGGCCCGGGGAGCAACTACGTCACCCACTCCATCGCCAACACGCTGCGGTGGCTGCGCGCCGGCCACGGCCAACACGCCCTGGTGCACGGCAACGGCTACTACCTGACCAAGCACTCCGTCGGGCTCTACTCCCGGCGGGCGCCCGACGAGGCGCCCCGGCCTCCCGACGGGCTCCAGGAGTACGTGGACGGAATGGCCGAGGCACTGGTGGTGGAGCCGAAGGTGGAGAGCGGCACCACCGGCACGATCGTGGCGTACACCGTGCCCTTCCACCGCGAGCATGGTCCCCAAGCAGGGATCGGCCTCGTCGACGTCGGGGGTCGCCGCACCGTCGCCCTGGCCGACGAGGCACTGACGGCGGCCCTCGTCGAGAGCGACGGTGTCGGGGCACGGGTGACACTGGCGGGCTCCGAAGAGGGCAACACCATGCGAGGGGCCTGACCCGCCGGCGAGCCCGGGGTGGTCCTGAGGCTGGCTATTCGTCCAGGGAGAGGGCGTGCTCGGGACAGTTCTCCACGCCGTTGCCGGCCTCGTCCTCGTGCCCGGCGGGCACCTCCTCGACCAGCAGCACGCAATGGCCCAGGTCGTCCGAGTCGAACAGCTCCGGTGCCAGCGTGTAGCAGCGGCCGTGCCCCTGGCACAGTTCGGTGTCGAGCCGGACGCGCATGCCCCGTGTCAGCCCGCCGGCCCGAATTCGATCGGCAGGGTGGTGAGGGAACGGAGTCCGGGTGTGTACGCGAGCACCGTGCCCGGCTTGAGCCGGTAGTCGGGGATCCTGCGGTGGAACTCCCGCAGAGCTATCCGCAGCTCCACCCGGGCCAGATGTGATCCCAGGCAACGGTGCACGCCTCCGCCGAAGGCCAGGTGCGGGTTGGGGTTCCGACGCAGGTCGACGGTCTCCGCACCGGGATGGGCAGTGTCGTCGGTGTTGGCCGACCCCAGAACGAGCATGACCTGCTCACCTTTCGGAATGGGGCAGCCCTCGTACTCGACGTCCTGGGTGACCACTCTCGGCACGGCCGGGACCGGGCTCTCCC
>JARLGQ010000186.1 GCA_031292675.1 Acidimicrobiales bacterium
CAGAGCGGCACCGTCGAGCGCGGCCTGTCCGGCCCCCTCCGCCGCGGCGCGGGCCACGGTGAGGATCGTGCCCTCAACCGGTCGCAGCACGGCCTGGCGGGCCGCGTCGCTGGCGGCAGCGAGGCCCCGGGCGAGGACGGCCCCGTCCGCTTCGTCGCCGCCCTCGGCGAGGACCCCGGTGAGGCCCCGGAGCAACTGGGAGAGGATCACCCCCGAATTCCCCCGCGCCCCCATGAGCGAACCGTGGGCGATGGCCTTGCACACCTCGGCCATCGACGTGGCGCCGGCGGGCGCCGGCTGCCGAGCCGGCGGTGAGGGCGATGGCGGGGGCCCGAGGTGCTCGAGCCCCTCGAGGCCGGCCAGCGCGGCCACGACGGACTCCAGGGTGAGCGCCATATTGGTGCCCGTGTCGCCGTCGGGCACCGGATAGACGTTCAGGGCGTTGAGGGCTTCCTGATGGAGTCGCAGGGCTTGCCCGTAGGTGGCCATCGTCACCGCGAGGTCGGTCGCCCCGAACCGGCTTACGGACTCCATGGCCGAGGATGCTAACCTTTGCGCCCGTCCGAATTACCTCTCGAGGAGCGTCCGCGTCGTGGCTGCGGTGTGCGAAGTCTGTGGCAAGCACCCTTCGTTCGGGATGAACCTCAGCCACAGCCACCGGCGCACCAAGAGGCGCTGGGACCCCAACATCCAGCGGGTCCGGGCCATGGTGAACGGGTCGCCACGCCGTCTGCACGTCTGCACGTCCTGCATCCGCGCCGGCAAGGTCACCAAGCCACCCCGCCGGCCGAGCTCCCAGCCCTCCTGAGGGCGGTTCCGACGGGCCCGAACGGGGGCTCGACCCGCTTCCCCCGGGAATAGGGGAATTCGCCCCTGGAGCGGCCTCCGGCCGCTCGTGATGCTGGGGAGGTGCAGGGAATTCCCGCCCCCGCTCCCGGAGACGAGCACCGCCCCCGAGACGAGCCCCTGGCCGCCTATGAGCACCCGGGCCTGTCGGCCTCGGGCGGAGCGCGGGCAGACACCGGGCCCGGCGAGGGAGTCGACGTCGCACTCACCGACGGCACCTCCGTGCACGTGCGCTCCATCGGGCCCGACGACGCCGACGCGCTGCGCGCCTTTCACTCCCGGCTCTCTCCCGAGAGCATCGTGCTCCGGTTCTTCGGCCCCCACCCGCGCCTGTCGGACGCCGAGGTCGAGCGGTTCACCCACGTGGACGGTGTCGACCGCGTCGCCCTCGTGGCCGAACGGGCCGCACAGCTCGTCGCCGTGGCCCGCTACGACCGCTCGACCGCCCGGGACGAGGCCGAGGTGGCCTTCGTCGTCGACGACGCCTGGCAGGGGCACGGCCTCGGCACCATCCTGCTGCAGCACTTGGCGAACACGGCCCGCTCCCACGGCATCCGGTACCTCGTGGCCGACACGCTGTCGGAGAATTTCCGCATGCTCAACGTCTTCCGCGACGCCGGCTTTGCCCGGACGTTCACCAGGACCTCCGAGGTCATGCACGTCGTGATGGACATCGCGCCGCCAACCTGAAACAGATCGGGCGTCCGGAAACAGATCGGCCACCTCGAACCGCCTGGGCGCCACGCCATCCGCAGGCGGTCCCCCGGGAGTGCCGGCATCCCTGAGGGCGGCGGGGTGCAGAACCGCGGTCGACGCGAGGGATGCCGACTCGACGCGTTGCCTGCACCCCGCCTCGCCGACCCCCGAGGCAGGGGGTTCAACCCCGGAGGACGTCCCCACCACCACGGTACGCCTGAGGGCGACGCGCGTCTTCGTCAGGAAATGGGGTTCTCGGCCCGGCGGTCAGGATTTGTGCTTGCGCTCGGCGAGGACGGCGGCGTAGACGGCCGCTTCGGTCCGGCGGGCGAAGCCCATCTTCGACAACAGGTTGGACACGTAGTTCTTGACCGTCTTCTCCGCCAGGAAGAGGTCGTCGGCGATCTGCCGGTTGGTCTTGCCGTCTGCGATCAGCTCGAGGATGTTGCGCTCCTGGGTGGTGAGCCGGGCCAGGCGCTCGTCCTCGACGTTCTCGCCGCGCAACCGCTCCATGACCTGTCGGGTGAGCGCAGGATCGAGGAGCGACTCGCCGGCGGCGACGCGCCGCACGGCGGACACGAGATCGCTGCCCTTGATCTGTTTGAGCACGTACCCGCTGGCGCCCGCCAGGATGGCGGAGAAGAGCGCCTCGTCGTCCGCGTAGGAGGTGAGCATCAGGCACTTGAGCTCGGGCATGGCCGAGCGCAGGTCCCGACACACCTCGACACCGTCACCGTCGGGAAGCCGGACGTCGAGCACGGCCACGTCCGGGCGGCTCGACGGCGCGCGGTCGAGCGCCTCCTGGGCCGATGCCCCCTCCCCCACCACGGTCAGGTCGTCCTCGCACTCGAAAAGCTCCCGCAGTCCCCGTCGCACCACCTCGTGGTCGTCGAGCAGGAAAACCCTCGTGGTCATGGCGCCGTCCCCTCTCTCGGCATCACGAACCGCCCCGGAGGAGCACCGGGGCGTGCCTGGCAGCGCCGAAACCCGGAGTCGCGGTCACGAGGCACCCTCCAGAGCCTAGGCCCACGACCCTTCGTGGCTGGGGTCCCCGGCTCTTCCCCCACCGTCCTCACGTCGGGAATTGCCCCGAACAGCGGCCGGCGGAGCCGATCACCGCCACGAGTGCTCCCATCCCAGAGGGGTGGTCGGCTCCCCCGCCAGAGTCCGTTCGGATGGATCGGCGCCGCACACACCGAGCGGGACCGGCGTCCGGAGGCCCGCCGCGGTGAAGGCCGCCTCGAGGCTCGGCGGGTCGGGAGTGGCCATCACGAGCTCGTAGTCCTCTCCGCCGCCGAGAGCCTCTTCGGTCGTGGCTCCCGGCGCTATGGGAACCTGGTCGAGGCGGAAGCCGACTCCCGATGCGTCGGCCAGGTGGCCGAGGTCGGCGAGCAGCCCGTCGGAGACGTCCACCATGGCCGTGGCTCCCGCCCACCTCGCCGCCTCCCCCTCGGCCAGGCGGGCCCGGGGTCGCCTGTGGGCCATCTCCACCAGCTTTTCCTCCGCAGTCCCGGTTCCCGTCGACCCACGGCGGGCGGAACCTGATCCGTGCCCCGCCGCCGCCCGGAGCACCCGCAACCCCGCCGCGGCGGCGCCGAGCGGCCCGGTGACGAGGAGGTGGTCGCCGGGCCGGGCCCCACTGCGAAGGACCGGCTCCGGCCCCCCCTCCACGTGCCCCATCACGGCGACGGCCAGCACGAGCCCACGCGAGTTGGAGAGGTCCCCGCCCACGACGGGACATCGATGTGCCTCAGACGATGCGGCGATGCCTTCGTAGAGCAGGTCGAGATCGGTCTCCGGTGGGCCGGCCACGGCCACCACCGCGCCGTCGGGCCGGCCCCCCATGGCCGCCACGTCGCTGACCGCCGCGGCCAGCGCCCTCCACCCCAGGTCGTCGAGGCCGATCAATTCCAGATCGGCGTGGACACCGGCCACCGAGAGGTCGGTGGTGAGGAGGAGCCGGCCTTGTCTGGGCCCGAGGACCGCGGCGTCGTCGCCGATCCACACCTCTCCGGCGCGAGGTCCGGGCAGCCGACGGCGCAAGCGCTCGATGGCGGCGAATTCGCCACCAATTCCGCCGCCCGTCTCCGGCCGGCCACGAGGGGTGGCACGGGACTTGGGAGAGCCCATCGCCAATGCCTACCATTGGAGTACTCGAACGACCGCGGGGCTCCTGCTCGCCGCGCCCAGGCCAACCGGGCCCGGCCTCGGCGTGGAGAGGAGTGCCCGCCCACCCAGGCAGAGAGGACACCGCCGGACCATGCCGCCCACCGCCAACCGCAAGCTCCTCGCCTGGGTCGGGGAAGTGGCCGCCCTCACCGCGGCCGACCGGGTCGAATGGTGCGACGGCAGCGACGCCGAGTACGAGCGGCTGTGCCAGCTGCTCGTCGACCACGGCACCTTCACCCGGCTGTCACACGCCAAGCGGCCCGACAGCTACTGGGCCCGCTCGGACCCCGGCGACGTGGCGCGCGTCGAGGACCGCACCTTCATCTGCTCGAAGAACGAGGACGACGCCGGACCCACCAACAACTGGCGCGACCCCGACGAGATGCGCGCCACGCTCACCCAGCTGTTCAAGGGCTCGATGCGGGGCCGCACGATGTACGTCGTGCCTTACTCGATGGGCCCACTGGGATCTCCCATCGCCCACATCGGCGTGGAGATCACCGACTCCCCCTACGTGGTGGTGTCGATGCGAATCATGACGCGCATGGGGACCGGCGCCCTCGAGGTGCTCGGCGACGACGGTGAGTTCGTGCCCTGCCTCCATTCGGTGGGCTATCCGCTCGAGCCGGGCCAGGCCGATGTGCCGTGGCCGTGTGACGCGGAGCGCAAGTACATCGTGCACTTCCCCGAGACGCGCGAGATCTGGTCGTACGGATCCGGCTACGGCGGCAACGCGCTCTTGGGCAAGAAGTGCTTCGCCCTTCGCATCGCGTCGGCCATGGCGCGCGACGACCACTGGCTGGCCGAGCACATGCTCATCCTCAAGCTCACCTCACCCGAAGGCGACGTGCGCTACGTGACGGGCGCCTTCCCGTCGGCCTGCGGCAAGACCAACCTGGCCATGTTGGTGCCCACCATCCCGGGCTGGAAGGTGGAGACCATCGGGGACGACATCTGCTGGATGAAGTTCGGTGCCGACGGCCGCCTCTACGCCATCAACCCCGAGGCGGGGTTCTTCGGGGTGGCCCCGGGGACGGGTCTCAACACCAACCCCAACGCCATGGAGACGCTGAACCGCAACTGCATCTTCACCAACACGGCCCTCACCGACGACGGCGACGTGTGGTGGGAGGGAATGTCCGAGGCGCCCCCCGACCATTGCACCGACTGGCGGGGCAACGACTGGACGCCGGACTCCGAGACTCCCGCCGCCCACCCCAACGCGCGCTTCACGGTCCCGGCCCAGCAGAACCCGGCGTGCGCGCCGGAGTGGGCCGACCCCAAGGGTGTGCCCATCTCGGCCATCCTCTTCGGAGGGCGCCGGCGCTCGGTGGTGCCGCTGGTCACCGAGTCCTTCGACTGGGAGCACGGGGTGTTCCTCGCCTCGATCCTCTCGTCCGAGACCACGGCGGCCGCGGCGGGCGCCGTCGGCAACCTCCGGCGCGACCCCTTCGCCATGCTGCCCTTCTGCGGCTACAACATGGCGGACTACTTCGCCCATTGGCTGCGGATCGGCAAGTCGACAGACGCCGCCAACCTCCCCCGCATCTACTACGTGAACTGGTTCCGGAAGGACGCGGAGGGCCGGTTCCTCTGGCCCGGCTACGGGGAGAACTCCCGTGTGCTGGCGTGGATCGTGGAACGCACCGCCGGGAGTGTTCCCGCCACGGCCACCCCCATCGGCAACGTGCCGGCCCCGGGCGCCTTGGAAGCAGACGGGCTCGGGGTGTCCGAACGCGCCATGGCCGAGCTGCTCGGAGTGGACGACGACGAATGGCGCCACGAGGTCCCGCTCATCCGCGAGCACTTCGCCCGTTTCGGCGACCGCCTTCCGGAGGAGCTGAGCGAGCAGCTCGACGCGTTGGAGCGCCGGCTCGGCTGAGCCTCAGGGCGTCACCCATCGGTGGCGCAGCGCGCTCCGGCTCGTCAGGTACGACAACCCCGTCACCGCGGCCACGGCGGAGATGACGACGTCGCCCGAGCCCAGCGGGAGCGAGACCACAACCGGCAGCAGGGCTCCGAGCACCCAGATGAGCTGCAGCCTCGTCTCGAAGCGCGCGAACGCCCTCCCTTGGGCCGCGGTGGGGACATAACGCTGCACCAGTGCGTCGAAGGCGGGCTTGCTGGCCGCGCTGGCGAGGCCGATGACGAAGGCCAGGAACGCCTGGATCACGATGCCGCCCACGAGCGCGGTGAGCGCGCCCGCCAGCGCCACGGACCAGATGGACAAGGTGATCATCTGGGGCTCGGTGAGTACCTTGCGGGCCCGGGGCACGAGCATCACCCCCACGAGCGCCCCGGCCACCGACGCACCCAGCATGAAGCCGTACCACCCCTTGGCCGACTTCATCCTGTCGAGCGAGAAGGCGAGCAGGAACGTCACGAACCCCACCAGCCCACGCAGGACCGACATGGCCGACAAGGCCAGGAGCACCTCGGGATGCGTGTTGACACGCGGCCCGAGGGCCCCCCGGGGCGTCTCCTCGTCCCAGGCCTCTTGGGGCCGGGCCGCCACTGCGGGCTCCGCCGCCGGGGCAGGCGCCGCGGCGGGGGCGTCCCCCCAGCTGCGACGCGCCCTGCGGCCCACCGGCAGCCGCAGGGCGACGACCGTCCCGACGAGGAACACGACCATGTCCAGACGCAGGACCCAGGCCCCGCCCAGGAGCTCGAGCACCCCGATGGCCGGGATCGACGCCACCAGGCTGGCCAGCGACGACAGCAGGCCGAGCCGGGCGTTGGCCGACGCCAGCTCGTTGCCGCCGGGGCGTTCCGAGGCCCCCACCACCAGGGGGACGAGCGAGCCCTTGGTGACCAGGTACACCTTGGACAGCACGAGCATGGCGAACGCCTCGGGGAACAGCAGCAGACTGCCCAGGTCGCCGGCCAGGACGAGGCAGATCGCGGCCCGGCAGGCGCTCGACACCACCACGGTGGCACGACGGGCCCCACGGCTGCGGTCGATGATCGGGCCCAGGAGGGGGGCCACCACCGCGAAGGGGGCCATGGTCAGCAGGAGGTAGAGGATCACCTTGCCCCGGGCCTCGTCGGGGGAGACCTTGAAGAACAGCGAGGACGCCAGCGACACGGTGAGCAGGGTGTCCCCCGCGGTGAGCACCACCTGCGTGAGCGCCAGGCGCCCGAAGGGAGTCCGCTGGTCGAGAAGTGCGGCCAGGGCATCGCGCAACTGGCGCACGATGCGGGCCGACGCCTCATGCCCACGACCTGCCACCGCGCCAGACTAGGACCGCGTGGCCGCGGTTCGGTCACAAGTACCATGGCACCGGGCCCGGAGCGTGTGGCGGGCCGGCTCGAGGGAGGAGACGACGATGGCCGTGACCGCATACGTGCTGATCCAGACCGAGGTCGGCAAAGCCGCATACGTCGCGCAGCAGGTGCGTGGCATCGACGGGGTGGTCTCGGCCGAGGACGTCACCGGCCCCTACGACGTCATCGTGCGGACCCAGGCGGCGTCGGTCGACGACCTCGGTCGCATGGTGGTGAGCCACATCCAGCTCATCGAAGGCATCACGCGCACCGTGACCTGCCCGGTCGTGAACCTCTGAGCGTCAGTCGACGGCGCCCTCGGCGCGCAGGGCCGCGATCCGCTCCTCGTTGATCCCCCACGACCGGAGGGCCTCCGGCGCGTCGGCTCCGGCGACTGACGGTGGGTTGTGCACGGCGGCAGGGGTCCGGCTGAAGCGCGGCACGGGGCCGGGCTGCACCACGCCCTCGACTTCGACGAAGGTCGTGCGGTGCTGGTTGTGGGGGTGCGTATGCGCCTCCCAGGGCGACAGGACCGGCGCACCACAGGCGTCGGTCCCGGCGAAGGCCTCGGCCCATTCGTCGCGGCTGCGGGTGCGGAAGACCGCCGCGAAGCGCTCCTTCAGTGCCGGCCACTGCTCCCGGTCGTTCTGGGGAGGAAGCTCATCGGCGTCGAGCCCGAGGACCTCGAGCAACTCGGTGTAGAACCGCGGCTCGATGGCCCCCACCGCGAACCACTTCCCGTCGGCGGTGTCGTACACCTCGTAGAACGGCGCTCCGGTGTCGAGGACGTTGACACCCCGGCCTTCGGTCCACAGCCCGAGGCGGCGGAAGGCGAAGGTCATCGTCATGAGAGAAGCCGCCCCGTCGACCATGGCGGCGTCGACCACTTGGCCACGGCCCGAGCTGCGGGCCTCGAGGAGGGCCGCGCACATCCCGAAGGCGAGCAGCATCCCTCCCCCGCCGAAGTCCCCGACCAGGTTGAGGGGCGGGACGGGCCGCTCCCCGAACCGGCCTATGGGCCACAGGGCACCGGCCAGGGCGATGTAATTGATGTCGTGGCCCGCAGCCGACGCGAGGGGCCCGTCCTGGCCCCACCCGGTCATGCGCCCGTACACGAGCCGGGGGTTGCGCCCCATGCACTCCCGGGGCCCGATACCGAGGCGCTCCGCCACACCCGGGCGCCAGCCCTCGACGAGGCCGTCGGCCTGCTCGACGAGGTCGAGGACCAGACGCACCCCCTCGGGATGCTTCAGGTCGACGGCCACCGATCGCCTGCTCCGGTTGAGCAGGTCCCAGTGCGGCTCGTCGCCCGGCGACGGCGGGCTCCCCGTCGCCCGGTCGATGCGAAGGACGTCGGCCCCGGCGTCGGCCAGCAGCATGCAGGTGTAGGGACCGGGGCCGATCCCGGCCAGCTCGACGATCCTGACGCTCTCGAGGGGTCCGGTCACCGGTGCGCTCCTGCACCGTCGGGGGACCCATCCTGGACCCGGCGGGCGTTGGCCACGATGGCGTCCACCACCTGCGGCTGGGCGGCGGGCGGGATCTCATGGCCCATGTCCGGGATCACGACGAGCTCGGCTCCCACGATGGCCCGCGCCGTGGCCTCACCGCCGTCGAGCGGTACCAGGGTGTCGGCATCGCCGTGGATGACGAGGGTGGGCGCCGTCACGCCCCCCAGCGCCGGGGTGCGGTCACCTGATGCCACCATGGCCATGATCTGACGTGCCGACCCGGCCGGGTCGATGCCACGGTCGAAGAAGCGCCCGTATCGGTCCCGCCGCCATTCTTCGTCGACGAGCCCCCGTCGCGATCCGATGATGCGGCAATTGGCGAGCTCGAAGGCGACGTAGGGCTCGCGTTCCGCGGGCGGGCGTTGCATGACGACCGTCATGGCTTGGGCTGTGGGCCGGCCCACGTCGTCGGCGCCCGTCGTCGACATGATCGAACACAGACTGCGCACACGAGAGGGGTGCCGGATGGCGACCGTCTGGGCGATCATGCCTCCCATCGAGGTACCGACCAGATGCGCGTCCTCGATGCCGAGCACCCCGAGCAGGTCGGCGGTGTCGTCGGCCATGTCGTCGAGCGTGTAGGCCACGGCATCGCGTCCGCCGCGGCGCGCCGCGCCGATGTCGAAGCCAGGACCACCCGGCAGGTGGGTGGACAGCCCCGCGTCCCGGTTGTCGAAGCGCAGCACCCTGAATCCCCGGGCCACCAGCTGGTGGCAGAACTCGTCATCCCACCCGATGAGCTGGCGACCGAGGCCGGCGATGAGGACGACGACGGGGTCCTCGGGTGCCCCGCGCAGCTCGTAACACAGCTCGACGCCGGTCCCCACCTTGGTGTGCTCCATGCCCGGATGCTGGCCGCAGTGGCCCGTGGGGGTCAAACCGGTCGTGTCATGCTGTCGCCCCGATGGCCGAACACCGCCGACCCAGGCCCGTCACGCCGGTGGTGGCGCACAGCCCGGGCCGAGTCAACCTCATCGGCGACCACACCGACTACAACGAGGGCCTCGCCCTCCCCATGGCCGTCGACCTCGGGACGACGGTGACCTTCGTCCCCGACGGCGGCGAGCGGGTCGTGTTGCGCTCCGGCACCGAGCCCGAGCCCGCCGACGTCGACCTCCACGTCCCCCTCGACCCCGGTCTGCTCCGGGCGATCGAGCCGAGCTGGGCGCGCTATGTGGCGGCGATCGTGTCGACGGTTCGTCCCAGCTCGGGCGGGAGCGGCACGGTCGACAGCACCCTTCCCATCGGAGCCGGCCTGTCCTCGAGCGCCGCGCTCGAGGTGGCCACCGCCCTGGCGCTCGGATGCGAGAGCGAGCCGATGGCCCTGGCGCGCACCTGTCAGCGCGCCGAGCAAGCCGCCACCGGTGTACCGACGGGGATCATGGACCAGCTCGTCGTCAGTGCGGCCCGACAGGGATGCGCCCTCCTCATCGACTTCGCCGACCTGTCGATGCGTCATGTCGAGATGCCTCCGGACGTCGAGGTCGTCGTCGTCCACTCCGGCGAGACACGAGCGCTGGAGCGTTCGGCCTACGCCGAACGCCGGGCCGAGTGCGACGCCGCCGCGCACCGGTTGGGGCCGCTCGGTCGCCTCGACCCTCACGTCGCGCTGGCCATCCCCGACGCACTGTTGCGCCGCCGGGCGCGCCACGTCGTCACGGAGTGCGCCCGCGTGCGGGGGTTCACCGGTGCGCTGCGCAGCGGCGATCTGATCGGAGCCGGCCGCCTCATGTCGGAGAGCCACCGCAGCCTGGCCCGCGACTTCGAGGTGTCGACTCCCGGGCTCGACGCGCTCGTGGAGTGGCTCGAAGGGCGACCGGGCGTCTTCGGGGCCCGGGTGACCGGAGCCGGGTTCGGCGGATGCGTGGTGGCGCTCACAGAGCCCGGGGCGCTCGATCTCCGCGCCGTGCGCACCCCCGCCTGGCGGGTCCGAGCCGCCCGGGGGGCCCACCTCGTCTCGGGTGGTCACTGACCCGCACCGACCGGCGCCGGCGCTTCAGAGGCGATCGAGCAGCTCCGCCTTCTTGGAGGCGAACTCCGCGTCGGTGACGATCCCCCGCCGTCGCAGCTCGTCGAGCTGCACGAGCCGCTCCGCCACCGTGTCCTCGCCGTACTGGGACCGCGCCACGCGGGGGGTACCCGAGGGCGGCGTGTCCCCCGTGATCCCGGGCCCTTGCCCTCGCTCGTGTCGCTTCGTCGGTCCTGCCGTGACGGCACGCTCCCACGCGGCCTGAGCGGGCCCCTTCGAGATCGGCACGACGGACCGGTGGCGCAGGGCGTCGATCTGCTCGGTGATGACGCTCTGCACGGCGGCGGGACGAGGCACGTGGTCGAAGACGAGAAGGCCGGTGTCCCCACCCATCTCGACTTGGAGCTCACCGGTCCGCAGGATCCGACCCGGGATCGATTGGTGGTACGACAACTGGTTGACGCGCTCCAACCGGAGCTCGAGCCCACGCCGCGAGAAGACGCCGGTGCGCTGGATGATGCGCGTGTTGGTGACCACGAAGCTGCTCGCGAACCAGCGCACGAGCCGCCCCGCCAGCCACAGCGCCGAACCCGTCACGAGGGCGAGCAACACGTACAGGACGCCGACCGGGGCGTTGGAGAAGTTCACGGCCACGGCGATGGCGAGCGCCACGACGGCCACGGCGACCACGAGGGGCCTGCCCAGGAACGCCCAGTGGGGCCGGAGCTCCACGACGACCTCTTCGTCCTCGGTGAGCAGTCGGCGGGGAAAAGGCATGCTCTTCAAGCGTATCGCCGCGCCTTGCGCACCAGGCGCACCCGGGCGGTGCGGTCGGGGCCACTCGAGATGCCCCGCCCGTCGAGAGCGGTGGCCGTGTCAGGCCAGTTTCGAGGCGATCCCTCCGGCGCTGCGGAGCACGGTGCCGTCCGCGCCGGCGGCGCTGTGGCTGACGGCGGGGCCCGCCAACGCCTCGCCGATCATGCCGTCGAGCAGCTCGATGAACGGGAGCACCGGGTCGACCCACAGATGGCGCGCCAGTGATCCCGGGATGGTGTTGACCTCGTTCACGAACAGGGACTGCCCGTCGGAGAGGAAGTCGATGCGCGTCACACCGCGCACCCCCGCCAGCCGCAGCACCGTGCGGGCCGCGTCGTGGATCGAGGAGAGGAGAGGGGGCGCAAGATCGGCCGGGACCTCACGTGGGGCGCTCGCCATCCCCTCTCCACCGACGTACTTGTCCGCGTAGCCGAGGATCTCCGCCGCCGCCGTCGACCGCAGCGGCCGTTCCACCGCGGAGAGCTCGGGCCGGGGCCAGGTCCGCGCCGCGAGGTTCAGGTCGAAGAGATCCTCCCGATACGGCTCGACCACCGCACCGGCGCGCAGGTGCGCGTTGGCCCCGAGCCGGCCGCGCGCCGTGTCGAGGTCGGCGACGACCTCGACACCGATGGACGAACCACCGAACCGCGGCTTGAGGATGTAGGGGCCCGGGAATCCGATCGGTTCGCCGTCGCGTCCCAACAGGGCTCGGGGCAGCACGGGGAGCCCCGCCGCCTGTGCCACACCGGCGAACGCCAGCTTGTCCATGCCCAAGGCGGCGGCGGCCACACCGGGACCGGTGTAGGCCACGCCGGCCAGGTCGAAGGCGGCCTGCAACGTCCCGTCCTCGCCGGGACCGCCGTGGCAACAGTTGACCACCGCGTCCAGCGGCAGGGGTCGGGTGCGGCCGAGGCGCCCGGCGCCCGCCACGAAGCCGGCCCCGTCCCCGCCCGTGACCAGCTGCAGGGACTGCGCTCCCCGCGGGACCCCGTCGATGAAGTCGGCGGCTTCGAGCGAGGCGTCCACTCGATACCAGTCCCCGGTCTTGGTCCAGTACAGGCCGACGACGTCGCGGGCCGCGCCGGCCAGCTCGTGCGCCGCCTGCAGGCCCGTCAGAATGCTCACGTCGTGTTCCGGCGACGGCCCCCCGAAGGCGACGGCGACCTTGGCGGTGTTCACGTTCAAAGGTGAGGCTCCCGAGCTCGGCGGAATCACCGGACCAGCCGACGTGGCGGTCCGGCGGCGCTCAAGGGTAGTGGTCGGGCAGGTCGTTCTCGTACAGCACGACGTCGCCGCTCCCGAGGTGCGTGCGCACCCACTCGGTCGCCTCCTGTCGTGTGCCCAGCACGACCACCCGGCCCGGGCCCGTTCCCTCCGAGGCGCGCCGCGCCCCTTGCAGCAGGGCGCGACGGTTGGTGCGCCCCACCACCACCAGGTCGGTGGCGACCGACAATGCGTGGGCGGCGAAGCTGGCGTTCTCCTCGGACTGCAGAGATCCCAGCTCGACCATCCCCGGCGTGACCACCACCCGCCGGGGCGCGTCGACCCCCAGTCGCTCCAGGGTCGCCAGCGCGGCGCGCCCCCCCGCGGGATTGGCGTTGTAGGTGTCGTCGAGCACGACCACCCCGCCGGCGGCGACCGACGGCTCGAGACGGTGCGGGGCGACGGGCAGCGTGGGCAGTCGCCGCGCCACCTCGTCGACCGGGACCCCGAGCTCCAACGCCACCGCCACGGCGGCCGCCGCGTTCCCCGGGCGCGCCTCGACGGGCAGCCCCCCGACGATCTCCTCCCCTCGCATGTACACCGACAGCGCGCCGCCCTCGTCGAGGACGCACACGTCCGCGCCGGTGTCGCGACCCGAGACGCGCCACACGCGCGTGCCGTTCCGGGCACACGTCTCGGCCAGCTTCGACAGGCGGTCGTCGTCGACGACGAGCACCGCGCAGGGCACACCCTCCAGGATCTCGGCCTTCGCCTCCAGGACGCGGTCCTCTGACCCGAATCGTTCCAGGTGCACCGGGCCCACGGCGGTGATCACCGACACGTCGGGCCGGACCCAGGAGCACAGCGCCGCGATCTCTCCGCGCCCGTAGGTCCCCATCTCCGCCACGAACACCTCGGTGCCGTCGGCCAGGTGCTCGTTGACGGCCCGGGCCAGCCCGGCGCGGTTGTTGAAGCTGGCGGGGCTGGCCACCACGCACGTGGCCGCCCCCACCAGGTGGGCCACTAATCCCTTGGTGAACTTCTACCCGAAGTAGCCGGTGATGGCAACCACCCGGGGCGCCACCCGCCGCAGGCGCGCCGCGGCACTCCTCACGTACGTCCCGGCCAGCCTGCGCTCCAGGGGCGCCGTGAAGGCACACGCCAGGTCGACGAGCGCCGGCAACGCCAGCGCGGCCGCGGCGGCGGCCACCGGGCCCTGCCCCGCCACGGTCGCCCCCGCGATCGCCCCGGCCTCGAGGACGGCCCACACCAGCGCCAAGGTGCGCAACCGGCGGGTCCACGCCAAAGGGGAGGTCCTTCCCCGCCACGGCAGGCCGACCGGCCCCAGGGCCACCACGGCCGCGGTGGCGAACGCTCCCGCCGGCCAGCGCGACGAGAGCACCAGGCCGGCGACGGCGACGGCGAGCGCGGCCAGGTTGGCCGGCCCCGAGGTCCACCACCGCAGCGCGAAGCGCGACACGGCGTCGACGGCGTAGTGCTCGCGCTGGGCCACGCGCAGCCAACGGGGCCCGGCCAGCAAGATCGACAACACGCTGACGGCGACGGCCGTCGAACGCAGGACGTGGTCGACGGCGGCCAGGGCCGCCGCGGGGACCTCCCCGGTGACAGAAGACGACCAGCCCGGCATCACGAGCGGCGCGCCAGCGCCCGTTCGACTGCGGTGCGCAGCTCGGCGGGTGCGGTGAGGGGCAGGAGATGGCCGGCACCGGGGCACAGCGACAGATGGGCTCCCGAGATGGCGCGTTCGAGGGCACGAGCCGTCTCCTCAGGGGCTTCGGCGTCGTCGTCCCCCCACACCAGCTCGACAGGGCACTGCAACGCCGCCAGCGCGTCTTCGTACCGCTCGTTCACGAGGCGGACCAGGACGTCGCGCATCAGGCCCTGCGCGGCCCGGTAGTCGGGCGAGCCGTACCGCTGTCGCGCCCGCTCCATGGGCGCGTCACCCACCAGACGGGCCCGGTGCAGCGCCCGCGCCATCCTGAATCCCAAGGGCGGCCGGCGCGGACCGCCCGCACGGGGAAGGAGAGGTGCCCCGCTCAGCACGAGCGCGCCCACGAGCTCGGGCCGCGCCGCCGCCAGGCGCACTGCGATCCGGCCCCCGAGCGAGTGACCGACGACCACGGGCGGGGGCCCCGAACCGTGCGCCTCCTCGACCAGCTTCGCCACCGCCGCCGCGTACTCTCCCGATCCCCAGGGCTCGGGGGGCGCCGGGGTGGCACCGAACCCGGGGAGGTCCGGGGCCAGGGTCGAGAGAGGGCCCTGGGGGGCCGATGGGCCGAGCGACGCCGCGAAGTCCCCATGGGTGCGGCGCCAGCCGTGCAACGCCACCACCTGCGGGGGTCCCTCTCCCCAGGTCTCGCCGTACAACACCCCACCGGCGAGCGACCGCAGCACCCCGGGGAGGCTAATGCCGAAGAAATGGGCCGCCGACCATCCCCCGGGCCGACACACCCCCCCGGTACGGTCGCCGCGGTGCCCAGCTCCACCCCCCGCGTCGTCGTCTCGTCGGAGCTGCTGCGCGGCCTCACCGCCGCCCAGCAGCAGGCCGTGCTGGCACCCGACGCCCCGCTCTGCGTCCTCGCCGCGGCGGGCTCGGGCAAGACGACGGTCCTGGCGCGACGGGTGGCCCGGCGCATCCTCGACGGCTCGGGCCGGGCCGAGCACACGCTGGTGGTGACCTTCACCCGCAAGGCCTCGCGCGAGCTGCGGGGCCGACTGGCCCGGCTCGGGGTGCCCGGCCTCGTGTCGGCAGGAACGTTCCACGCCGTGGCCCTCGCCCAGCTTCGTCGCCACTGGGCCGACCGCGGGCTACGCCCGCCGGGGCTCGTGGACGATCCCACTCCCCTGGTGCGGGCCGTTGTCGGGCGTGGCTCGTCGGACCCGGCGCACGTCGCTGCCGTCCTCGGTGAGCTGCACTGGGCGCAGGTGCGCATGCTGGGCCCCGACGACTACCCCGCCGCCGCGCTCCTCGCCGGCCGCGACACCCTTTCCGACGTCACGCACGCCGAGGTGGCCGAAGCCTACGCGGGATACCTCGAGCTGAAGCGGAAGCGTCACGTCCTCGACCTCGACGACCTCGTGACGCGGTGCGCGTCCCTGCTCGAGGAGGACGAGGTCGCCGCCGCCGCGCAACGGTGGCGCATCCGCCACGTCTTCGTCGACGAGTTCCAGGACGTCAACCCCGCCCAGTGGCACCTGCTCCACCAGTGGCTCGGCGGCGGGCGCGACCTGTTCGTGGTGGGAGACCCCCGACAGGCCATCTACGGGTGGAACGGGGCGGACCCCACGCTCCTCGACCGCCTCCCCGAGCTCCTGCCCGGCACCGCCGTCCTGCGCCTCGACGACAACCACCGCTCCACACCCCAGGTCGTCGGGGCGGCGAGCGCCGTGCTCGGGGCCGATCCCGGCCAAGCCTCGCGCCCCGACGGCCCCTGCCCCGTGGTCGAGGGTTTCGACGACGACGACGACGAGGCGGTGGCGCTGTCGCGTTGGTTGCGCCGCACCCACCGGCCCGGGCGTCCCTGGTCGCACCTGGCCGTGTTGGCCCGTACGAATTCGCGCCTCGAACCCGTCGCCCGCGCCCTGTCGCGCGCCGGGATCCCCTACCGGATGGCCGGAGGCGCCCAGGAGGCGGCGCGAGCTCGTGCCGTTGTGGCCGAGCTCCGGCGCGTGCCCAAGTCGCGCCATCTGCGCAGCGCCCTGGCCGAGCTCGTGATGGCCCGCGAGACCCGGGCCTCGGTCGGAGGGCACGAGTCCCCCGGGGAGGAGGTACGGCCGTCGCCGGTCGGGTTGCCCGTTGCCCTGGCCCGCCTGGCCGATGAGCACGCTCTCGAGTTTCCCGACGCCACCGTGGGCGAATTCCTCGAATGGGTCGTCGCAGGCGGGGAGGGCGGTATGGAGCTCGACGCCGCCGACGGGGTCGAGCTGTCCACGTTCCACCGCGCCAAGGGCCTGGAATGGCCTGCGGTGGCGGTCGTCGGCCTCGAGCACGGGATGGTCCCGATCGCCTATGCCACGACCCCCGACGCGCTGGCCGAGGAACGCCGGCTCCTCTACGTCGCCCTCACCCGCGCCGAGGACGAGCTGTGGTGCTCGTGGGCCCGCACCCGCCGGTCGGGGGGGCGGGAGTGGCGTTGCGAGCCCTCTCCCCTTCTCGCCGCTCTGCAGAAGGCGAACCACGGCCTCCGTGCCGGCACCGACCACGACGCACCCCAACATGGCGGCCCCAACGCATCGCTGCGAGCTCGGCTACAGCAACCCCG
>JARLGQ010000187.1 GCA_031292675.1 Acidimicrobiales bacterium
TCGCGCACGACGTCGCCGTCCACGTGGCGTTCGCGCGTCCCACGTACCTGCGGCGCGAGGATGTCCCGCAGGATCAGGTCGACGCCGAGCGCGCCACGGTGGAGAAGATCTCCCGCAACGAGGGGAAGCCCGAGGCGGCGCTCCCCAAGATCGTCGAAGGTCGGATGAACGGATGGTTCAAGGAGCGGTGCCTGCTCGAGCAGGCATACGCCAAGGACGAGAAACGCACGATCGCCGAACTCGTCGGGAGCGCGGAGATCGTGCGGTTCGCCCAGGTCGTTGTCGGCGGCTGAGGTCGCCGGGAGCGACGCGGTCGCGTCGATGACGTCCGAAGCACACGCGTCAGAGCGCGTGTTGCACAAGCGCCGGGTCGTCCTCAAGATGTCGGGCGAGGCGCTGGCGTCATCGGCCTCCGACGAGACGATCGACGGTGGCGTGGTCGAGCGCTTCGCCCGGGAGATCGCCGTGGCACGCGCCGAGCTCGATCTCGAGCTTGCCATCGTGGTGGGTGGGGGCAACATCTGGCGGGGCGCCATCGGAGAGGCTCAGGGGCTCGACCGCACGACGTCGGACACGATGGGCATGCTCGCCACCGTCGTCAACGCGCTGGCCCTCCAAGACGCCATCGAGCGTCACGGCCAGCCCACCCGCGTGCTTTCCGCCATCCACATGGCCGAGGTGGCCGAGCCCTACATTCGCCGCCGTGCCATCCGCCATCTGGAGAAGGGACGCGTGGTGATCTTCGCGGCGGGCATGGGCAACCCGTACTTCACGACCGACACCTCCGCCGCCCTGCGCGCGGCGGAGATCGAGGCCGAGGTTCTCTTGAAAGGGACGCACTCGGGGGTCGACGGGGTCTACAGCGCGGACCCCAAGCTCGACCCCGCCGCGCACCGGTACGACGAGCTCGCCTTCATGGACGTGGTCAACCAGGACCTGCGGGTCATGGACCTCACGGCGATCACCTTCTGCAAGGACAACCGCCTCCCCGTGCTGGTATTCGACCTGATGGGGCCCGGCAACCTGCATCGTGCGCTGGCCGGCGAGGAGATCGGTACGCTGATCAGGTGATGGACGACGAGCTCTCCGGAGTGGTGCTCAGCGACACCCGCGAGCGCATGGAAAAGGCGGTGGGCCACACCCAGGCGGACTTCGGCGGCGTCCGGACCGGCCGGGCCACGTCGGGTCTGGTCGAGCACCTGAAGGTGGACGTCTACGGCGCCGAGGTCGAGCTTCGGACCATCGCCGGTTTGAGCGTCCCCGAAGCCCGCATGCTCGTCATCTCCCCTTACGACAAGTCGACCCTGGCCAGCATCGAGAAGGCGATCCAGGCGTCGGACCTCGGGATCACGCCGTCCGACGACGGCAACGTCATCCGGCTGGCCTTCCCGCCGCTCACCGAGGAGCGGCGCAAGGAGCTCGTCAAGGTGGTGCGGCATAAGGCTGAGGAAGGCCGGGTGGCGGTGCGCAACCTCCGCCGGGCGGCCCGCCACGAGCTCGAAGGGCTCGAGCGCGACGGCGACCTGTCGTCGGACGCCCTCGAACGCGTCGAGAAGGAACTCGACAAGCTCACCCAGGAGATGGTGGCGGCGATCGAAAAGCTGCTGGCCCACAAGGAACAGGAGCTCCTCGAGATCTGAGGGTGCCGGCCCGGATGATCCCGGCCGGTGGGGAGGCGACGTGGACGACCGAGACGAATCCGGGCCCGAGGCCGAGGGGCCCTTGGAGCCCGTGACCGAGCGCGTGCGGATCATCGGTGCACAGCCGGCTGGCGCCGCCGCGGGCCAGGACGAGCTCGCGGACGACGCCGCGGCCCCGCCGGCCCACACGCCTGTCGTCCCGCCCGCCGGCCCGGGGGCGGGCACGCCCAGTGCGCCGGCCTTCGACCTGTTCTCTGAGGAGACCGAGGACTCCGAGGAGATCGAGGAGATCGAGGAGATCGAGGAGACCCGGGTGACGGCCTCCGCCGGGCCCGGACCCCAGGACCGCAGCGAGAAAGCAGGCCACTCGGCGCCATCGGGCCGCAACGGTGGCGACCCCCTCGAGCCGGGCTCGGACGTGCTCAAGCTGTCGGAGCCCGCCCCGGTGGTGCCCGACATGCCGCACTGGACCGATCCGCCGACGGGCCAGGTGCCCGCCGTGCTCGACCGGCGCACCGACGACGAGGGCAACGAGACCCAATGGTCCGCGGCCGGAGACACCGGCCCGGCGTGGCGCGAGCACCAACACGAATGGGACGACAGCGGTTTCGACCCCTCGCTCCTGGCCGACGACGACACGCGGGTGGGCGCCTTGGAGGAGACCCCGGTCGAGGAACGCCGGCCGTGGGAATTCGACGACCTGCACGCGGCCGCGGCCGACGAGGACCGCTGGGAGGCCGAACACGACGCCGGCACCGCCACCGGAAGCTGGTGGGACGAGGAGGACGCCGGGGCCGGCGAGCCTGCCGTGGCGCGGCCCCCGGCGGGCGCGTGGGCACCCACCCCGGACCTTGCCGCCGCGCCGGAGGAGGTCGAACGGGGCGTGGCCTCGATCAGCTCCTCGCCGCTGCGCCCGCGCGAGCCCGCCGCCTCGTCCGCCATCCCGTCCCCGCGGGCCCCCCTGGCGCGCCGGAGCGCTGTCCCACCGGGGACCCCCGGGCCCCGCTCCGGGCGCAACCTGCCCGTCGCCATCGCCACGGGACTCGGCTTCGCGCTGGTGGCGGTGCTCTGCTTCGAGGCGGGCACCGTCGCCACCCTGGTGCTGGTCACCGTGGTGGTCGCCCTGGCGGCCGCGGAGTGCTACGCCGCGTTGCGCCGCGGCGGCAAGCGCCCTGCCACCCTTCTCGGGCTGGTGGCGACGGTGGCCATCATGGTGGCGACCTACGCCAAGGGGATGGCGGCGATCCCCCTGGTGCTCGCCCTGGTGGTGATCACCTCGTTGGTGTGGAGCCTGGTGGGCATCGAGCGCGGATCGACTGTGGAGAGTGTCTCGAGCACCTTGCTCGGCTTCCTGTGGGTGGGATTCCTGGGCTCGTTCGCGGCACTCCTGCTGGCTCCGAGCGAGTATCCGCACCGCCACGGCATCGCCTTCCTGCTGGGCGCGGTCGTGGCGAGTATCGGCGCCGACGTGGGCGCCCTCGCCATCGGGAGCTGGTTGGGACGCCGACCTCTTGCGCCCCAGGTGAGCCCCAACAAGACGTGGGAGGGGCTGATCGGCGGGGCCGTGGTGGCCGTGGCCCTGTCAGCCGCCGTCACCGGGCAGGTCCACCCTTGGACGGTGCCCAAGGCCGCGCTCCTGGGGCTCGTGGTGGCGGTGGTGGCCCCCGTCGGTGACCTGTGCGAGTCCCTCGTCAAGCGAGACCTGGGCCTCAAGGACATGGGGTCGATCCTGCCCGGCCACGGGGGGGTGCTCGATCGGGTGGACGGCCTGCTGTTCGTCCTCCCGACCACGTTCTACCTCGTCCGAGTGCTCAACCTCGGGTGAGGGTCGGGGGCGGAGCGGGAGACCCACCGTGGGCGCCATGCCGGGGGGACGGCCGGTGAGGGTGAGCCTGGTCGGGTCCACGGGGTCCATCGGCACCCAGGCCGTGGAGGTGATGACGGCCGAGCCCGGCCGTTTCACCGCCGTCGGTCTGGCCACGTGGCGCTCGGTCGACGTGCTCGCCGCCCAGGCCCAGGCGTTGCGGCCCGAGGTGGTGGCCATCGGCGACGCCGGTCTCGTGGGAGCGCTGGCGGCGGCGGTGCCGAAGGGGACCGAGGTCCTGGCCGGACCCGAGGGCCTCGCCGCGGTGGCCCGCCTCGGCGACGTGGTGCTCAACGCGGTGGTGGGCTTCGCGGGGCTGCCCGTCACTCTGGCCGCCCTCGGCGCCGGACGCCGGTTGGCGCTCGCCAACAAGGAGTCCCTGATCGCCGGGGCCCCGGTCGTGGCCCGGGCCAAGGCGACACCGGGTGCGGAGATCGTCCCCGTGGACTCCGAGCACTGCGCCCTGCACCAGTGCCTGCGCGCCGGTGCGGGCCCCGACGAGGTGGCCCGGTTGGTGCTCACCGCCAGCGGGGGGCCGTTCCGGGGACGCACCTCCGAAGAGCTCGCCGCGGTCGAGGTGAAAGACGCACTGGCCCATCCGACCTGGAGGATGGGACCGAAGATCACCGTGGACTCCTCCACGCTCATGAACAAGGGGCTCGAGGTGATCGAGGCCCACGAGCTGTTCGGGGTGGATTACGACCGCATCGCGATCATCGTTCACCCCCAGTCGGTCGTACACTCCATGGTGGAGTTCATCGACGGATCCACCGTGGCCCAACTTTCCCAGCCAGACATGCGACTGCCCATCGGGTACGCGCTCGGATATCCCCGGCGCCTGACCCATCCCTTCGGCGCCATCGACTGGGATTCGCTGGGTCGCCTCGATTTCGAGCCCCCCGACCGCAAGGTGTTCGTGTGCCTCGACCTGGCCGAGGAGGCGGGCCGGGCCGGGGGCCTCGCCCCGGCGTGGCTCAACGCCGGCAACGAGGTCGGGGTCGCCGCCTTCCTGGCCGGGCGCATCGGGTGGGCCGCCATCGCCGAGGTGGTGGCCGAGACCCTGGCGGCGCGGGACGGGGCCGAGGCCAACGACGCCGAGGACGTCGTCGACGCCGATCGCCGCGCCCGAGAGCGAGCGGAGCTCGCCGTGCGCCGCCGGGAGCGCGCCGGATGAGTGACCGGGTGGTGGGCGCGGCCGAGGCCGCGCCGGAGCTGCGGGCCGCCCTGGTGCGGCTGGTGGTCGTGGTCGCCGCGGTGGTGCTGGCCTCGCTGGTCACGCTCAGGTCCTCGGTGCTCA
>JARLGQ010000188.1 GCA_031292675.1 Acidimicrobiales bacterium
ACCCGTCAGCGGGGGAGCTGACGTGGACAGCTCCGGCACGAGGGCGCGCAGCGCCTCGAGGACTTCCGGCGTGACCTTGGTGACCTCGTCGACGACTACGCGGTGGCGGTCGCGGCGGACATCCACGCCGCGGGCCTGGCGCGGGTCATGCTCGTCGGGCACTCCCTCGCCGGATCTGTGGCCTACACCGTCGCCGCCCGGAACCCGAGCGTCGTCGCCCATCTGGTCGGGGTCGCGGCCGTGTTTCCCTCCCCCGGACACAGCGCCATCGACCTGTGGCCGGCCGGTCTGCGCTGGCTACCCCGAACCGGCCTCGTCCTGCGCCCCGGTGGTCGCAGAGCACCCCTGAGACTCAGTACCCGAAACGCGCGCCGCCGTCTGACCAACGACCTCGACGATGAGCGAGCACGGTGGCTCCTGGCGAACCTCGGTCCCGAAGCCGTGGGGCTGTTGACAAGTCCCGTTCCCCGGACCCGACTGGCAGCGGACTTACAACGAACCTACGTGCTGTGCAGCAACGACAGGGCCCTTCCCTCCGAGCGTCAACGTCGCCAGGCTCGCACCCTCGGCGCACGAATCGTTCAGATCGACACCGGGCACGACCCGATGGTGAGCGCTCCACGACTGTTGGCCGACGTCCTCAACGGCCTCCTGCCGAGCTCATAGGCGCGGTGTGCCCGGTTGGGGCGCTCAGGAGCTGCCGGACGGGTCCACCCCGCCTGACTCGGGTGTGTTCTTTCTGACAGATTCTGCTTCCAGATTTCGCCGGTAGACGTTGGTCTCGCGCTGCACGAACCCCAGGCGCACATACAGGCGGTTGGCGGCTTCGCGTGACGGCCGTGACGTGAGGTCGACGGTCTTCGACCCGGCTACACCGGCGCGGTCCACGGCCGCCCACACGAGGGCGGCCCCGACCCCGCGACCCCGGGTCCGAGACGCAACCACCACGTCCTCGATCCATGCCCGCGGACCGGTCGGAGCGTTGAACACCACCAGGGTGAGGGACCCGAGGATGGCGCCACTGGTGGCGTCACGGGCCACGAACAACACCGTGGCCGGTGACTGCACGATCTCTTCCAGCGCGGCACCCGTCAGCGGGGGAGCTGACGTGGACAGCTCCGGCACGAGGGCGCGCAGCGCCTCGAGGACTTCCGGCGTGACCTTGGTGACCTCGTCGACGACTACCCCGTCCGCCGTCGTAGGCCTGTCAGCACTCACCGAAAAGGGAGTGTAGCCATCAGCCGCCCGGGGTCAGGGCGACTGCGATGCCGGCGATCGTCAAGGGATGTGATCGGCGTCGGACGCGAAATGATGGGCCACGACGTCGTGGTAGCCCCGTGTGTCGTGCCCGGGGGAGCCCGAGGGACTGGTGTGGATCACCGCTTCGGCGAGGCGCGGCACCTCGTGGAGGAGACGGTGATGTGCCTCTTCGGCGATCGAGTGCGCGTCGACCAGGCTCAGCGTCGGATCGGACGAGATCTGGATCTCGGCGCGAAGCTCGTGGCCGACCCAGCGGATGCGAACGCGGTCGACACCGTCGATGCCGGGCACCGACGCCAGGACCTGTTCCACCTGATCCACGAGGGTCGGGTCGACACTGTCCATCAGGCGCCGGTAGATCGTGCGGGTCGCGCCGGCCAGAACCACCGTGACCGCGGCGGTGATCACGAGTCCGACGATGGGATCGGCCCGAGGTGCCCCGGCCACGACGGCGACGGCGCCGATCACCACGGCCAGCGACGTGAAGCCGTCGGAGCGGGCATGCATGCCGTCGGCCACGAGCGCGGCCGAGCCGATTCGGCGGCCCACCCGTGTCCGATAGACGGCGACGAGCTCGTTCCCCAAGAACCCGAGTCCCCCGGCGACCATCACCCACCCCGCTCCGCTGATGGCGTGGGGGTGCAGGAGGCGGTTGACGGCCTCGTAGGCGGCCACGGCGGTGGACGCGGCGATGATGGCCACGATGGCCACACCGGCGATGTCCTCGGCCCGGCCGAAGCCATAGGTGTAGCGCCGCGTGGCGGGTCGCCGCCCCATTCTGAATGCCAGGGCCAAGGGGACGGCGGTGAGAGCGTCGGCGAAATTGTGGATGGTGTCGGCGAGCAACGCCACGGAATGGCTCAGCAATGCCACCACGAGCTCGGCCGCGGCGGTGAGCGCCAACACCGCCAGCGACACCGCCACGGCCCGTATTCCGTCGGAAGTGGACTCGAGCACCCGCTCCCCGCTGTGGGCCCCGTGGTCTTGGGGTGACACCAGCGAGATCAGAAGGCCGCCGATCCCCCGGCGGTGCGCGTGTTCATGGTGATGATCGGAGTGGCGGTGATCGGAGCGGTGCCGGGTCGGATGCCCCACGCCACCTCCTTGCCGACCGGGGTGGGGCCCAGCCTAAGGTGCCACCGTGTCCGACACCCAGACGACCGGCGCCGCCGGGGGCCGGCGGCCCAACATCCTCCTCGTCGTCTCCGACCAGGAGCGCCAACGCGGTTGGCTGCCGGCGTCGGTCCATCTGCCCTGGCGCCAGAGACTGATCGACGAGGGCATCGAGTTCACGCGGTACTTCACCCACTCCTCGCCGTGCTCCCCGAGCCGGGCGAGCCTCCTGACGGGCCGCTACCTCCCTGGCCACGGCGTGGTCGACAACGTCATCATGCCCGAGCACAAGGAGCTCGACCCTTCCACCGCCACGCTGGGATCGTTGCTGCGGACGGCGGGCTACCGCTCCTCCTACATCGGCAAATGGCACCTGTCGCAATCGGCACATCCCGACATGGAGGCCTACGGGTTCGCGGACTGGGACGGCAACGACCGGCACTTCATGGGGTGGGCCGGAACCGGTGTCCACTTCGATCCCATCATCGCCTCCAACGCCGCTCGATGGCTCCGGGCCAACGCCCGCCCGCGGCCCGGAACCGTCTCCCAGCCCTGGTTCCTGACCGTGGCGCTGGTGAACCCGCACGATGTCATGTGGTTCCCCATCGACCAGCCCGGGTACGAGCAGCGGAACCCCGAGGACGTCGCCATGGTCCGTCGGATCCTCGAAGCCGCCGCCTGGAAGGAGGACGACCCGCTCCCGGTCTATGACCGCGCCTACGACGAGGTGGTGGAAGAGCTCCCCGCCAATTTCCACGACGATCTGCACACCAAGCCCGAAGCGCATCGGCAGTGGCGCTGGGACCAGCAACACGGGTTGTGGGGCTACATCGATCCCCGGGACACCAAGGCCTGGCTCCGCCACCTCGACTACTACGTGGAGCTGCAGCGCCTCGCCGACCAGAGTTTGGGGACGGTGCTGGGCGCGCTGGAGGACGTCGGTGAGTGGGATGACACCGTCGTGATCTTCACCTCGGACCACGGTGACATGTGCGGGTCGCACGGCCTGCGCTCCAAGGGGCCCTTCGTCTACGACGAGATCATGAGAGTGCCCCTCTACATGCGCGTCCCGGGTGTGACGACGCCGGGTTCCAGAACCGCGGCGCTGGCCACGCACGTCGACCTGGCCGCCACCATCTGTGCGCTGGCCGGTGTCGATCCCGATCACGCCGCCGGCGCCCAGGCCGACGGCTCGGGGCTCCAAGGAGTCGACGTCTCGCCCGTCCTGGCCGATCCCGCCGCATCGGTGCGCGACCACGTGCTGTTCGCCCAGGACTCTGCGCAGACCCGGAACCTGAACCAGGTCCGCTACGCGCTGCGCGGGTTCTTCGACGGGGAGACGAAGTACGCGCGCTACTACGGGGTGGGAGGGGGCAAGCCCTCCGACGGCCTGTGGGGAAAGGACCCGGGCCACAAGCTGTTCGACGTCGACAGCGACTTCGACGACCAGGACCACGAGTGGTACGACCACCGCACGGATCCCCTCGAGCTCGTCAACCTGGCCCATGACCGGGCCGGGCGCGGCGAGCTACGGGCCCTGTTCGAGCGCTTGCGGCACTACGAGCGCGAGGAGCTGGAGCCGGCTTCCTGACCGGCGCCTGGCGCCGGGGCGATCAACGCCTGTCGGGCAGCCGAACCCTGGGCACGGGTTGAAAGCGGCGCTGTGCTTCTGTGGCGAGGCGCGGTGCGAGGCGGCGTCCAGTGGCCAGGAACGACAGCGCCAGGCGTGGGCGGCCCCCGGCCAGGCTCCAGTCGGCCAGGGCACGCTCGGCGCAAAAGCGCACTGCGTCACCGGGCCGGGCCGGTGGCTCCACGGTTCCGATGATCGTCCGGTTCTCCTGGCCGGTGAAGCGCTCGGGATGCGAGTGCATGGTGAGGCACGCCGGACCGGCGATCACCGCCGGCGCGGCTCCTCCCAGGGTCAGAACGAAGCCGTCGTCGACCACCTCGGTGCCCATGACCGGCACGCACAGCGGGAAGCCGTTGGCGTCGACGACGGTGAGATCGTGTGTCGCCAGCCGGCCGGCGTCTTGGGCCGCGGCGTGCCATGAGGCGGGGGGCGCCAGCCACGCGTGCGGTTGCGTGCCGCTCGGAGCCGGGTCCGACAGCGGCGCGGCGGTCCCCTCGGGAGCGTTCCAGGTGCGCACCGGTTCCTCGAGGCTCCGGGACGGCCACCAACGCACGTGCAGGGGCGTCACCTCGATCCAGATGCGCGCGTAGTACCACGCCAGGCGGCGGAGCGCGAAACGGGGCTGCCCTTTGGTGGCGTCGGGCAGCTTCTCCATGCTGAGTCTCACGTAGCGGTCGGTGTTCGTCTGCAGGTCCGAGTCGCGCACCGTGGCGAGCCCCTGCACCAGCACGACAGGCGGGTCTGCCATCCCCGAGCCGACCGGGTCGGCAAACAGGAGGCACACCCGCGGATCTCGGCGCGCCCGCTCGGCCTTGGCGGGGTAGGTGAGGCCCGTCGACACGTCGATGGTCAGCCCGTTGGCATTGACATATGGCGTGGTCGGGATGGTCACGGGACTGCCGGCACGGGTGAGGCTGGCGTACTCGACGGTGACCGACCGCTCGAACACCTCGTCGAGCTCCTCGGGCCAGACCGACGGTTCTCGGCCACCTCGAGAAGACGCAGGCAGTCGGTCGTCCACGAGGCGACCCTACCCGCGTGTCTGTCGGCTCCCCGTACCGGAGCGGGTCACGCGCCGGCGACGAACACCTGTTGGCAGAGGGCCGGCCCGAGGGCCACCGTCGAGCCGTCCACATCGAGCGTGATGGTCCCATCCGGCGCCCGGCCCTGCACCCGCGCCGAGCGACCGGGGATGAGCCCGTGCGCGTCGAGGTATTCCAGAGACGCCATGTCCAGCTCCACCTCTTCGGTGATGCGCTCGAGCCGCACGGTCTCGCCGAGCTCGACGTCCGCCAGGCTGATCTGGCTGGCCGCGTGCGCCCGGCTTGGCGCGCCTGGGATGGGGTTGCCGTGGGGGCATGTCGTGGGATTGCCCAGGAGCTCGACCAGCCGTTCCTCGACTTCGTCGGAGATCACGTGCTCCCAGCGGCCCGCCTCGAGATGCGCCTTGTGCCAGGGCAGGCCGATGACGTCGACGAGCAGGCGCTCGGCCAGGCGGTGCTTTCGGATCACGCTGTCGGCGAGCACGCGGCCCTCTTCGGTGAGGCCGATGGTCCTGCCCGAGCGGTGGATGTAGCCGTCCGCGGTCAGGCGGTCGAGCATCTCCGACACCGACGGCGCCGAACGTCCCAGGCGCTGGGCGATGCGCGCCTGGATCACCGTGGTCCCCTCCTCGGTGAGGGATTGGATCGTCTCGAGGTACTCCTCGACCGGGGGGTGGAATCCGTCGGTCACGACTGGATCCTAATGGCCCCGGATCGTGCAGCGGGCCTGGGACAGAAGCCCGTCGACCGGGCCGCAGGGCTCCCCCTGGCCGGTCGGAGGATTGCCGCGTGGCCTTCACGCCACGGTCCCAGGCCGTGGCGCGGGTGCTGCAGCTCTGCGCGCTAGGCGGCGCGGCGGGGCGTGGGGTCGCACACGCTCCGGAGCCGACGGTCGAGCTCGACCACCGATCGCTTCGTCTCGTCGATTTCCATGTGCGCGTTGCGTACTGCGCCCGCTCCGCTCAACCGGCGGGCCTTGTCGATCAGGTTCCGCATCATCGCTCGCATGTCCGCCTCCCTGTCTCGTGCCGTCCGGCCAGGACGAATCCGACATCGAGCACAGTACGGCGGGCGCGTTGCCGGGTTGTCACAGCAGCGTGAACACGGGGCAATTTGTGGGAGCGCAGCGGGAGGCGGAGCGCCGGTGGACGCCCGTCGCCCAATGGTCATCGAGAGTTCGCCCGCAGGCCCCTTGTTCGTCGCGCCCCGTTCATCGAGCGGGCGTAGCGTCGGTTCCGTGGACTCGGGCCGGCGGGCGATGGGCGGCGGCCGGGAAGGGCACCCTCGGAGCGCTCTCACCTTCCTCCCCCCCTCGGGGTGAGGGCGTTTACTCCTGTGCCCGGTCGCCGCCCATCGCCCCAGCCCGAAGGTGCCAGGTGATCGTCTAGCGGCTGTCCCCGTGCGGTCCCTCTCCGTTGCTCGACGGGTACAGGTGTTCGTCGGGGCGTCCCGGCCCGGGGTTTGCCGGGGCAGGAGCAGGCGCCGGCGCTGCCGGGTCGGGTGCAGTCACCGGTTCGGTCGCCCACACCGCGGGTGACGGTGGGCCACCGACGTGACGTTCCAACAATGGTTCTGCCGCCGGCGGGGCCGGCGGGTCTGCCGCTGGCGCGCCCGGGGCCGGATCCGGCGGGGGACCGGGCACGGGGCCCTGCGTCGACGCCGGCCTGAACGCGGGCGGTGCCGGTGAGGGGCTGGGCCAGCGGTATTGAGCACCGAGCTCGAGCCGGCGGCGTTCCATCAGCGACGTCAGCTTTCGCCATTCCGAACCGCCCAGCTCGTGGAGGAGGCCGGGGACCTCGTGGGCGAGGCGCTCCGACTCCATGCGGTAACGCTCGGTCATGCCGCCCATCACGAAGACGGTGGTCGGGGACAGGGTGGAGCCTCGGGCCGTCGCCAGGTCGTGCAGCCGTGCCGCGGCCACACGGGCGTCCTGCATGAGGCCGAGCCCGTCCTGGAGCTTCACCACGTGGCGCAGGTATTTCGCCGTGCGGCGTTGGTAGATCTCCGACACGAACTCGAGCGCATAGCGGAGCCGCTTGAGTCGGATCCGGGTGCGGTGGAAGTCGGCGGCGTCGCCCGACCGCCGGGCGCGGCGGGCGGCCTTGGTGGCCGAACGGTGGAGAGCCTCGATGAGGTCGGGCATGACGGTCCCGGCCGGAGCTCGGGCGGTGGCCGAGCGCCGCGAAGGTCCTTGTCGGAGCATGGTCGTGAAGCCCGCCACCAGGCGCTCGTAGCGGGCCGAGTCGAGACAGGCCAGCAAGTTGCGCCGAGCCTCCTCGCGCTCGCGTCCGAGCAGCACGGCCAGGTCGGCGAGTGCGGCGCGGTCTGTCTCGGGGACGTCTCGCATCCATTCGTCCACCCGCCCGAGCTGGACATCGAGGTCACGTACCGCGCCCAGTGCTCCCGCCAGCCACCCCAGCTCGGTCCGAACGTGGCGCGCCCGCACGGGCAGGGCGTTCTCGAACAGCGCCAGCGCAGCACGGGTCCGGCGGGTGCCGACCCGCATGTCGTGGAGCTCCTCGACGTCCTCTCCCAGTCGGGTCCCGGTCTCGTGGGCGAGCACGGCGGCGAAGTTCCGCCGGAGCACGGCGAACGCCACCTCGCCGACCGAGGGGTTCGAGTCGAAGGCCACGGGGCCGAGCTCGGGCGGAGGGGGGACCCGCAACCCCGCCGCCAGCAGGCCGGCCTCGAATTTCGAGAGTGCGGCCGGCTGGAGCCCGCATTCGCGCCGCAGCACGTCGACGAACGCCTCGAAACGTTGCACCCATGCGGGCACGACCTCCACCTCGACCCGCTGCAGGCGCACCGGTTGGTTCACGCTCCCCACCACGATGGTCGTCTCGTCGAGGGCCGCCTCGGCCACGGTCTCTCCCGAGACACCGAGATCGAAGGGGCGTCGCCGCGTCCGCACCTCGAGGATCGGCTGCAGGGGGCGTTTTCCGGCCAGGGCGCGCAGGCGCCATCCCACCGGGCCGTTGACCCCGAGGGCCCCGACACCCCCCGCCGGGAGAGGTTCGGTCACCTCGAGCCGACGGCGCAACCCTGCGTCGGACTGCGCCAGCCCCTTGAGCGTCACTTCTCCACGCCCAGCGCGGTTGCGGACGCGCAACACGTGGCCTGAGCGGCCTATCCGCCAGTCGGCCGTGTCGAAGTACGTGTCCACCAGGCGTTCGGCGGGTTTCGCCACCGCGATGACCGCAGACAGCACCATGTCCGGCGCGTTAAGCGTCTGCGTTTCCACCATCCGTTCGGTGGACAGCGCACCGAACCAACG
>JARLGQ010000189.1 GCA_031292675.1 Acidimicrobiales bacterium
ACCCGGCGTCGCCGTAGGTGAACACCCCGCCGTCGGACGCCACCAGCCAGTAGCCGGCGCCGGCGGGGGTGGCGGCCATGCCCACCACCGGCTGGGCGAGCGCCAGCGCGCCCGTGGAGCCGTGGAAGGCGGCGTCGCCGAAGGAGAACACCCCGCCGTCGGAGGCCACCAGCCAGTACCCGCCGCCGTCGGGGGTCGGGGTGATGCCGACCACGGGGGCGTCGAGCCTCTTGCCCCCCATCGAGCCGAAGAACCCGGCGTCGCCGTAGGTGAACACCCCGCCGTCGGACGCCACCAGCCAGTACCCGCCGCCGTCGGGGGTCGGCGCCATGCCCACCACCGGCTTCACCAGGCGGAGGTTCCCCGCCGAGCCGTGGAAAGGAGCGTCGCCGTAGGTGAACACCCCGCCGTCGGAGGCCACCAGCCAGTACCCGCCGTCGTCGTGGGTGGCGGCCATGCCCACCACCGGCTTCACCAGGCGGAGGTTCCCCGCCGAGCCGTCGAAGGCGGCGTCGCCGAAGGAGAACACGCCACCGTCGGATCCCACCAGCCAGTAGCCGCCGATGCCGCCGCTGGACTGGTTGGTGACGGCGAACCAGTTCGACTGCAGGCCGTACTGGGCGAATTGCGACGCGAAGGTGTTGCCGCTGACGGTCACGCTCCCCGCGCTCCCCTGCACCGTCATCGCCAGCACGCGACCGCCGAGGTCGCCCAGCCCGTTGCGCTGCGTCACGCTCACCGATTGCAGGGCCCCGATCTGTGGATAGGCGCTCTCGAGGGCGGCCACGGGTATCTGGGCCTGCCAGGTGTGGTGCGAGTTGCACGCGCCGGGCACGCACACCGAGTCGCCGAGGTCGGGGACGGCCGCGAAGGTCCCCCCCGCGCTGTAGCCGCCCGTCGACGACGAGTACTGGGTGCTCGCCACGGTGCCCCCGGGCATGAGCACCGCCGTGTTGGCGGTGTCGGTGACGGCCGTGTCGGTCGCCGCGTTCTCGTTGGCGGTGCCCGGGTAGTCCTGGCACGCCGTGGAGTCGCAGATGTCGGCGTAGCCGAAGTAGCCCTGCAGGCTGCCGTAGGTGCTCATCACGTAGGACCGGGCCGCCACCGCCTGCGCCTCGAGCTCCTGCAACCCCTCGCCACCGCCGAGCGCCCCCCACGAGGCCGGGGACTCCGACGGCGTCACGTCGGCCACGTACTGCCCGAGGGGCACGACGTTGACCGTGCGCGCCGCACCGGCGGAGTTGACCGTTCCCTGGAGCGTGCCGCGCACGGTGACGTTGCCGCCGGTACCACACAGTTGCAGCGCCTCGGTCCCCAGGGTCCCGTCGGTCGGGAACGGCTCGGCGCCCGGCGTCGCCGTGGGGTTGGGGACACCGGTGGCAACCTCGGTCCACGGTCCCGCGCACCCGCCCGTGGGCCCGACCGCAGGCGGGCTCGTGTACACGTCCCAGAGATCCCCCGGGCCCACCAGCTGGAACCGCGCCCCTGCTCCCGCCGGCGTCAGCGACCCGTCGACGTTGAACACCGAGCCCGAGGTCACCAGCACGTCGTTGCCGGCGTTCTCCGTGAGGGCCACCGTGACCGGGGTGGTGGCGTCGTTCCACCCGTTGGGCAGGGCGCCCACCGTGGTCCGGCCGCCGTTGCCGAGGGTCCCGTAGTACGTCGACAGGATCTGGGTGGAGGTCAGGCCCTGCAGGGCGTATCCGAGCGCGCCCCACTGGCCCATGCCCGCTCCCGCGCCGTAGCCGTGCCCGGTGATGTTGACGTCGGGGTAGGGGTAGGCCCCCGCCGGCGCGGCGGGGACCACGGTGAGCAGGCCCGAGAACCCGGCCAGGACCACGGCGGCGGGAACGACCCGTACCAGGGCGCGGCGCTGTCGGAGGGAGGCGGAGCGGATACCGACGATGGTAGCGAGCAGGGCCGGGCGGAGGCGGAAGCGAAGGCGGAAAGAGGCTGAGGCAGGGGCACCACGGCGGTGCGGCGAGGGCGCAGGGGGGATATACTACGTTCTACGTACTAATGACGTCTCGCCGCCGGGTGGGGCGGACCCGGAGGGGACCAGGTGCCCAGAGTCGCGGACGACCCGAAATGGACCGATCCCGGGCTGCTCGTGCTCGGGAGCCTGGCCGACGGCGCCAAGCACGGCTACGCCATGGTGCACGACGTCGAGGAGTCCGCCGGTGTCCGGCTCGGCCCGGGGACGCTGTACGGGGCCATCGCCCGGCTCGAGGCCCGGGGCCTGATCGAGGCGCTCGACGACGGCGACTCGCGCCGCCGCCCCTACCGGCTGACGGCGCGGGGCGTCGAGGTCCTCGAGCGGCAGCTCGCCGGGATGCAGCGCTTCGCCGCCCTCGGGCGCAAGCGCCTGGCCCGATTCACCCCCGCGCTCGGGGGCACGTCGTGAACGTCGGGGCGCGGCTCCAGCGCCTGCTCGTGGCGGCCTACCCCCCGAGCTTCCGCCACCGCTACGGCGACGAGCTGGCGTCGCTCGTCGAGGACTCCGGTCCGAGCTGGCGCGACAGCCTCGACCTCGCCCTCGGGGTGTGCCGGGCCTGGGCCGCGCCGGTCTTCGGCGGGGGCCCGGCCGAGCAGCGGCGGTCCCGCTTGCAGTCCACCACGATCACCGTGCTGGGGGCGTGGTGCGGGAGCGTCCTGGCCGCGGCCGGCCTTGCCAAGGCGGTCGACGATCCCCCCTTGCACGGTCTGCACGGGGCGGCGTGGACCGCCTACGACGTGGGCACGGTCGTGGTGGAGTGCACCGCCGCCACCGTGCTGCTGACCGGGTTCGCCTTCTGGCTGGCCGTGATGGTGCCCGCCCTTCGGGCCCGGCGCCGTGACGTGGTGGCGCCGGCGCTTGCTCCCGCCTTCGTCGTCGCCGCGTGGCTGGGTGCCACCGGACTGGTGGGCCTGTTCGCCCGCCACGAGGTGCCCGCCGCCGGCATCGCCTTGACCTGGCCCCGCGGTGCCCTCGTGCTCTCCGTGTTCGTGGCGTGGTTGGCTCTCACCGCGGCGTGCGTCGCCGGGTGCGCGGCGAGCGCGTCGGTCGCCCTGCGACGCGCCCGGCTGAGCGTCACGAACCTGGCCACCTCCACCGTCGTGGCCGCCGTCGCCGCCGTCGGGATCGCCGCGCAGGCCACGGCCAGTGTCGTGTGCCTGGTGAGCCTGGGAGGCGCCGGAGGGGGCCTCGATCGGCGCGACGCCGTGTTCTGCGCCGGGTCCGTCGCCCTGGCCGTGGTGGCGACATCGGTCGCCGCGGTGTCGGCCACGCGCGGCCTCGGGGCGCTGCGCCCGGGACCGCCGGGACCGCTCGGCCACACCACCTGACGCCATACCCGGCGACTACGGTGGCCGGGACCATGGTCCAGGGCCCCTGATGAGCAGGCTCCGCTCACCTCGATCCGCCCTGAGGGGACTGGCGCGCAGGGTGCGGTCACAAGCCCTCGTCGGCGGCCTCGACGGGCTTCCCCCCCGGGCGCAGCTGAGTGTCGTCTACGAGACCCTGCTCGGCCGCAAGCCCGACCCGTCGGGGGTGGCGTCGTACCTCCCCGCCCTCCAGGACGGGTCCCTCGCGCCGTCGGAGCTGGCCGAGTGGATCTACGCGTCGAGCGAGTGGTGGACGGTGGCACCCTTCACCCAGCTCGCCCCCGCCCTGCACTTCAGCCGGAGCCTCTTCGTCCGCTCCCTTCCCCGGGCCCGCCGGATCCTCGACCTCGGGGGCACCGCACTGGGGTCCGACAAGGGCGCCATGGTCCTCATGGGCTACCCCTACGCCTTCGACGAGCTCGTCGTCGTCGACCTCCCCCCCGACGACCGCAACGACCTGTACAAGGAGTCCGTCGCCCGCAACGTGACGCAGACCGATCTCGGGCCCGTCCGCTACAACTACCACTCCATGTCGGACCTGACGCAGTACGCCAGCGGGTCGTTCGACCTCGTCTACAGCGGCCAGAGCATCGAGCACGTCCCGGTGGAAGAGGCCGAGCGCGTCCTGCTGGGCGCGGCGAGGATCCTCCGTCCCGGTGGCTACCTCGCGCTCGACACCCCCAACGCCCGGGTGTGCCGGCTCCAGCAGCCCGGGTTCATCGATCCCGACCACGACTACGAGTACACGCACGGGGAGATGGTGGACAAGCTGCGCCAGGCGGGGTTCGACGTCCTCGAGGCGAAGGGGCTCAACCACGCCGGTGGATCGTTGGCCCGGGGAGAGTTCTCGGTGCGGGAGGTGGCCACCAATCGGGGGCTCTTCGAGGCGATCGAGGACTGCTACCTCCTCAGCTACCTGTGTCGGAAGGAGGAAACGCCTTGATCGAGGATGCGGGAACGTCGGGCACCGGCCCGTCCGACATCGAGGACGAGGACGCGGCGCGGCGCTACCTCGACGAGGTGCGGCGCCAGATCGACGACGAGGTGCGGAGACGGAGGGTGTCGGGCGACCTGCCTCTCGACGTCGAGCGGGACCTCGACCAGCAATTCCTGAGACACTCTCCGCTCGGCGGTCGCGGGGCGGCCCTGCGCGACATGCTCCGGCTCGTCGACGCGTCGGTGTTCATCGACCCCGTGGTGCCCGTCGAGTCCCGCCGGCCGGGCGGGACGACCGTCAAACGCGGACTGCGGTCGCTCAGCCTGTGGTACCTGCGCTACGTCACCCACCAGGTGAGCGAATTCGCCACCGCGGTCAGCCGCGCCCTGCACGTGCTCGATGCCCAGGTGACCGATCTGCGCCGCAAGGTGGACGCCCTGCCGGTCCCGGCTCCGGTCACCGTCGAGGTCCCGTGGGCCCACGACCCCGGCGCGTGGTGGGTGGGGGCGGTGACCGAGCGGCTCGCCGGCGGGCCCGGCCGCGTCCTGCACGCGGCGTGCGGAGACGGATGGCTCGTGGCCGCCCTCGTGGAACGGGGCGTGGACGCGTACGGGGTCGACCCCCGCCATCGGGTCCGCGCCCTCGACCTCGACGACCTCGACCTGCGGGTCGAGGACGTCTCCGAGCACCTCGGGGCCGTCGCCTCGGGGTCGCTGCACGCCGTGGTGCTGTCGGGGGTCGTCGAAGGCTCGGGCCCGGTCGAGCGGGCGCAGCTCGTCGAGGAGGCGGTGCGCTGCCTGGCCCCCTCCGGTGCCCTGTTCGTCCATTCCCTCACCCCGGCGAGCTGGGCCGCCGACGACGCGCCGCTCGAGGCCGACTTGGTCTCGGCGCGGCCCTACCGACCGCGGACGTGGCAGAGCGTCCTCGAGGACCTGGGCCTCGATGCCACCGTCGCCGATGGCCCCGCCGGTCGCGACTACCTCGTGACCGCGCGCCCCCGTGGCGGCGGTCGTCGGAGTCCCCGGTGATCGGGCGACGGCGACGATGAAGGTCGCCTTCGTCACACCCCGCTACGGCCTCGAGGTGATGGGCGGAGCGGAGTCGGCCGCCCGGCAGCTGGCCGAGCACCTGGTGGCGGAGTGCCGATGGCAGGTCGAGGTCTTCACCACCTGCGCGCTCGACCACCTCACGTGGGACAACGTCCTGCCCGCCGGCGACAGCGTCCTCAACGGCGTGACGGTGCACCGGTTCGCGTCACGCGCGGGCCGGGTCCCCGAGTTCTACGAGCTCGACGGCCGGCTGCGGACGGCGCCCGCCGAGGCGAGCCTCGAACAGGCGCGGCGGTGGGTCGAGCTCAACGGGCCGGTCACGCCCGACCTCGTCGACGCAGTGCGGGAGAGCGACGCGGGCGTGGTCGCCTTCTATCCCTACCTCTACTACCCGACGGTCATGGGCATGCACGGCACCAAGGCGCCCCGCGTCCTGCATCCCGCCGCCCACGACGAGCCCGCGCTGTACCTGAAGGTCTTCGACGCCACCTTCGCCGAGGCCGATGCCATCTGCTACCACACGGGCGCCGAACGCCGGCTCGTGCAACGCCTCCGTCAGGTGGCGCAGCTTCCCCAGGTCGTGCTCGGGCTGGGGGTCTCCGCCGTGGTCGAGGGCGGGCGGCCCGGTGGTGAGGTCCTCGGCCTCGGTGACCGGCCCTACGTCGTGAGCGTGGGCCGGGTCGACGAGCACAAGGGCTCGTCGATGTTGGCCCAGTTCTTCCGCACCTACAAACAACGCCACCCCGGACCCCTCGCTCTGGCGCTGGTGGGGCCGGTGGCGGCGTCGATCCCCGAGCACGAGGACATCGTCCTCACCGGCACGGTCAGCGAGGCCGACAAGTGGGACATCGTCCGCGACGCCACGGTCTCGATCTCCCCGTCCGCGCTGGAGTCCTTCTCCTTGGTGGTCCTCGAGGCCTGGGAGCGATCGGTGCCCGTCATGGTGAACGCGACGTGTGACCCCACCCGCGAGCACTGCGAGCGCTCGGGCGGCGGGCTGTGGTTCGGCTCCTACCGGGAGTTCGAGGTCGTCCTGGAACGCCTGTGCGCCGACGCCGAGCTGCGCACGCTGCTCGGCGCGCACGGCCGCGCCTATGTGGACCGCTACTACCAGTGGCCCGACCTGATCCGGCGGTACGCCGCGTTCTTGGGCGCGGTGCGCGAGCGCCACGACGCCGGCGGCGCCTGACCGGTCAGAAGCCCGCCACTGCCACCACGGGTTGGGTCAGCGGGAGCCCGCCCGCCGATCCGTAGAACGGTGCGGTCCCGTAGGAGAAGATCCCGCCGTCGGCCGCGGCCAGGCGGTAGCCACCCCCGCTCTTGGTCGACATCATCCCGACCACCGGCTTGACCAGTGGCAGGGCGCCGGCCGAGCCGTGGAAGGGCGCGCCGTAGGAGAAGATCCCGCCGTCGGAGGCCACCAGCCAGTACCCCGCGGTCTGGGGGTCCACCGCCATGCCCACCACGGGCCTGGTGAGGCGGAGGTTGCCGGCCGAGCCGTGGAAGGCGGCGTCGCCGTAGGCGAAGACCCCGCCGTCGGAGGCCACCAGCCAGTACCCGCCGCCGTCGGGGGTGACGGCCATGCCCACCACGGGCTTGGTGAGCACGAGGTTCCCCGCCGACCCGTGGAAGGCGGCGTCGCCGAAGGCGAAGACCCCACCGTCGGACGCCACCAGCCAATACCCGCCGCCGTCGGGGGTGACGGCCATGCCCACCACGGGCCTGGTGAGCAGCAGGTTGCCGGTCGAGCCACAGAAGGGGAGGTTCCCGTAGTTGAACACCCCTCCGTCGGCCGCCGTCATGGCGTACCCCACCGGGCCGCCCCGGGGCGCGTTGCACGGCACCTCGACCACAGGCGAGGGCAAGCCTGCGTTCCCCGTCAGCTGCGGGTCGTGGTGGAACATCGGCCATGCGCCGGTCTCGTTGACCGTGGAACCGCGCGACTCGCTGACCTCGTAGTGCTGGATGACTCCCTGGTTGCTCGAGTTGTAGCCCGCGATGGTGATCCCGATGGTTCCGTTGGGGTCGTCGGTCACCAGCGGCGAGTTCTGGAACGCCAGCCCCGCGCTCTGGCCCAACGTCGCCACCAACGCGCCGGACTTCCCGTCGAAGACCTCGACGCCGGCCGTGGTGGGCACGAGGGCGTCCTGGTACCCGCCACCGGTGAGGTCGGCGGTGACGACCGAGCCGATCACCTGGCCGGCGGTGGCCTGGTGCCAGATCGCCGCGCCGGAGACCCCGTCGAGGGCCCAGATCGATCCCCCCGAACCCACCCGGGTGCCCTCGAGCACGTCGAGCTGGCCGTTGCCCCGGATGTCGGCGAGAGCGGGGCTGCTGGTGGTGGTGCCGTCGAGCTTGTCGATCCACCGCGGCGTGCAGTGGGCGTTGGTCTCGATGAGGTCGTTGGTGGTGGTGGCGCCGCCGAAGGTCGCACCCGTGCCGAAGACGATCCCCACGCTGCCGCCCATCACACCGACCGCCGGCGAAGACTGCACGGTCTGGTCCGTGTTGTACTCGCACACCAGCCCGCCTCCGGGGTTCCCCGTCCCGGCGTTGCCCGTGGGACTCAGCACGCGGAGGTGGCCGCCGTTGCTGTAGCTCGTGCCGTAGGCGAAGCCCGCCGAGGAGTCCCCGCCCTCGACGATGTCGGTCCGGCCGTTGCCGTACACGTCGCCCAGGGCCGGGGTGGTGAAGTTGCTGTCGGCCTGGAACCACGGGAAGCCGCCCAGCATGGCCCCGTTGGCCGCCGCCATGGCCTGGCCCACCTCACCGAGTGAACCGGCCACGACGTCGGTTGAGCCGTTGAGGTTGCCCACCGCCATCGACGCCTGCACGGCCTTGGCCGGCGCGGTGTCGGTCGCCGGGTTCTGGACGTTCATGAACCACTGCGTCCCGCCCTGAGGCGTGATGCCGAGGTATCCCCCTTCGGTGGGCGTGGCCGCGTTGCCGACACCCACGAACACCGAGTCGAGGCCGCTCCCGGTGGTGTCCGACACCGAAGGCGTGGAGTCCACGGGAACCGCTCCCGTGTTCACGGGCCAATTCGGCACGCCCGTGCCGGAAGCGAGGCCGAAGGCGTAGACGTGGCCGGCCCGGTCGCCGACGACGACGGCAGGGCCGCCTGCCAGCGTCGCCACGTTGGGCGACGACAGCGCCACCGGGCCCCCGATGTCGTTGAGCACCTGGGTCCAGTCCAAGCCGAACGACACGGCGTGGGGCAGCGGGGCCGCCTGCGCCTCGGTCGAGCCCGTCCCCCACAGCGCGCCGGTGGCCAGGGCCAAGCCGAGGACGACGCGCCCCCGTCCCCGCCGCCCCCGCGCTGCACCGCCGAGTTCGTCTGTCAGGTGTCGCCGGTCACCGGGCATCTCCGCCGGGGCCGGCGCTGAGGCGCGATTGCGCCTGCTGCAGGCGAGTTCCACCGTTGCCGCCTTCCCAATGTCGACCTTGTTCCATCGACAGGGCCGGCCCCAACCTTTATCGGCCCCGCCGCACCCGCCGCACCCGCCGCAGCGCCCGGCGGGGGAGACGCCCGACGCCGGCGGCGACGGCCCGCACCCCGCCCTGGCGGTACAGGTCCACCACCCGGCCCGGGAGCGCACCCCGGCCGGGGCCGTCGACCACCGTCGCA
>JARLGQ010000190.1 GCA_031292675.1 Acidimicrobiales bacterium
CAAGGGGACGCCGCTCCCAGGGCCCGCTGAGTACCGTGGGCCCCATGCGTCGCCGCACGCTGCGCTGGGAAGGGTCCGTGGCCGTCGTGACCGGGGGCTCGCGCGGAATCGGCCGGGCCGTCGCCGAACACGCCGTGGGACGCGGGGCCCGGGTCGGGCTCGTGGCGCGCCACCGCGACACCCTCCAGGCCACGCTCGAATCGCTCGGGGGCGCGGGCGCGGTGGCCGTGGCCGACGTCGCCGATCGCGCCGGGCTCGAGACGGCGCTGGCCGAGCTGACGGCGGTGCTGGGGCCCCCCGACATCCTCGTCAACAACGCCGGGCTGGGGGCGGCCGGTCCGGTGGCGGCGCTGCCGGTCGAGGCCATCGAACGGGTGATGGCCATCAACTACCTCGGCACCGTGTACGCCACCAAGGCGCTGCTCCCCGGCATGCTCGAGCGTCACCGGGGCCACATCGTCAACATCGCGTCGGTGGCGGGCCGGTTCGCGGCACCGGGCGAGGCCGCCTACTCGGCCACCAAGTTCGCGGTGGTGGGGTTCAGCCAATCGCTGGCCCTCGAGCTGCACGGCACGGGCGTGCACGTGTCGCTGGTCGACCCCGGCCCGGTCGACACCGGCTTCTTCGAGGCCCGAGGCGCCGACTACCAGCGACGGTGGCCCCGCCAGGTCCCGGCGTCCCGGGTGGCCAGCGCGGTCCTCGAAGCCGTCGAACGGGGCCGGTTCGAGGTCTTCGTCCCTCCCTGGTACCGGGCGGCGGGGGTCTTTCAGGCGGCCCTGTCGGGAGTGCTCAGGTTCGTCCCGCCGGCGGTGTTCGGGATCACCCCGTCGGAGTCCGACGTCGCCGAGGCGCTGCGGGGCGCGGCGCAGCTGCGGGAGCGGGCGGGGGGCGATCCTCCTCACTGACGAGAATGTCAGGTACGGCGGCGGCGAGGCAGATAACCTCTGGCAGCCCGACGGGAGCGGCACACCGATATGGAGGGGGAGACCCAGATGATGCTCGGACGAAACGGAGGCGGGACGGTCGACGAGGGAGGCCACCGGACACGGCGGCGAGCCCCCGGCGCCGTGGCCCTGACCGTCATGGTGGCGCTGGCGTTGACCGCGGCGGCGTGCGGCAGCTCCACCCCGACGATCAACAAGGCCCAGGCGAAGACCGACATCTCCAGCGCCTACGACTCGCTGTTCCACTTCAAGACGGGCACCCTGGCCTCCAAGGAGGCCGTCATCCAGAACGGCCCGTCGCTGGCGGGGGCCATGGGCCAGGCGTTGGCGTCCTCGGAGGCGAGCGCGTCCGACGGCGCCACCGTCGACACCGTCACCTTCCTCAGCACCGCCGACTGCTCCAAGCAGTCGCTGCCCAACCCGTGCGCCAAGGTGAAGTACGACATCCTCGGCACGGGGGGAACGGCGATCCTGCCCGGCAACACCGGCTACGCCGTCCTCTCCAACGGCAAGTGGCTGGTGGCCAAGACGACCATCTGCACACTGCTGGGCCTCTTCTACACGGCGGAGGGCAAGCAGGGGAGCCCGCCGGGCTGCTGAGTCGACGGGCGCTCCTTCCCCACCCGGGGGGAGGAGCGCCTTTCGTCGGCCCCGTCGTCGTCGCGTGACGGGTGCTCAGACCTTGCTGGGAAGCGCCGCCGTCGCCTCGCCGACGACCTTCACCTCGCCGTCCCCGTTGGACAGGCTGCACTCCAGGTCGACGAGGTGGCGACCTTCCTCGACGCGCTTGGCCGTGACCACGATCTTGGTGGTGAGCTCCTCCCCGGGCCAGGTCTGGCGGGAGAAGCGCACCTTGTAGTGCGTGACGTTCCCGGGCCCGACGTAGTCGGTGAGGGCCGTGCCCAGCAGGCCCATCGAGAACATCCCGTGGCCGAACACGCTGGGCTGGCCGGCCGCGGTGGCCAGGACCTCGTCGTGGTGCATCGGGTTGTAGTCGCCGGACGCGCCGGCGTAGCGCACGAGATCGGTGCGGGTCAGGGTGTGGTGCGTGGCGGGAGCCTCGTCACCCTCCTTGACGTCCTCGAAATAGCGCGTGGCCTCAGCCATGTCCCATCCCCTTCTCCTACCTTCTCCCCTGGTCCCGGCAGCTTGGGCGTCGTGTCCGGGCCCTGTCAAACCGCTCCGGGCGGCCCCCGAGGGCGCAGCTCGACGGCTCAGCTCCCGGGCTCGGGATCGCGGGGCAGCCCGAGGATGCGCTCGCCGATGACGTTGCGCTGCACCTCGCTCGTGCCCCCCGCGATGGTCAGACAGCGCGCCGAGAGGAAGCCCTGGCTCCATCGGCCGGCGTCGTCCTCGGTGGTGGCGCCCCGGGCGCCGAGCTGCACGAGCCCGAACTCCTGGAGGCGTTGCTCGTGCTCGGCCCCGAGCAGCTTGCGCACGCTGGCCTCGGGACCGGGCTCGACGCCCGACACGGACCGGAGCGTCGTCCGGGCGCCGAGCAACGCCAGCGACTGCGCCTCGGCCAGCAGCGCCCCGACTCCGTCGAGGACCACGGCGTCCTCGGTCCCGCCGGCCTTGATCCCCTTCAGGATCCCCTCGATCCCGAATCCCCAGGTGGCACCCGAGGCCATCGACACCCGTTCGTTGGCGAGGGTCGTGCGGGCGAGGCGCCATCCACCGTTCACCGCGCCCACCACACAGTCGTCGGGAACGAAGACGTCGGTGAAGAACACCTCGTTGAACATGGCCGCGCCGGTGATCTCGCGCAGGGGCCGCACCTCGATGCCCTCGCTGTGCATGTCGACGATGAAGTACGTGATGCCCTCGTGCTTGGACGCGTCGGGGTCGCTGCGGGCCAGGCAGATCCCCCAGTCGGCGCGCATGGCGATCGAGGTCCACACCTTCTGCCCGTTGAGCACCCAGCCGCCTTCGACGCGGGTGGCGCGGGTGGAGAGCGCGGCCAGGTCGCTGCCGGCGCCGGGCTCGCTGAAGAGCTGGCACCACACGAGCTCGCCCCGCAGGGTGGGCCCCACCCAGCGCTCCTGCTGCTCAGGGGAGCCGTGGGCGATGATGGTGGGCAGGGCCCAAGCGCCGACGGCCAGGTGCGGCCGGTGCACGCGGGCGGAGGCGAGCTCCTCGTCGATGACGAGCTGCTCGACGGGGCCCGAGCCGCGCCCCCAGGGAACGGGCCGGTGCGGCGTGAGAAGCCCCGTCTCCACCAGGCGCCGGCGCCGCTCCCCGTGGTCCGGTGCGGCGACCACCTCGGCCACCAGGGCGCGCACCTGCTCCCGGATTCGCTCGGCTTCCTCGGGGAGGTCGAGCACGAGCCGCCGCCGGCTGCCCTCGAGGGCGGAGCGGGTGGCCTCCACCCGCAACGCGCTGCCCGGACCCACCAGCTGACGCAGCGTCAGCGCCCGGCGCAGGTGCAGGTGGGCGTCGTGCTCCCAGGTGAAGCCCATGCCCCCCAGCACCTGGATGCAGCCCTTGGCGCACTCGGCGTAGGCGTCGAGGGCGAGGGCTCCGGCCAGGACGGCCGACAGGCGCGCCTGGGCGGCGTCGCCGGCGTCGGCGGCCTGGGCGGTGTCCCAGGCCAGGGCGGTCACCTGCTCGACCGAGACCAGCATGTCGGCCAGACGGTGCTTGATGGCCTGGAACTGTCCGATGGGACGCCCGAACTGGCGCCGTTCGACGGCATAGGCCGTCCCTACGTCGAGACACCAGCGCGCCCCTCCCGAGCACTCGGCGGCGGCGAGGAGGAGAGCCAGGTCCCGCACCATGGCACTGGACACCGAAGGAAGCTGGCGCTCGGGGACCACGACCGAGCCCCCGGTGCGCACCGTGCCCACCCGTCGCGTCGGGTCGAGGCTGGCCAGTGGGGCCGCGGTGACCTCGGCGCCGTCGACGTCGAGGGCGCACCAGACCTCGGCGGGAGCGGCCCCCGCCGCTTCGGTGACCGATACGGGCACGAGCAGCCGGGTGGCGAGCACGGCGCCGAGCACGGGACCCACCTCGCCGGCCACCCTCAGGGTGCCGTCGGCGGCCCGGGTGCCCTCGAGGGCCCCGGAGCCGGGCAGGGCCACGGCGGCGGGGGTGCTGCCGTCGACCATGGAGGCCAACAGGGCTTTGCGCGGGGCGTCGTCGGCCCCGGCCACCACGACGGCCGCGGCGAGCATGGTGGGCAGGGGCGGCCCGGGCATGACCGCCTGCGCCATCTCCGCGACCTCGACGGCCAGCCCGAGCCTCCCGAAGCCCTGGCCGCCGTGCGCCGCGGCCCCGGGCCG
>JARLGQ010000019.1 GCA_031292675.1 Acidimicrobiales bacterium
CTGCATCTGGTCCACGAGGTGACCTCGCCCCAGGCCTTCGACGGGTTGCGGCTGGCGGGCAGGCCCGTGCGCCACCCCGAGCTCACGGTGGCCACCGCCGACCACAACGTCCCCACCACCGACATCGACAAGCCCGTGGCCGACCCGGTGTCGGCTCGGCAGCTCGAGGTCCTGTCGGCCAACTGTGCCGAATTCGGGATCACGTGCTACCCGATGGGCAACGCCAATCAGGGCATCGTCCACATCATCGGTCCCGAGCTCGGCCTCACCCAGCCCGGCATGACCATCGTGTGCGGTGACAGCCACACCTCGACACACGGCGCGTTCGGCGCGCTCGCGTTCGGCATCGGCACCTCCGAGGTGGAACACGTCCTCGCCACCCAGACACTCCCCCAACAGCGGCTCGCCACCATGGCCGTCGAGGTCGACGGCGACCCACCCGACGGTGTCACCGCCAAGGACATCATCCTGGCCATCATCGGACGCATCGGCACCAGCGGCGGGATGGGCCACGTCCTCGAGTACCGCGGCCCCGCCATCCGAGCCCTGACCATGGAAGGCCGGATGACCATGTGCAACATGTCCATCGAGGCCGGGGCGCGGGCGGGGATGATCGCTCCCGACGACACCACCTTCGCCTATCTCGAGGGCCGTGCCCACGCGCCCACGGGCCGGATGTGGGAGCGGGCGCTCGACGACTGGCGCAGCCTGACCAGCGACGAGGGCGCCGCGTTCGACAAGTCGGTGACCATCGACGCGTCGAGCGTGTTGCCCCACGTCACCTGGGGAACCAACCCCGCACAGGTCGTCCCCATCGACGGGCACGTCCCAGACCCGTCGAGCTTCGCCGATCCCGCCGAGCGCGAGGCTGCGGCCCGTGCACTCGAGTACATGGGGCTCTCGGCCGGGACGGCGGTGCGCGACGTCACGGTGGACACGGTCTTCATCGGATCGTGCACGAACTCGCGCATCGAGGACCTTCGGGCCGCTGCGGCGGTCCTCGCCGGCCGGCACGCCCGCCCGGGGCTGCGTGCACTGGTGGTCCCGGGCTCACACCCGGTCAAGGCGCAGGCCGAGGCCGAGGGACTCGACAAGGTCTTCCTCTCCGCCGGCTTCGAATGGCGCGAGCCGGGATGCTCGATGTGCCTGGCGATGAACCCCGACAAACTCGCGCCCGGCGAGCGTTGTGCCTCGACATCCAACCGGAACTTCGAAGGGCGCCAGGGCCGCGGAGGACGCACGCACCTCGTCTCGCCGGCCGTGGCCGCCGCCACCGCGGTGGCGGGGCACTTCGCCACCCCCGAGGAACTGTCGTGAGGACGGGGGGCCTGCGTTGAAACCCGTCACCGTCATCACGGGACGAGCGGTCCCCCTCGATCGCTCCGACGTCGACACCGACCAGATCATCCCGTCGGACTGGTTGAAGCGAGTCGAGCGCACCGGGTTCGGCGCCGGCCTGTTCTCGGAGTGGCGGGACGACCGTAACTTCGTGCTGAACGAGCCCCAGTACGCGGGAGCCAATATCCTCGTGGCCGGCCCGAATTTCGGCACCGGCTCTTCTCGGGAGCACGCGGTATGGGCGCTCCTCGACTACGGATTCGACGCCGTGGTGTCGCCCCGTTTTGCCGACATCTTCCGCAACAACTGCACGAAGCAGGGACTGCTCCCCGTGGAGGTCGATGCAGCCCTGGGGCGCTCGCTGCTCGACGCCGTGGTGGCGGACTCCTCGCTCGAGCTCACCATCGACGTCGCCCGTGGGACGATCGAGGCGCCCGCGGCCGGACTAGAGGGTTCGTTCCCGCTCGACGAGTTCACACGCGAACGCTTGTTGAACGGCTGGGACGACATCGGGTTGACACTGCGCCACGCGGAGGAGATCTCCGTCTACGAGAGCCGGCGGTCGCCGTGGATGCCCACCGCGGGCGTTTCCTCGACCGCGCCTCGCTGAACGACCGCCCGGCCCCGTTCGACCGGCCTCCACCCTGGCGGGCCACTGTCTCGCTTTCTGGATTCTCAACTGCGGCTCCGGAGCCGTCCTTCGCATAACGTCGGGCCCCGTGGCGCCTGCGAACTGGTCGTCACCGGAGAGATCGAGCAGCGATGCGATTGAGAACGTTGACCGGGTGACGTCCAGATCATCCGTCCGACCGACAGAGGAGGCAGCATGATCAAGGAATTCAAGGCATTCGTCTTGCGGGGCAACGTGGTGGACCTGGCCGTCGCCGTGGTCATCGGTGCGGCGTTCGGTGCGGTGGTGACGGCATTGGTCAACTACCTGCTGACACCGTTGATCGCCATTCCCGGCAAGTACTCGTTCATGAACCTCACGTTCACCATTCGACACAGCGTCTTCTATTACGGGAAGTTCCTGGACGCACTGATCGCGTTCGTGCTCATGGCGGCGGCGGTGTTCTTCTTCGTCATCAAGCCGATCAACGCCCTGGCCGCCCGCCGCCGCAAGGGGGAAGAAGCCGAGGAAGGCACCCGAGACTGTCCCGAGTGTCTGAGCGAGATCCCCGCACTGGCCCGCCGGTGCGCCTACTGCACGACGGAGATC
>JARLGQ010000191.1 GCA_031292675.1 Acidimicrobiales bacterium
AGAGGGCGGCGGAGCGCAACGGGTGGACCCGCTTCGTCTCGATGCAGCCCCACTACAACCTCCTCTACCGCGAAGAGGAGCGGGAGATGATCCCGCAGTGCATCGACCAGGGTGTGGGGGTCATCCCCTGGAGCCCGTTGGCGCGCGGCGTGCTCGCCGGGAACCGCAGCCGTGACGGCGAGCGGCGCACGACCCGCTCGGGCACAGACCCCTTCACGGACTACCTCTACAGCCAACCCTCGGACTTCGACGTCGTCGAGCGCGTCGCCGAGGTGGCCGCCTCGCGCGGCGTGGCGCCGGCCCAGGTGGCCCTGGCGTGGTTGCTGCACCGCCCGGGCGTGACCGCTCCCATCGTGGGTGCGACCAAGCTGGGCCATCTCACCGAGGCCCTCGCCGCCGAGAAGCTGGAGCTCAGCGAGAAGGAGATGAAGGCGCTCGAGGAGCCCTACGTCCCCCATCCCGTCCTGGGCCACTTCTGACCGCGGCGCCCACGGGCGCCAGCGGACGTCAGACCAGGATGCGCTCGTCGGGGGCGCGCACCCCGACGACGGCCAGGACACGCCCGAGGCCGAGGAACATGCCACAGCACATGGTGAGGTCGGCCAGCTCGTCGTCGGAGAAGGCGGCGCGCAGCCGTCCCCACAATTCGTCGTCCATGGCCAGATGGTCGAGGGCGAAGTGCTGCGCGAACTCGGCGGCAAGGCGTTCGCGCTCGGTCAGCGCCGTGCTCGACCGCCAATCGGCGACCTGGCCGTAGAAGCCCTCGTCGATACCGGCCGCCACGCCGTCGCGGGCGCGCGTGTCCTGGCAGACGACGCAGTCGTTGATGAGGGCGATCGTCCAGCGCGCCGCCTCCCGCTCGCGCACGGGCAGTTGGCTGTTCTGGTAGACGGCTTCGGAGAGGGTCCCCATGCCCGCCGCCATCTTCGGGCGCAACAGCGCCCAGTCCACGTGCTCGCCGTAGCCCCGCTCGGGAAATTCGATCCGTGCCATGGCGAAACGCTACCCGGCACCGCTCCCATGCACACGGCCGGCGCCAGGATCGGGCGGCTCCGGCGCGGTCGATGTCAGCCCGTCTTCGAGAGCTCTCCTGCCGCCCGCCGCTCGACGCCGGTGTACCCGTGGGTCGCCGCGAGGTCCCGGGCCCCCTCCAGATGTGACCGTGCCCGGTCGAGATCACCACTCGCCCCTCGGGCGGCCAGCATCTGCCCCCACCACAGCTCGGTGTACGCCGCGAAGTACGTCATCTGTCCACGGGTGTTGAGCTCGGTGGCTTCGGCGAAGGACGCTTCGGCGTCCTCGTAGCGGCCCAGCACCGAGGCCAATCCGCCCAGGGCCAAGGCCACGGGGAAGAACCCGAGGGTTCCGATGAAGGGGACCTGGTCGTGATACGGGGCGAGCAGGTCGTGGAGCTTCCGGGCCGGACCGATGGCGCGCAGCTCGACGGCCACCATGGCGTGGAACGTGGCGCCCATCATCCAGAGGAAGTCGGAAGGCAGCGATGCGAACCCGTCGGCCGCGGCCGACTCGAGCAGCCCGAGCGCGGTGACGTCGTTGCCCGCTTCGAGGTGCGCGGAGGCGAGGACGGGACGGAAGGCCGGGATGCCGGGGTTGTCGGCGACGGCCTGTTCGATGAGCGTCACGAGCTCGCCGAGGCGACCTTGCTGGTGGCGGACGTACATCAGCTGGGATCCGTAGATGGCCAGGGCGTCGGGCTGACCGGTCTCGGTGCCCATCTCGAATGCAGTGGTGGCGAGCTGTTCCGCCCGCTCGGGGTCACCGGCCATGATGGCCGTGCCCGTGTCCTTGAACGCGGTCATCCACATCAACGTCGGTTGCCGCAGGCGGTTGCTGAGTGTCCGCAGGTTGTCGAGGCAGCGGCCCGCCAGCTCGAATTCCCCGGCCTGCATGGCGTTGACTTGGATGTTGCTCCCGGCGTGGTAGAGGACCTCGGGATCGCCCAGCGCCTCGGCCAGGGCCAGGGCTTCGGTGGTGTCGGCCATGCGCTCGTCCAACGCCGAGGGGATCTGGAGCGGGTTGTTGAGCAGGCACAGCACCTGGATGAGCGTGGTCCTGTCGTCCAGGCGCCGGGCCATGGCCCTGGCGTCGTCGGCCAGGGCCCGGCGTTGCTCGAGAGGCCCGAAGCTGAGCTCGGTGCACAAGGTGGCGAGCAACATCGCCCGCTCGGGACGGTCCTCGTCGCCGAGGGCCCCGAGGGCGGCCTCGAGCACCGCCACCTTGTCGGTGTCGATCACCCCGCTGGCACTGAACCACCCTCGATTGTTGGCCAAGGCGGCCTGCACCAGCCTGTCGGTGGCGCCGAGCTCCCGGGCCCGCTGCGCTGCGGCGAGCAGGGTCTCCCTGAACGTCGCGATTCCGGCCTGGCGCTGGGCCTGGCCGAGCCCGATGCGCAGGTCGCAGGCCAGAAGAGGGTCACCGCCGGGTGCGAGGTCGACGAGTTGGAGCGCCTGGGAGAAATAGCGCACCGCGTCGTCGGGCGCGAGCGCGGCGAGAGCGGCCTCTCCCGCCTGGCGGGCGTAGCTGACGGCTTTGCCCGTGTTGGCCGGTTGGGTGGCGTTGAACCAGTGGTATGCCAGCTCGCCCACCCGGGCACCGGGACGGTTCCCCACGATGGCCTCGATGGCCTCCGCCACCTGGCGATGGGCCCGGGCCAGTCGGGTCGCGCCCATGTCCTGGTACAAGGTGTGCTGGATGAGGGCGTGGGCGAAGCTGTAGCGCCCCGGGGAGTTGGCGACCTCCCCCACCAGTGCCACCGCGGTGGCGGCATCGAGGAGATCGAGCAACTCGTCCTCTGTGCGGCCCGACACGCGGGCCAGCAGGTCCAGGTCGAATTCCCGGCCGATCACGGCGGCCAGGGGGAGGACCTGGCTGACGGCCTTGCCCAGGCGGGCCACGCGGGAGCCGATCACCAGGCGCACGCTGTCGGGCATCGCCATGGAGTCGAGGTCCGCCGCCGCCGTCCACCGGCCGGCGTCGTCCTGGTAGATGGCCCCGGTCTCCGAGAGATGGCGCAGCACCTCGCTCACGAAGAAGGGGTTGCCGTCGGTCTCGCGATATAGCGCATGGGCCAGTCCCACTCCCTCGTCGTCGAGGTCGTGACCGGCCGCCGCCTCCATCAAGGCGAGCACTCCCGCGTCGTCGAGGCCGGAGAGCGCGATGCGGCTCACCCCCGACTCGCGCCGCAGCGCGGCCAAGGCTTCGGTCAGCGGGTGGTGGCTCGAGAGCTCCGAATGGCGATAGGTCCCGACGATGAGCAGGTGCAGGGGCGTCGTGTTGGCCACCACGTGGCGCAGCAGCTGGAGGCTGGGCTTGTCGGCCCACTGGAGGTCGTCGAGCACGAGCACGACGGCTTTCTCCTCGGCGATCTGGCCGAGCAGACCGACCACCGAGTTGTAGAGGAGATAGCGCTCGGTGTCGGGGTCCGAGCTCTGCGGCGCGGGCAGCTCGCCCAGGCGCTGTCGCAGCGCGGGGACGATCTTGGCCAGCTCGGCGCCGAGGGACTGCACATGGGCGCGCAGGACTTCTTCGGGGGCGTGGGCGACGTAGTGGGACAGGGCTTCGACGAACGGCCCGTAGGGGGCACCGAGGTCCTCGTCGCAACGGCCCAGCAACACGGTCGCCCCTGCCTCGAACGCGGCGCGCGCCACCTGGGTGGCGAGCGTGGTCTTCCCGATGCCCGCCTCGCCCGAGATCAAGACGATCTCGCGTCCCTCTCCTGCGGCCACCCGCTTGAAGGCGTGGGTCAACAAGGCCGACTCGGTGTCGCGCCCGATCACGCCGTAGACGGGCCCGATCTCGAGGCGCGGCGGTGGTGGCATCGCCATCGTCGCGGCGTCGCCGCTGCGCAGTGGCTCCCAGCCGACCTGGAGTGTCTCGACCGGCTCGGGCAAGCCCTTCAGGTCCAAGGCACCCTGCGGGGTGAAGGCGTGGGAGCCGCGCCGGCCGGCCATGGCCCGGACGAGGTCCGCGGCCAGGATCTGGCCGCCCTCCGCGCTGGCGCACAGGCGGGCCGCCTCGATCACCGGGTCGCCGAAGAAGTCGTCTTCCTCTCTCGTCACCTCGCCGGCACTGAGGCCTACTCGCAGACCCAGGGGCCGTTTCGCGCCGGCGTTGTCCCGTTCGACCGCCTGTTGCATGGCCACGGCGCACGACAGGGCGGCGGAAGCGATGGGGAACACGACCATGAGACCGTCGCCCAGGGTCTTCACCTCGGTGCCGCCCGACGCCGCGATGGCCTGGCGAAGTGCGGAGAAGTGCGCCCGCCGCAACTCGGTCCCGGCCTCAGGGGTGAGCGCCGAGGACAACTCGGTCGAGTTGACCAGGTCGGTGAAGAGCACCGCGATGTTCTCGGTGGTAGCCACCCACCCTCCTCGTTCCCCGCTGCTCCCAAGAGTAGCTGCGCCCGGGGGGTCCCATCCCTGCGAACCCGCAGGTGACGGTAATATTGGGCCTCGGGGCCGGGGGTGCGCCCAGAGGCACAGCCGGGGGGGAGGGGCAGAGGTGCGCAGGAGGATGACGTACCTGGCGTCGTTCGTCGTGGCCCTCCTCGTCGTGGTCGTGGCCTCGTCCACCGGAGCCGGCGCCTCGGGGGCGAGCTCGATACCCCTGGGGGACTACGCCGGCGCCGACAATCCGTCGGGCGTGGCCCAGTTCGGCTACGACACCGGCACCGACCCCGTCCTGGCCACGGATTTCCTCAACGGGTCGTCGACGTGGAGCGCCCTGGACAGCGCCAGCGGCGTCGGAGCGTGGAGCGGCTCGGGCTACCAGCTGGTGCTGGCCGTGCCCATCCTTCCGAGGCACGCCCGTGCCAACCTGGCCAAGGGGGCCCGGGGCGCGTACAACTCGTACTTCGTCACCCTGGCCCGGAACCTCGTCGCCGACGGCGAGGGCACTGCGTTCCTGCGCCTCGGTTGGGAGTTCAACGGCAACTGGTACAAGTGGAGCGTCCGCAACGCCACGGGAGCGTTCCAATTCGCGGCGTACTTCCGGAACATCGTGGACGCCATGCGCTCGGTGCCGGGCGAGGCGTTCCAATTCGTCTGGAACCCCAACGGGGGGAATTCCCACGGGCGGCCCTACAGCCCCGCCGACGCGTACCCGGGGGACGCGTACGTGAACTACATCGGCACGGACCTCTACGACGAGTCGTGGGTGTCGCCCCTCACGCCTGAGAACGCCTGGGCCGGACAGCTGCAGGCTTCGTGGGGACTCGACTGGCTCGCGGCGTTCGCGGCGGAGCACGGCAAGCCGATCGCTTTCCCGGAGTGGGGGGTCGCCATCCGCAGCGACGGCCACGGGTTGGGGGACGACCCCAACTTCGTCGACCAGTTCGCGAGCTGGATCACGTCGCACGACGTGGCGTGGACCAACATGTTCTCCTTCGACGACGCCCAGCAGGACGACATCACCGACGGCAGCTTCCCCAACGCCCTGGCCGCGTTCACCGCCGACTTCGGCTGATCTCCCGGGAGCGACCCTTTCAGCGACGGTTCTTCAGCGCGGGGTGCTGGCCGGCCAGGAATCCCGCCAGGGCCTGATGGGGCGCATGGCGGGCGAACTGGGCGCCGACCCGATTGGCCAGGCCGGGGATCACCACGACCTTGCCCTGCTCCAGGCCGGCCACCGCGACGCGGGCGACCTCGGCGGCGGGCAGCCACATGATCTCGGGGAGCGAGCTCTCGGACTCCTCCGTGGTGAACCCCGCCGTCTCGGCGAACTCGGTCCGCACCGGGCCGGGACAGAGGACCGTGAGCGTCACTCCCGTGCCGCGCAGCTCGGCGCGCACCGAACGGCTGTAGGAGAGGACGAACGCCTTGCTCGCCCCGTAGCCGGCCTGGCCCGGAAGCGGCTGGAACGCGGCCGTGGACGCCACGTTGAGCACGGCCCCGCGCCCGCGCTCGACCATCCCGGGCAGGAAGATGCTGCACAGGTCGACGACGGCCTCCACGTCGGTGCGGATCATCGCCATCTCCCGCTCGCGGTCGCTGCGGTACACCGGGCCCGTCGTGCTGAACCCGGCGTTGTTGACGAGCACGTCGACGCTCAGTCCGCGCTCGGCCAGGGTGGCCGGGAGCCCGCCCCGGGCCGTGGGATCGGTGAGGTCGAGCGCGACCACCTCGGTGCGAACCCCCTTCCTGTCGTGCAGCTCGGCGGCCAACGCCTTGAGCTTGTCCTCGCGGCGCGCCACCAACGTGAGCCCGTGCCCGCGAGCCGCCAGCTCGCGGGCCAGATCGGCGCCGATGCCCGAGGACGCGCCGGTGACGAGGGCGGTGGTGGTCGGGGACGGGGGAGGCAGGGCCATGGCCCGATCGTAGGAGGCCCGCGCCCGGGCGTGGGGAGGACGACTCGACACACGCTCCTTCCCCGGGCGACAGGGGGAGGACCTACCCTGGGCCAATGCCCGACACCACCCCGGTCGTCGTCGTGGGGTCCGGCGCCGCTGGGTTGGCGGCCGCCCTGGCCGCATCGGGCGCGGGTGCGGACGTGCTCGTGGTCGAGCGCGCCCATGCCGTGGGAGGCACCACGGCCATGTCCGGCGGCGTGGTGTGGATGCCGGCGCACGGGCGCAACGGGCGCAGCACCACCGTCGAAGACAGCCCCCAGGAGGCCCTCGCCTATCTGGGCGCGGCCGCCGACGGCGACGTCGACGCCGCGCTCATGCGGGCCTTCGTGTCCGACGCACGCCGTGTCACCGACGAGATCGAGAACCGCACGCCCATCGAGTGGGAGGTCCTCGAGCACTGGCCCGACTACCGCGGCGAGCTGCCCGGCGCCAAGACGGGGGGGCGCTCGCTGTGGCCACGGGCGCTGCGCCTGGCCCCCGAGATCGAAGCCCGCGTCCAGGCCGCCTTCGACCAGCCTTCCCCGGCCGCCCCGAACCCGGCCGACCCGAACCCGGCCGCCCCGAACCCGGCCGACCAGGAATCAGCGACCCCGGCCAACGACGGCGTGGTCCTGCGCGGGCACGTCAGGGGCCGGGCGCTGGCGGGTGGCCTGCTGACCGCCGTGGTCGACTCCGGGATCGAGGTCCGGACCGGGGCACGCGCCACTCAGCTCGTCGTCGAGGACGGGCGCGTCGTGGGTGTCATCGTCGACGGGCACCTCGAGGCGGGCCACGTGGTGCTGGCCTCGGGGGGGTTCCAGCACGACGCCGGGTTGGTGGGCGAGCTCCTGGGCGGACCTCCCGTCGGCGCCATGGGCCCGCCGGGATGTGGCGGTGACGGCCTGCGCATGGCTCTCGACGCGGGCGCGGTGCTCGGGAACACGTCGGAGGGCTGGTGGATGCCGGCCATGTCCGCCCCGGGCGAAGATGTCGAGGGTGTCCGCCACTACCGACCGCTGCACGGCGAGCGCGCCCAGCCCGGGGCGATCATGGTCGACCGCTCCGGACGACGCTTCGTCGACGAGGCCCAGAGCTACGGCGAGGTGGGCAGGGCCATGCGGCGCGCCGGTCCGGGCCACCCGCGCTACCCGGCCGCGCCGTGCTGGATGGTGTTCGACGCCGCCTACCGCCGCCGCTACCCGGTGGGCCCTCTCGAGCCCGCCGGGCCCGACCCGGACTGGCTGGCGCGCGCCGAGGGCCTCGCCGAGCTGGCGAGGCTCACGGGCATCCCGTCGGGCGCGCTGGAGCGGTCGGTGACGCGCTTCAACGCCGGTGCGGCTCTCGGCGAGGACCCCGACTTCGGCCGGGGCACGTTCCCCTACGACCGTTGGATCGGAGACCCGAGCGCCCCTCACCCGACGTTGGCACCGTTGTGCGAGGCCCCCTTCTACGCCTTGGAGGTCCATCTCGGCTGCATGGGGACCAAGGGCGGACCGCGCACCGACGACCACGGCCGTGTGCTGTCGGCGCGGCGCGTTCCCGTGCCGGGGCTCTACGCGGCGGGCAACGCGGCCGCCAGCCCGTTCGGGACGGCCACCGCGGGGGGGGGCGCCACGCTCGGGCCCGCCCTCGTGTTCGGCTTCCGGGCCGGCGAGGCCTCGGCGGGGGACCGATGAGCGACGCCGTGCGCGACGACGCCGCTTCGCCGGGGCACCGGGACGACCTCCCCCACGGCGCCCGTGTGGTGCAGGAGCTGCTCGACGCCGAGACGCGCCCCGTCCCCGCCGTGCTGCGGGCCGTGGGTGACGCCGCCGCGCAGACCTGGGGTGTGCCCCGGGCCCGCTACACCAGCCGCGCCGTGCACGAGCGCGAGGAGGCCAAGGTGTGGCGGCGGGTGTGGCAGATGGCGTGCCGGGAGGAGCAGATCCCCGAGGTCGGCGACTCCGTGCTCTACGGCGCGCCCGGGATCTCGCTCGTGGTGGTGCGGTGCGGGCCCGACGACATCCGCGCCTTCCACAACTCGTGCCTGCACCGCGGCACGCGGCTGCGCACCCAACCGGGCCGCATCGGCGAGCTGCGCTGTCCCTTCCACGGGTTCACCTGGAACCTCGACGGCACCTTCGCGGGCATGCCCTGCCCGTGGGACTTCCCCCAGGTCGACCCCACCACCTTCTGCCTCCCTCAGGCGCGCCTGGGGAGGTGGGGAGGGTTCGTGTTCGTGACCGTGGACCCAGAGGTGCCCAGCCTGGAGGACTACCTCGAGATCCTGCCCGAGCACTTCGCGACATGGGACCTCGGGGACCGCTACCTCAGCGCGCACGTCGTGCGCGTCGTGCCGTGCAACTGGAAGGTGGCCCTCTAGGCGTTCATCGAGAGCTACCACACGGTGGCCGTCCATCCCCAGCTGCTCAAGACGAGCGGCGACACCCAGACCCAGTACGACGTGTACGAGGGTGTCCGCCACGTGAACCGCATGATCACGCCGGTGGGGATCGCCAGCGACCACGTGCACGACGTGGGGGAGCAGGACATCCTCGACGCCATGTTCCTCACCAAGGACGACGCCGACGCGGTGGTGCCCGAGGGCGGCACCGCCCGCCAGGTGCTGGCCGAGCGCACCCGCCGGGAGCTGGCGGCGCGCACCGGCGGCGACTACGCCGCGCTCACCGACTGCGAGGCGCTCGATGCCATCGAGTACTTCGTGTTCCCCAACTTCGTGCCCTGGGCGGGGTACACCACACCTCTCGTCTACCGGTTCCGGCCCCATGACGACGACCACAGCGCGGCGGTGATGGACGTCATGCTGCTCGAGCCGGTGCCGGTCTCCGGTCCCCGGCCGCCCGCTGCGCCCACCCGGCATCTCGAGGCCGGCCAGCGGTGGGCGGACGCGCCCGAGCTCGGGTACCTCGGCCGCATCCTCGACCAGGACACCGCCACCCTGGCGCGCGTCCAGCACGGGCTCCAGGCCGCAGACGGTCCCGACGTGACCCTGGCGCGCTATCAGGAGAGCCGCATCCGCCACTTCCACGCCACCCTCGGCGAGTACCTGGAGGACTGACCGTGTCCCAGGCGGCGCCGGAACCGGAGCCGGCATCGGGGTCCGCATCCCAACCGGCACCCCGACCGGCACCTCGACCGGGGTCGGACTCGGTGTGGGTGGCGGACGACACCGAGCCCGTTCTCGACACCACCGTGGCCTCCATC
>JARLGQ010000192.1 GCA_031292675.1 Acidimicrobiales bacterium
CCCCCCCCCCACGGCCCGCCCCCCCGCCAACGACCCCCCCCCCGGGGGGGGCTATGCGTGGCAGAACCCCCCCACACGCGCGCGGGTGATGGCGAGTGACGCACGAGCATGCAAACATGTGTCCGTGGCGGGCAATGCCACCATTCTTCACGCTGATCTCGATGCGTGCTACGCGTCGGGTCGAAACGAAGGGTGACGCCGACGCCGGCCCGGTGGCCGGAGCCGGCGTCGCCCGTTCACCTGGTCTCGGGCGCAGCCAGATGGATCAGGTCAGGTCCGTCCAACCTCGCACTCCTTTGGGTCGATGCTCGGTATTGGCTGGTACCAGAGTACGTAGCGGGTGTGAATTCGGCCCGCGCGGATGCCCTCACCGGTCAGGACATCCGGGATCGCCTCAGGCCGCGAATACAGCTCGCGTCATCCGAGACCGAGGTGCGAACGAGCGGCACGTTCCGCCCGGGCCGTATCGACACACGATGTGACCGGGATCCCAGACGATGCGCCGCCTGCCCCGACGATCCGGCCCTCGGTCAGCGATTTTCCTCAGCTTAAGACGAGGGACGCACGATCGGCTTGTAGTCACGCTCCTTCAGGAGGCCGGCATTCCCGCAGTAGAACCCGGTGGGCGGGGTGGGGGCAACCCGCTTGATCACACCGTGCTGGACCTGGGCCAGGAGAAAGCAGCCCGAGGGCACGCCGGCGGCGGGGTCGCTCGGTGGGATCAGTCCCCCGGCGTCGAACAAGTTCACCTTGTTCAACGCCCGCATAAGGCCGGCCCGGGTGGGTGGATTGCCCGCCTGAGCAAGGGCCTGAACGAAGAGTTCTGCTGCGGTCCAGCCGAAGACCGACTCGATTTCGAAGTTGGGGTCGGAGGAGACCTTCTTCATCCACTTGTCGAACAGCGCCACGGCGGGAACGGTCTTGGCATCCTGCCCGAGGTAGAGGGCGTAGCCCTGCTCGATGTACATGTCGTTGGCGGAACTCCCCGCCAGCTTCAGGAGTTGGGCCGAGTACGCGGCGGCCTCGATGTTGATCGCTCTGAAATTCTGCTGCTGGAACTGCTTGGCCAGCGTCGCCGCGTAGTTGTCGGGCAGCTCGGTCGAAAAGAACAACTTCACGCCCTTGTTCCTCATGGAGATGATGTCGGGCAGGAAGTTGGTGTCGAAGGGACCCACGCCGTGGTCGTAGACGATCTTCCAGCCCGCCGCCTTCATGCCCGATTCCACGGCGTCTTCGTTCGCCTTGGTAGAAGCGGTGGCACTCTCCCAGATGATGCCGACCTTCTTCACCGCCTGCGGGTACTTGCTGGCGAAATACTTGAAGAAGTTCAGTGGGTAATCGCCGATGGGGTTGGGAACGGGGCTGTAGAGGTTGGGGTCGGTGACCAGTCCCGGGTTGAGCGAGATGCCCACGTCGGGCATGTGGGCGAGATCGATGATGGGCTGCTCGGCCTGGTCCAGCAAGGAGAACCCCCCCACCAAGGCGAAGTCACTCTTGGTCTGCGAGGCCGTCGCCGTCGCCACTTGGCCGCCCTGGAAAGTGCTGTCCTGGGCGTCAAGGTGGATCTTCCTGCCGTTCACACCGCCCTTGGAGTTGATGTAGGCGAAGTAAGCCTTGGTCCCGTCCTCGGCCCCCTTGAAGAGCCCCGGAATTGGAGATGACAGATCGTCGACCTGACCTACTGTGATCGAGGTGGCCGTGACCCCCGGCAAGGGTGCGGCGCCGCCAGAACTGTTCGGGGTCGACGTGGCCGGGGCAGCCCCGGAATCGCCCGACGACGTTGGTGTCGAGCTCGACTTGGAGGAGCAGGAGGCCAGCCCCACTGCGAGCATGCACAGCCCGGCCAGGACTGCACCCCGTGGCGTGACCCCCCCGACCCGCGCATTTGCCGCACGCGATCGGGTAAGCCCTCGGTTCACATCCACTGCGCCCCTCAGTGTTCGCATCCCCAGGGGGATGTAGCCCCTCTCTGGGAACTTCCAGCTTGCCACGTCCGCCTGTCGTGTTCGATACCACCATCGACCGTTTCGTCGAGCTGGCGCGGGTTGTCCCTCCGAGGTCAGCCGGGAGAGGCCGCCAGATAGGAATCAGTCGTGGTAACTCGGAGCCGAACAAGCCAGGTCGGCGAGGACGGCCTCCGGGGACCCGGGCCGCCGAACTCTCGGCCGGTCGGGATCGTCCGCAATCGCAGCGTCTGTCGACGCCCTTCGACCGTGCGATAGTGCCGGGAGTAGGGCGGGTTGGGGAGTGTTTCCAGGACCCCGAATCATCCGGTACCGCCGATCGAGAAGGCTCAAGACTCCTGCGTAAGCCGTGGGCGCCCGCGCCTGCGCATTGCTACGTCGACCTTCTGCAAGGAATGGCGGACCGTCTCGGGATTGACCTTGAGCTCCTTGCCGATCGAGACACAAGGGAGTCTCGAGGCGTACAGAAACGGCTCGTTCGATGTCGTCAGGGGTCAGGACACGCCCTCGTCTCGATACCCCGTGCGCGCTCGAGAAGGGCCAAGGCGGTTGTCCGGCGAATCGCGTGCTTGCCGGCCAGCAAGACCGCCGTCGCTCCGGCCAGACAGCCGGCAACGAGCCGCTTCGACCCCTCGGGTGGAATCCGGCGCTGGACCTGTCTTGAACCCCGGCCGACAAGACGGTGTGACATGGTCAGAGGCCACTCTTCGTGCCCCGTCGCTCAGGTAGGTTCGTTTCCTTATTCAACCCTCCGGCATCTGTCTAGGTCCGGTGTCAAACAGGCGAATCTTCCCGGATCCAGTCGGAACAACTGTCGCGAATATCGTGCGGTTCCCGTCGCAAGGGCGTCTTTCAGACCCCTACGCGCAAGCTACACGTGCGGGCGGGCCTGACAGTTGTCGCACGACGCCCTAAGGTCTGTTGGCATGCGAGCTGCGGTCAATCTCCACATCGACGCGCCGCCGGACAAGGTCTGGGGGCTCGTCAGCGACATCACGAAGATGGGCGAGTACAGTCCCGAAGTGATCGAGGCCGAGTGGATCGACGGTGCCACAGGTCCGGCGGTCGGTGCGCGGTACCGGGGCCACGTCAAGCGCAACGAGAACTGGCCCGTCCTCTACTGGACCACATGCAGGATCACCAAGTGTGTACCCGGTGAAGTCTTCGAGTTCGCGGTGATCATGCGCGACCGACCGGTGAACACCTGGCGCTACGAGTTTCGTGCCTCGGAAGACGGAGGCACCGACGCCACAGAATCATTCGACCTCGGCGACAACCTGTTCACCAAGATCTGGCGCCCGCTCGGGGGATTCCTGCGGGAGCGTCGCAACCGGCGTGACATGCTCCGCACCCTCGAGCGGGTGAAGGCAGTCGCCGAGGGTTCATAATTGGCAGTCTCGCTCCGGACCTCACGTAGAGGGTGTCGGGGGCTCCATGACGGCGACAGTTTGCCTTGACCTACGGGCCGTGGCGCCTGCGATCCGACCGAGCGGTAGTGCCGGGTTTGCTCGGGCCGGATGCACGCCTCTGACCAGCCCTGCCGTCCTGGGTCACTCCAGGCCGTCCTTACCCGGCGGGTTGTCCCGTCATGACCGCCTGCCCGCGGCACTTCTGTTCCGTCATCCCCGGCGTGTCCAGGCGAGTGAGCAGCGCCGACTGCTATCTGCCGGTGCGCTCGCGGTGGTTGCACCCTGGCCAGCAGCAGGGCCGACGCTGACCTTCCTCCAGCTCCTCCTGGGTCCGACGTATGCGGCGTTCTCGGGTCATCCCCCGCTTGGCATCTTCGATCCAGCAGATGAACTCGTTGCGGGCCAGAGGCGTGATGTCCTTCCAGGCATCGAGTGCCGCGGAGTTGGCGATCAGCGCCTTGCGCAGGTCTCCTGGAAGCTTGTGCACCGCCCCACCGGGCACTCGCGGGCTGCTCACACGGTCACGGTAGCGGGTCAGGGAAGCTCTGGGCGCCGAGGGAGCCCATGATGCGATCGCGCAGTGTTCGGGCCACCTCGCCCGGCTCGGGTAGCGCGGCAAGTTCCTTGGCCAGGCGGCGCCCGGTCTCCCCATACGACCGCTGCCGCAGCACCAGGCGCACCCCATCGCGAACTGCGTCCGAGCTGAATTCTTTGGGCCCGATCGTTACTCCGGCACCGCAACGGGCGAGGAGCCAGCCGTTGACGAAGTTGTCAGCACCCTGAGGGAGCACCACCTGGGGGACGCCGTGCGCCAGCGCGCCGTACATCGTCCCCGAGCCCCCGTGATGGACGATGGCGGAGCACCGGGGAAGCAACTCCGCCTGCGGGATGTAGCGCTGCACCCTGGCGTTGGCCGGCACGGGCTCGAGCGCCGCGGGATCGTTGTCCGCACCCACCGTGACGACCACCTCGACGTCTTCCCCCGCAAGACCGGCAAGGGCCGTGCGAAACACCTCGCTGTTCCCAAACATCGTGCCCAGCGTCAGGTACACACAAGGGGGATCGCTGTGCGCCGGCCCGGTCGCAGGCAGCGGCGCGGGGCGCATGGCCAGGGTTTCGCCGTCCGGCACGCTCTGCCCCTCGAGCGAGGGTGGGGTGATCTCGATCGTGATCCCCCGGTACACCCCGCCATAGCCGGGGGTGAAGCAGTCGAACGAGCGCCAGATCGGCGACACGGCGTCGTCGGCCAGCGCCATCACCTCGTGGGGGAGCATCGGGCTGATCAGGTGGTGGACACCGGGGACGCCCAAGACCTCGGCGGCCAGCGGCCCGGCGAGTGCGTAAGTCTCGAACATCACGAGATCCGGCCCGAGCTCCCTGCCGATGGCGACGACCTCGTCGATCATGTCGGGAGCGGCCACCTCGGCGAACAGGCGGGGGACGAAGTAGTGGTTGATGCGCTCGGGGGCGAGCCCGTCGCCCGGTAGGCCGTGGAGGACGCGGGCCTGAAGGTCGGCGAACCAGTCCATCTCGCCTCGACCCGCCTGCCGGAACTCCGCTCCCGCACGAGCGACGGCGCCGCCCGGATCCTCGCCGGCCGCCACCGTGACCTCGTCACCCTGGGCCAGAAACGCCTCGATCAAGGACATCATGGGGTTGACGTGGCCGGCACCCGGCGTGGCCACGGCGAGGATCTTCATTCGTTCCCTTCCTTGTCACCGGCCAACGGACGTACCGCGAGCATCACGGGTGTCATCTTGCCTGTTACGGCGTCACTGCCGCCAGGATCGCCTCGTCAGGTATGCCGTTGTGAGTGCGGGCCAGGGCAACCCTTTCCGGGGACCCAACCGCTCACAAATCGTCGAGCACGCTGACATAGGCCGACGCTCGACACGAAACATGGGTTAGGTCGCCGCCACGCCCTTGAACGCTGACAACGGTGCCCTCCACCCGACTTGCATGTGGGTTCCAGCCCCCGTCGCCAACAACAGGTAGCGCTTGATGATGGGCGAACGATCGGGAGTCGGAACCTCGACTGGTCGCACCGGTCGGCGTCTCCGATGGGTCATGGTGTTCCGAACCAGGTAGTCAGGGCGTCACGTAATCGGGTACCTGTGCCTTCCCCCACCCAGGCGACATATCCGTCGGGTCGGATCAACACCGCACCAGGAGCGGTGACCGCGCCAAGTACCGGGAGCTCCCACAGGCCGACGTATTCAGCATCGATCATCCGGACGCGGTCAGCCCATGGCGTGATGTCAGAGCCACCGGGCTCACCGAGGTTGAGCAGCACCGGCTTGGCGTCGTGCAGCAGGGTGAAGACTCGCAGCGGGCCGTCGGCGGTCACGAGGTCCAGATCGGGCATGCGGCGTCCGAGCAGGGGGTGGCCCTCGCCGAGATCGTAATGAATGTCCAGCCCGGAGATCATCCCGGCGAACCGCTTGCGAGGCTCGTCCATGCTCAGCAACTCGGTCATGGTGTCGCGCAACGCATCGGTGCGCTCGTCAGTGCCGCTGAGCGCGACCTGCGCCATGGTGTTGTGCAGCACGCAGGCACCAACCGGGTGCCGCTCGGCATGGTAGGTGTCCAGGAGGCCGATTGGGGATGTCCCGCTGACCACCTGGGCCAGCTTCCATCCGAGGTTCACGGCATCCTGAACACCGGTGTTGAGGCCCTGTCCACCTTGCGGGGGATGCACGTGTGCGGCGTCGCCCGCCAGCAGAACGCGTCCCTTGCGGTAGGACGCCGCCTGCCGGGTCATGTCGGTGAAACGGGAGATCCAAGTGGGGCTGTGCACTCCGTAGTCCGTCCCGTCGACGGCGATGAGTGCCTCGCTGAGATCCTGCAGGGTGGGCTCGCCGGTGTGTTCGAGGTGCTGTTCGGTTAGGACGACCCGTACTGACCCTCCGTCCGCCCGGCCGATGCCACCGCCCGCGCGCATGCCGATCTCCGGCTCCTCGTCCATCTCGACCTCGGCGATGAGCCAGCTGGTCGACGGGTCCCACCCGGGGAACTCGATGTCGGCCGCCTTTCGGATCACACTGCGTCCTCCGTCGCACCCCACGAGGTAGTCAGCCCGTAGCGACTGGCCGCCGGACAGCTCGACGTCGACGCCGGTGTCATCCTGAGCGAAGCCCGTCACCTCACGTCCGCGAGCGATCGGCACTCCCAGCTCGCTGACCCAGGCGGCCAGTATGCGCTCGAAGTGGCTCTGCCACAGCGCGAGCCCGTAGTTGTGGCGGGTGGGGAAGTCGCTGATGTCCAACGGGATCCGGGCGAAGCTCTGGACCTGCATCGCCTGCCCTTCTGCGAGGAATCGATCGGCGATGCCGCGCTGATCGAGCACCTCGATGGTGCGCGACTGCAGACCGCCGGAGCGCGAGCCGTCGAGCTCCTGGCTCGCGCGTCGCTCGACGATTGCGACATCAATTCCCGCAAGCGCCAATTCACCCGCCAACATCAGGCCCGTCGGCCCTCCTCCGGCGATAGCCACTGCATGCTTAGCCATACGCCACTCCTTCCTTTTCCGTGTGTTCTGGTTCGGGCCCGGAGATTCTGCACACCGACCAGGGTCTTGCCGCAAGCGCCCGGTGAGCGCTACATTGAGAATGGCAAGGAGTAGGGCTCCTTATCTTTGTTCGGTGTTGGACGGACAAGCTCTTTGCGATTCGGTTGCGCGGCTCGCACGGCGGCACCGTGGGCCCGTCCAGGCAGATCTCCCGTGGGTCCATTCGACGGCCCAGCCCACCGGCATTGCGCCGTCGGCGCATGTCGCCGGTCGCACGGCAGAGCCCAAAGTGCAGGATCGGCGCGCACGTGCGGGCGTGCCCGGGCTTCAGACGAACCCTCCTGGCTCAACGAGAGATGAAAGGGAGCGTCGTGGGATTGACGGAAACTTCCAGCGCCCGGATCGCAGCGCCGCCCGAGACGGTCTTCGGTCTTGTCACTCTCCGTTGAAGCTCCCGACATGGAATCGAGCGATTACCGACGTGGTCGAGGCGCCAACGCACCTTGAGCCCGGGTCGGTATGGAAGGGGAGAATTCCGCGCTCGGGCAATCATAGGTGTGAACTCTCCGCGTACCTCCGGGGACCCCAAAGCCCAGGGCTGGCATTTCGGGAGGGCGTCGCTGCCTCGCTGCCCGTCTCCCCAATATCACCTGGATCTGCCACGCGGGCGGACCGCCCGGCACGTGCCGATCCTGCTCACACTCAGCTCGGGGCGACCCGAGCGACAATCGCGTTCTGGAGATTTGCGACGGTTCGGCCCTCGGCCCGTCCCGTGAGCCCGAGCACGAGCCGCGGCTGAGCCCGCAGGCGATTCGTCAACGTCGCTTCTCCGCTGTCGACTCGGTCAGTTCGGCCAGGAGAGCTCGGACTCTCCCGTCGATCTCGTCGACGATTGGGCGCACAACCTCGAGGGGCTTTCCCGCTGGATCCTCCAGCTCCCAGTCGAGGTAACGCTTGCCGGGGTAGACGGGGCAGGCGTCCCCGCAACCCATGGTGACAACGACATCTGCCTCCCGAGCAAGTTCATCCGTGAGGGGCTTGGGGAACTCCTTGGTCGGGTCGAGTCCCCGCTCTTCGAGGATGGCGACGACCGATGGGTTCAGTCCGTTGCCCGGATCGGACCCGGCTGACCGGACGTCGACTCGACCTTGGGCGTAGTGATCGAGCAAGACCTTGGCAGCGAGGCTACGGCCTGCATTATGAGTGCAGAGGAACAGGACGACGGGGGTGTCGGTCACGATGCTTCCTTCTCCTGCGGACGATCGCTATTTACGGGCTGGACGTTTCGTGGTGGGGAAAGATGATGTCCGACGCCTCCCTGGGTGTGACCCCCGGATAGAGCGCCTTGATGACGGCGAAGGCGAGCATGCCGCCGATCACCTGGGCGACAATGAAGCTCGGGACCGAGGAGGGGGCGATACCGGCGAACGTGTTGGAGAACAGGCGCCCCACGGTGATGGCCGGGTTGGCGAAGCTCGTGGAACTGGTGAAGAAGTAGGCGGCGCCGATGTAGGCACCCACGGCGGCCGGTGCACTGCGACTCCGTGCGCTGCGGGCCAGGGCGAAGATGACCAGGATCAACCCGAGTGTGGCCACGATCTCCGAGAGGAAATGGGCGGCCGAGGCCCGGTCGTGGGTGGAGATGCTCACCGCCGCCCTGGAGAACATCAGGTTGGCGACGATGGCACCCCCGATACAGCCGACCACCTGGGCCGGCAGGTATGCGGCGGCTGCTCGCCAGGGAAGCCCTCCGAAGGCGGCATCAACGAGGGAGACCACCGGATTGAAGTGCGCGCCCGAGACTGGACCGAACATCAGGATGATGGCGTAAAGCCCGGCGGCGGTGGCGGCGGCGTTCTCCAACAGCTCTAGGCCGACATTGCCCGGAGACAATTGTTGGGCGGCGATGCCCGATCCGATGACGACGGCCGCCAGAAAGGCGCTGCCGAGTAACTCGGCCACCAGGCGGCGCCACAGTTGCGCCTCGTCCATCATTCCTCCACACGACGATGAACTCGACGTGGTCGCTCAGCAGCAGGCGCTCGTCGACCCAGACGTCGGACCAACGGCCGCCGCTTGTTCCCCGACCTGAGCGCAGCCCTCGGTCGAGCAGCCCAGATCGGACTCCTCGGGAGCGTCAGCGAGGACGGTGTAGACCTCCCAGGGCGCCCCATCGGGGTCGTTGACCCATGCCTTGTCCTGGACGGCGTAGCAACATGTCGTGGAGTCCTGGACGTCGGGGTCAAGTCCCTCGGTCGACAACCGAGCGGTGGCCGCCTGGACCTCTTGAGACGATGCCACCTCTACGCCCAAGTGGTTGAGCGCGCCGGTCACTCCGGTGCCGCGTCCGGACTCGTTCTCGATGAGGACCAGTTTGAGCGGTGGCTCGGCGATCGCGAAGTTGGCGTAGCCAGGACGCCGCTTGGCCGGCTCGGTGCCAAACAGCTTGGTGTAGAAGTCGACGGCGGCCTCGATGTCGGTGACGTTGAGGGCAAGCTGGACTCGGGACATTCTGGACCTCCATGTCATCGACACGAATCAATACATGGAGTATTATCGATGCATTGACTACTGTCAATGGGAGGACCGCAATGGCGAAACCGGTGGCAACGATCGATCCCCGGGCCAAGCAGCAGTGTTGCCCCTCGGTGCTGGCCTCCCCGCTTGACGCCTCTCAGGCCGCCGAGCTTGCTATTGGGTTCACCGCCTTGGCCGACCCGGTCCGACTCCGACTCTTGAGTCTGCTCGCCGCCGCGCCCGATGGAGAGGTGTGTGTGTGTGAGTTCGTCGAACCCCTCGGCAAGAGCCAGCCCACCATTTCCCATCACTTGAAGATCTTGAGCGACGCCGGTCTCGTCCACGGCGACAGGCGTGGCAAATGGGTGTGGTACTCCCTCGACCGCGAGCGCCTTGCCGACCTCATGTCGGCGCTCCAGCCGGTGGGATAGAGGGCACTGTGGCGACCTCCCATCACCTGACAACACAAGAGCGGGGCGCCATCGTCGACGCAGCCAACCGGCTGTCGAGATCGGGCCAACACCGGCCCCACCCGAGCCCCAGAAAGGAATATCGCATCATCAGCGCGGTATGAGGGTGGTCCAGATCTAATGCGCTCCACTCTGTATTCGCTGCCTGGGCACTATCGGGCGTCCTGGCCATCCCGCCAGTAACCTCATCAGGTATGCCGAAGAGCAACCAAGGGCCATCCCACAGCAAGAAGAGCAGCTCGTTGGAGGGCGAGGGTCCCTCCCAGCTTGAGGATTGGCGGGGCGCGACGCTCTCCCGAATTCGCAAGTTGATCAAGCAAGCCGATCCCGGAGTGGTTGAGGAGCGGAAGTGGAGAAAGCCGACAAATCCAGAGGGTGTCCCGGTCTGGTCACACGACGGCATGATCTGCACGGGCGAAACCTACAAGGACCACGTGAAGATTACCTTTGCCAGGGGCGCATCCGTGAAGGATCCTTCACACCTATTCAACTCCAGCCTGGAAGGCAATGCCCGCCGTGCCATCGATATTCATGATGGCGAAAAGATAGATGAGAAGGCATTCAAGGCTCTCATCCGAGCGGCCGTGGCGCTGAACGGGGCCTCCGTCCGCCGCAAATGAATCGAAGGAGCACCCTTCCACGGGTTCTGACGCCCAACGATCTGGAGCGGTTCAGACGTCTTTGTCAGGGCATGGCAGCCCGATAATCTGTTGTTCGCCATTGGGTCTGGTCATCCATCGGGGCGTGGGCACGGAGCGAGTGCGGGAGGACGACGATGCCATCGAAAGCGCCGAACATCGTGCTTGTCATGTCGGACCAGCACCGCGGTGACATGATGGGCTGCGCCGGTGACCGAGGGGTGCTCACGCCGACCCTGGATCGGCTCGCCGCCGAGGGCGTGCGATTCTCGCGCGTGTCATGCCAAGGACCACTGTGCATGCCGGCGCGAGCGTCGTTCATGACCGAGCGCTACGTCCGAGATCATGGCGTCTACACGAACTGGGCTGAGATCCCGGTTGACTCGCCAACCTATGTCTGGGCGTTACGCACTGCCGGCTACCACACCACCCTCGTGGGAAAGGCGCACCTGTATCGCGACGAAATCGTGGAGGTGGGTCATATCGACGATCTGGCCGGGCGGCTCATGAGCCTCGGGTTCACCGAGGTGTTCGAGACCGGCGACAAGTTCGTGGGAGAGACGCCAAACCGGTACACCGACTATCTTCGTGATCGCGGGATGCTCGAGGTCTACAAGAAGCACATTGCAGACCGCAGCTATCAGGGGGAGAACGAGCGCGGCGAGAACGCCACAAAACGGGTGCCGATGTGGGACTCGACGCCGATGCCGCTACCCCTCGAGGCGTACATCGACGTATGGCACGGCCTGGAGGCTGTGCGTTGGATCGAGCAATACGACAGCACCGAACCCTTCTTTCTGTTCGTCGGCTTCCCCGGTCCCCATGATCCGTGGGATGCACCGCGCGAGGCCGTGGATCGCTATCGCGACGTGGACATCTCGATGCCGAGTTCGACGCAGAGGCCCACTATCGAAGGGACCGGCCGCTATGGCGCGTTGCTCAGCTCGTTCATGTGGCTGTCCGATTCCAAGACGATGACCGACGACGCGATCCGCGGTATGAGACGAGCCTACAGTGCCGATATCTCCGTCGTCGACGACGCTGTGGATCGCATCCTCACGGCGCTCGAAGAGAAAGACCTCCTTGACGACACATGGGTGATCTATACGAGTGACCACGGAGAAATGGGTGGAAACCATGGTCTGATGTCCAAATGCGTGCTTTACCAATCCGCCGTGCGCGTCCCGCTCATCGTGCGTCCCCCCGGGGGATGTCCACCCCGGGTCATCGATGCGCTGATCGAGCACATCGATGTGCCTGCCACCATGCGCGAGATCGCCGGTGCCCCCGAGCTCCCCGTCAGCGAGGCCAAGTCGCTATTGAGCAATCTCGGCGGTGAGGGTGCATTTCCGAGAACGGTGTCGGTCAGTGAGAATTGGGGTTTCGCGTCCTTCGAGACCGAACGTTTCAGGATGGTTGTCGACGAGGACGCCCTGGTGCCATGCCAACTCTTCGACCTACTCGAGGACCCCGACGAGGACCACGATCTTCTCCAAGATCCGCATTCCAAGGAGACGGTGGATCAAATGATGGAGACCATCGTCCGGCCCTTCTTCCATAGATTGCCCGCCCGACCGCACGCGAGCCCGTTCACGAGCTGATCTCGTCCGGCCGGGGTCAATACCGCATCCGATCGGTATCGGAGCCCGCCCGCGGTCGGCCCGGCCTCGAGCACCATTTCACGGGCTCCGGGAACAGCCCTGGAACGAGACCGACCTCGGCTCTTGCGACCAGCAATGGCACCTCGGGGCACCGGCGCGAGCTCGTTCGCATCGTCAGCCGTGCGGCGGTGGGGGATAACCCCCAAGAGAAGAGACCCGCTAGCAGTCTTTTCGTCGACGCGGTCAGTCCCTAGGTTGGGATCAGCAAATGCGTGCCTGCTGTGAGCCATGATGATGGGATCGGAGAGACGGTGAGATCCGACGGCGCCCCGCGAAGAACAATGCTCCGATCGACGCTTCCCACTGTCGTGATCGCCGGAGTGGCGATGATGACCGGTGTCGACGTCCCGGACCTGGCATGACCTCGACTTCCTTCGCCGAAGCCTCGCCCAATCAGTCGTTTGAGAATCAATGGGCCGTGGAGACCCACGGGCTGACCAAGCGGTTCGGGGAGAACGTCGCTGTGAACGGTGTGGAGCTGCTCGTTCCTCGGGGATGCGCGTTCGGCTATCTCGGCCCAAATGGAGCCGGCAAGACCACGCTCATCCGGGTGCTGCTGGGCTTGACCCACGCGGATTCTGGCACGATGTCCCTGCTCGGGTTCCCGGTCCCCAAACATCGCGCCGCGGCACTGGCACGAGTCGGCGCCATCGTCGACGAGCCCCGTTTCCACGGTCATCTGACCGGGCGCCAGAATCTTCAGCTTCTTGCCGCGGCTCGGGAGCCGGCGGCGCGAGACCGCATCGGGCCGGCACTCGAACGGGTCGGGATACTCCATCGTGCCGATGACCGGGTGTCGAAGTACTCGATGGGCATGCGCCAGCGTCTCGGGGTCGCCGCCTGCCTGATCGGCGACCCCCAGCTGCTGGTCCTCGACGAGCCAATGAACGGGCTCGACCCGGCCGGCATGCACGAGATGCGCGACATGATCCTCTCATTGGTGGCCGAGGGTCGCACGGTGGTGCTGTCCTCTCACCTTCTTGACGAGGTCGAGCGGACGTGCGATGCAGTGGCCATCGTGGACCGGGGCAAAATCATCCGCCAAGGCCCGATTTCGGAATTGCTGGCTGGGGCGACGGTAGTGCTGCAGGTCGATTGCTCTGAGCCCCACCGAGCCCGCGCTCTTCTCGAGGCCACCACGATAGGGGCCGCCATCGAGGTCTCCCCGCCGGGGTTGGGGATCACCTTGTCGGCAGGGACGGGGCGTGAGGTCGTCGCCGAGATCAACCGAGTGCTCGTGGAGGGTGCGATCTCCGTGTACCGACTCCAGGAGATCCAAGCATCGCTCGAATCGTGGTTCCTGTCGGTCACAAGTCGACTGGGGGCCTCGGAGTGACGACTGTGCCTGACCTGGGTCCACTCCCGTCACCGGCCCGGGCGGCCGCGCCGAGGCATGCGTCGCGCGACCAACGGGGATCATGGATCCCCACCGGCGGCATGATCGCCACCAGATTCATGGAGCTGCGCAAACGGCGCGGCCTGATGGTTGCACTCATCCTGGTGACCATCGGTATCCCCGCCGTGTTCCTCCTCATCCGGTTGCTGCTCCACGCGTTCGCGCCGCACTCCTACGGTCCAGCCGGTGGCTACGACATCTACACAGGCCTGGTGGCAGGTGTGCTGTACGTCTTCGGCTTCATCGTCGCAGCCACGTTGGGGTGCACGGCGGGATCGATCGATCTCTCCGAGGGGATGTTCCGGCACCTGGTGGTGACCGGCCGATCCCGATTGGCGCTGTATCTGGCTCGGATCCCTGCCGGGTTGGCCATCATCGTGCCGCTGGTGGCGATCGGTTTCACCGTCGTCTGCGCGGTGTGCGTCTTCGCGGCCCCGACGCAACTCAATTACCAAGCCGTGCACGTACCCACGGGTCTGTCGCGTACCGGATTCGAGAGCTGGGCCGCCGACCATCCAGACCCGGTCATTTGCGATTTCCCCTACAACGGTCCCATCACGGCGAATGTGCCGTGCGGGGGCCCTGGCGGTGGTCCCGGCGAGGGACCTGGAGGGGTGATCGTCAAGGGTCCTCCGGGGACTTCGGTCTCCGTTCAACCCACTCCCGCCATGACCAGGGCTCAAGCCGTCCGGATCGCCCGCCAGGACTATTCGGACTATGCCAGGACGTTCCTGTACCCGTCCACCTCGTTGATGATCAGGACCGGGTTGTGGCTCGAGCTCGAAGCGATCGTCGGGTTCATCGTCGGCCTCGGCCTCGGCTCACTGCTTGGACAGAGAACGGTCGGGGTGATCATGATGATCGTCCTCGAGATCATTCTGACGCCGATCCTGTCACGTGCGCACATCCCTCATTTGGTCAACCTCCAACGCGCCGTGGTCGGCCTCGCCGTGGCCCATTTGGAACCGAGCGGCCTCGGCTTTGTGTTCGGAGGCGGCGGAGGGCCGGGCGGAGGTCAAGGGACATCACGCCTCGTACCGGAGACGACGACCGTGGCTGTCTGCATCATCGTTGCCTGGCTGGTCGGCTGGACCGTCCTCGGTGCGTGGCGGATGATGACCAGGGACGCTTGAGGAGCGCCTGGTCGCAACAGAGTGGTTGTCCTGGATGGGCGGCCTCGGATCGGCAGGATTGGCCCGGATACAATCGATTGGACAGCGGGCCGAGAGCGGCCCGAAGCAACGTGTGCCCGCCCAATCCAGTTGAGGACGTCCCATGATTCATATCGTCGTCAAGTTCAACGTACGCCCCGAGTACAGCGACCAGTGGCTCGACGTTGTCAGCCCCTTCACTCAGGCGACGCGCCAAGAACCAGGCAATCTCTGGTTCGAATGGTCGAGGAGCGTCGAGGACCCGCATCGTTTCGTCCTGCTCGAAGGATTCCGTGATGCAGAGGCCGGTGCTGAGCATGTGAACTCCGACCACTTCAAGGAGGCGATACGCCAGTCACCACCCATGCTGGTCAGCACTCCGGAGATCGTTTACGCCGAGATCCCGGGGACCGAGTGGTCCCAGTTGGCGGAGATGTCCGTTCCAGAGAGCGGCACAGGCTAGTGGTCGGGTGACCTCGAAACCGCCAAGAACCGACCAGTCTTGGTGGCTCGACCTTTTCCGGTTGCGCAAGAAGTAGACGGGGCAGCAGTGGTACCAATGGTGGGGCACCTTCCGTTACGGAGGCACCATGAGCGACGTATCGCAGGGACCTGGCTGGTGGTTGGCATCCGATGGGAAGTGGTACCCCCCCGATCAGCGCCCCGGTGGCGTTGCCCCGCCGGCTCCATCGCAGGCATCCGGGCCTCCCGGCTACGGCACCTATGGGCCGCCCCCGGGGGTGGCCCCTCCTTACGGCCGGCCGACGGCCGGGGCGCCCTTCGGGTACACGACCGGTCCGGTGGACAGCCGGGGCCGCCCGTTGGCTGAATGGTGGCAGCGCCTGATCGCCATCCTCATCGACGGGATCATCATCGGAATTGTGTACTCCGTCCTGATCCGCATCGTTGTCGACACGGCGATCAGCAACGGGTTCACACACTTCACCCTCAAGTTGTGGATCGTGTCCCTGATCGTGGGCATCGGCGGTATTGCCTATTTCGCCCTCCTCGAAGGCAACGAACGGGGTCAGTCGCTGGGCCAGATGGCTCTCGGCATTGCCGTTCGGGACGCAACGACGGGCGGGCCCATAGAGCCCAAGCGTGCCGGACTCCGGATGGTGATCCTCTACCCGTGGTTGGTACTGATCTGGGTCCCTTTCATCGGCCCGTTCCTCGGTTTCCTCGGTGATCTCTGGACATTGATATGCGGACTGTCACCGTTGTGGAACCCCAACCGCCAGGGATACCACGATGTTGCCCAGGGGACGGTCGTCGTCAAGGTCCGTTAGCTCCACTCAGCCTTCGTGTCCGAGCGACCCCGAGTCGCGAGTGGGTCAAAGACCCAAGGCGCGATCGGCCATGGCCCACCGACGAACCCGAAGGAACCACTCTCACGGTGAAACACCGCGGCCGACTGTCGGAGGTAGGGTCGACACGCACCAGCTTGTGCGGATCCCCATTGACCGAACAAGGATCGAGCCCGATATGCCCACCATTCAAGCTCGGGGGTTGACGAAGCGCTTCGGCGGAGACGTCCTCGCCGTTGACCACCTTGACTTTGACGCTGTTCCAGGGGGGGTCACAGGGTTTCTCGGACCCAATGGGGCCGGCAAGACAACGACGTTGCGGATGCTCCTGGGACTTGTGAGCCCAACCTCCGGCTCCGTGCTGATCGACGGGCTCGACTACCGGCACCTGGCCAATCCCACGATGCGGGTGGGTGCCGTGCTCGAGGCATCGGGCTTCCACCCCGCCCGTACTGCCCGGAACCACCTGAAGCTCATCGCCACGGTGGCGAGAATCCCTTTCAGTCGGGTCGACGAGTGCCTCGATCTCGTGGGTCTTTCCGATGCGGGAGGTCGCAGGGTGGGCGGCTTCTCTATGGGGATGCGTCAGCGTCTGGAGCTCGCCCGTGCGCTGCTCGGTAAGCCCGACATTCTCGTTCTCGACGAGCCGGCCAACGGGCTCGATCCGCAGGGTATCGCTTGGCTTCGTGACTTTCTCAAGTGGTACGCCTCCGAGAGAACAGGGAGCAACGACTCGGGGCGGACCGTGATCGTGTCGTCGCACCTGTTGTCCGAGGCGCAATTGGTCGTGGACGACGTCATCGTCCTTGCAGCCGGACGCCTGGCGGCGCAAGGGAAGTTGCAGGACCTTCTAGCAGGAACCAAACGGTCCGTGCGGGTGCGGACGCCAGACGCCGAGCGCCTGGTCCAGGCCTTGCGAACCGCCAACCTTCCGGCGTCGGTACAAGCCGGCGCCGTCGTGTGCGAGGGCTGCACGCCCGAGGTGGTGGGCCCGATCATGGTGGAGAACCGAATCGAGGTGCACGAGATGGTCTCGTCGACCGAGTCACTCGAGTCGGTGTTCTTCGAGCTGACAGGGGGCGAAGGGATGCACCCCGGACACGCTGCCGGATTGATGGGCGACTACCGGCGATTCACCCACCACCTCGCGATTCCCCCCGCTCCGCCGCCCCCTTTTCGCCAGGGCGACGGGTAGGCACCCATGACCCGGTTGCTGGTCGCGGAGGTCCGCAAGCTTTGGACGATTTGGTCCACGTATGTGCTCTTCGGCATCTTGGTCCTTGTCGACCTTGCGTTTGGGTTCGCAATCGCGTTTGCACCCGGTGGACGGCGCCGTGGCGCCGCTGGCTTCGTCCCGCACGGCTCGTCTCAATGGTTCACCAACATCTTCTCCGTGCTCGACAATTCTCGGCTTCTCGCCCTCGTGCTCGGCGTGCTCATCATTACCGGCGAGTATCGGCACAAGACCGTGACCCCCACGTTCCTGGCGGAGCCGCGCCGTGGGCGTGTCGTGACCGCGAAACTCGGGACCGCGTTCGGTGGTGGCATTGTGCTGGGAGTGCTCACGATGTTGATGGGCCTGATCGTTGGCTTCGTGCTCGTCGGCGTCAAGGTGCATTCGTGTCTCACGCCGGTCGGGGTGCAACAGGGAATGTCGCAGGCGCTGTGCAGCGCTCAACACGGTGAGTACTTCGTGGCCAACGTCCACAACATGTGGCACGACTGGTCCCGGATAGCACCTGGCGTCGTGCTCGGAACGGGCCTGTTCGCCGTCTACGGCCTGGGTCTGGGCGCGTTGCTGAAGAACCAGGTTGTCGCCATCGTGGTGGGCTTGGGCTTCACCTTGGTGGTCGAGACGATCGTCGGGGCGATCTGGCCCACGATCGGCGAATACCTCCCCGGGCAAGCGGCCACGGCACTCGAAGACGCTGCTCGGACCACGTTCCGGGGAGGCACCACCGAGTTGTTGCCCTGGTGGGGAGGCGCCGCCATGGTCCTGGTCTACGGGGTCGCGCTGGCCTTGGTCGGCACCTTCACCACCCTGCGCTCCGACATCACCTGATCGGCCGCAGGCGGCGCGGGCACCCGCGGGCCACCACCGCAAGCACGGGCAGGTCGGGGTGGGGGTCTCCGCCCTCTCCGGCTCGGGCCCGTGCCGGCACGAACCGCCGCCGCCGTCACCCGGGCGGCTCGACCCAGGCGCCCGGGACCGATCGATCGTCCACCGGGATGGTCGGGAACTTCTGCTCGTTGCCACACGTCCAACCCTGAGAACAACGAGCAAGCCCCGGTCCCGGTGGCGGAGGTGATGGCGATGGGCATGAGAAACGCGGGTCGACGGGAGACGGGGGGGGACGGACGCCGGAGGGTCTCCGACGACTTCGGCACCGGTGAGGACCACCGGGCCTCGGCCCTTTGGGCCGATCTCACCCAGAACGTGCACCGCGGCGGGCTCCACCGCCGATGCCTTGTGGCTGTGGCGGGCACCATGGTCGTGGCGGTGGCCGCCACGGCGGGGGGGTACATGGCGTTCTCGTCCACGACCGCACTGGCGTCGCCGGAAGGCAGGCCCACGGGTGTATTCCATCGCGCCGGCGCGGCCCCCGAGGCTCCACGTGGCTTCGTGGCCTCCGGTGCCGAACCCAACGATGGTGGGTCGGGCTCGGTCGCGGCGACCTCCGGTGTTCTCGCGTGCCCGATGATCCCGGCCGACGCCGGCGCCATCGGGGCCACCGACACCTTGGGCAGCGCCAACCACCTGTTCACTCGTACGACAGCCGACGGCGTGACCATCCGGGCCTATCGCCTCCCCGCGGCCGGGTCCTGTACGTGCGGGCCTCTACCGGTCGCCCCGCGCCCATCGCCGGCGCCGGGCTCTTCATCCGGATCAACTTCATCGCCACCGGTTGTGCCGGGGGGCATGTCGGTGACACCGCAAGTGTCAGTGGAGCTTTCCGATGCCGCCGCCGTCGGACAGGGGGTCTTGTTCGATGCGCCGAGCTCCTCCCCGGCGACGGATCCTGGAGTCGAGCCGATCGGTACCATTTCGAACGTCTTCGGAGTTCTCGAGGGTGCGCCGGTCTGGTGGGTAGCGGTGTCGGTCGGGCCTGCGGTCGCCAATGCACAGATGACATTCGCTGACGGGTCCACTGACGAGATGTCTCCGGCTGACGGCGTGGTCGTTCTCGCCCGTCAGGTCGACGCATCAACGGCATCCGCGGGAGACGGGCCCTATGAAGTACGCGGAACGCTCCAGCTGCTCGATTCTTCGGGCGCTGTCATCCAGACTGTGGCATTCCCCCAGACGACCTCGCCGGCGCCGGTTCCGGTGCCCGACTCATTGCCCACACCTGTCCCCGGGTCCACCGTGCCCAGCTCCGTGCCGGCGGTGACGTCACCATCGGCACCGACCGGATCGAGCGGCTCGACCGGCTCCACGGGTTCGGCCGGTTCATCGGGTTCGGCCGGTTTATCGGGTTCGGCCGGCTCGATGTTCGTCTGCCCCCAAATGGAGGCCCCGGCGAATGCGTCTGCCGGGTGAGACGCTCATGTTTGGTGGCGAGGTATGCGAGAGCTCAACGCCGCTGAGAGTCAGGTGTAATCGACCTTTCCGGCACCGGGGACGCCGATGGCGAAGGCCAGGCCACGCAGTGGGGCGTTCTCACTGGCAGGCCAAATGCTGTGCGTTGTGTCCGGAGGCGTGTAGACGAGGTCCCCGGGGTGCACTTCCCGTTCCTCGTCGGCGACTTTCATGATTCCGCGTCCGGAGATGATGTAATAGAACTCGTGGGTCGGGTGGGAATGCGCTTCGACCGCTCCACCTCCGGCGATCTCCCACTCGCTCACGAGCTCCAGGAAGCCGCCTTCGGTAGCGGCTCGCATCTCCTGCGGCGCGATCAGCCACCAGACCGGTGTGGTGCCGTTGTGCTCGATGGTGGGGGCCATGTCCTCGATCGACCTGACGTCCATGCTCGCCATCCCCTCTGTCAGTCGCCGGCGCCAACCTAGCGGGAGCGACCCGCCCGAGGACAGTTTCTTGCCGGTGGCTACCGACGCATCAGAGTGGTTCAACCCCGCTCGACCTCCGAGCCAGTACCCACGAGATTACGCTGGCCACGGACGACGGACGGAGAGGGCATGAACGAACTCGCGACGTACGAGCTCGACGGGCCGATTGCGACCATTTCGATGGACGACGGCAAAGTCAACGTGTTCTCCATTCCGATGCTGCGGGCCATTCACTCCGCATTTGATCAGGCTCAGCGCGACGGGGCGGTGGTGGTAGTGACCGGACGCGACGGGTATTTCTCCGCCGGCTTCGACCTGAAGACGATCGCAGGAGGACCAGGACCCCTCCTCGAGATGTTGACGCTGGGTGCGACCCTGGCTGAGCGCTTGCTCTCGTTTCCAAGACCCGTGGTCGCGACATGCACGGGCCACGCCTACCCAGCGGGGGCCTTCCTCCTCCTGGCGTCAGACATGCGCATCGGAGCCGACGGACCCTTTCGTATCGGGCTCAACGAGGTGAGAATCGGTCTCACGGTCCCCTGGTTCGCGATCGAGCTGGCCAGGCATCGACTTCACCCATCGTATTTCGACCGGACGGTCGTCAACGCCAAGATGTACGATCCACACGAAGCGGTGCATGCCGGGTTCCTGGATCAAGTGGTTCCCGCCGACGAGATTCGTGCGGCGGGCTTGGACGCGGCGAGGATGCTCGTTGAGCTCGATCCTTCAGCCCATGCCACCACGAAATTGCGTGCTCGTGGACAGGCGCTAAGCGCACTACGCGCTGCGATCGAATCAGAGCTCGTACAGCCTTGATACAGGGCGCGCTAGCGTTGGCCGGCCCTGTAGCAAAGGAAGAGAGGACTTGGCGTGAAATCCGAGGAGACTTGGCAGTACATCCACAGTGAGCGCGCTGAGATGGCCGATACCTTGAGCACGCTGTCGCCGGACCAGTGGGCCGCCTCGTCCTGGTGCGACGGTTGGTCGGTCCAAGACACCGCTGGCCACATCCTGGCCGCTGCCGAGCAGACCCCCGCGAACTTCTACAAGGAGATGATCTCGGCCGGTTTCAAATTCAACGTCTTCGCAGACAGGGCTGCCAAACGCCTCGCGGCGATCGGTCCCGACGAACTTGTCCGCCGTCTCCGGGCTCGCACCACCACCACGAATCACCCACCTGCTCCCGTGATCGCCATGCTCGGCGAGATCGTCGTCCACGGGGAGGATGTCCGGCGACCTCTCGGGTTGCAACACCGAGCCCCGGAGGCTGCGCTCATCGCGGTGGCCGACAATTACAAGAGGTCGAACCTCCTGATCGGTGCGAAACGGCGAATCGCCGGGCTGCGTCTCCGGGCCATTGACGCTGACTGGGTGTCCGGCGACGGACCTGAGGTCGCGGGCGCATTGAGCTCGCTGGTCCTGGCGATGACCGGACGCAAGGCCGCGCATGCCGATCTCACCGGCGAAGGGGTCGCCGTCCTCGGCACCAGGGCCTGAATCGACCCAGGACATCGTCCAGGACTCGCCAGCAACCAACCCCGGTCGAAGGGGTAGATGCCGCGGAGTCGTGGTCGGGACGTGGTCGCGCTCCACCCAAAGACGAGACTGAATCGACCCACTCCCAGGCCTCTTATCACGTCTCTTGCGCCCGGCCGAGGCCCGAGGCCGGGCTTCTGGACATCATGGCAACCTCGTCGGCTCCTGGCCCGTGAATGGAGCATGCGACTGAGACGCCGACGGTGAGGCTCTTGCACTCGCCCGGGCAGCGCGGGGGGCGGCTCCGGGTCGTGCTGTTCGTGTCCGGCGGCGTGGTGCTCGCGTCCGCAGCCGCCGTCGCATCGATCCCGCGGCTTGCGCCCCGGGACTCGGGCCGGGCAATAGTCGTGCCACCCGCCACCGCCTCAGCTCGCCACCGGGCTGCGACGAAGACCGCGGACCCGGCTCCAGCGCTTCGGTCGCTGCCCACCGCCGCATCGGCCCCGCTGTGTGTGCTCGAGATCGGGGATTCGCTCGGGATCGACCTCGGTGACCAGCTCCGGACCCTCCTCGATGCCAATGGAATGGCCCGCACCGTGGTTGCCTCACTGGGTGACTCGGGCCTGTCGAACATCTCGTACTACGACTGGCCCGCGCATCTGGCCACCCTGTTGGCCACGGTTCGCCCGCAGCTCGTTGTGGTGTTCATCGGTGCCAACGACGATCAGGGCCTCTCGCTCGACGGCGCTGCGTCCGTCCCGGGTACCCCGGCCTGGGTCGCCGGCTACGCGGGGCGGGTCGACGAGGTGGTGAGCGAGGCGACGAATGCGGGTGCCCGGGTGGTGTGGGTCGGCATGCCGCCGATGGCGAGCCCCGACCTCAACGCCGCCATGCAGCTCGAGGACGCGATCTACCAGCGCGAGACCGCGGCCGCCCCCGGAGCCCTCTACGTCCCCTCCACCCCGGTGCTCGGCAACCCATCCGGGTTCTACGAGATCACCGGGGTCGACGCGACAGGTCAACCGGTGGCGCTCCGGACCCCCGACGGCGTCCACCTCACACCGACGGGGGCCGGGTTGCTCGCCCACACGGTGATCGACGCCGTCGACGAGCGTTGGCACCTGGCGCTGGAACCACCGCCGTCGTCTCGGCCCACCACGGCGGGTTCAGGAGGGACGACCCGGCCCCTTTCGTGATCAGGGGAGTCGTTGCCGGGGTCGTCCCGTTGCGCCACGGGATCGGCTAGAACCACCGTTTCGGGAAGCGGACCGCAACCTGACCGGTCATCGAGGCGTGTGTGACCCATGCGGTATGGCCGCGGATCGCACATCGAGGACACTTGGGTGCCTACGACGAATTTCACCGACCTCTACGCCTCGTCCTTTGCCCGCCTGGTCGGGCAGGTGACGGTCGTGACCGCCGACCGGGACGTGGCGGAGGAAGCGGTCCAAGAGGCGTTCGGCCGGCTCTGGAAGCAGTGGGAGTCCCTCGCCTCCTACGATCGGCCGGAGGCCTGGGTGCGGCGGGTGGCGATCAATCTGGCCATCAGCCGCTGGCGCCGAGTGCGCCGGTTGCGACCTCTCGGCGACAGACCGGGGGCGGCCCGCGAGGACGACGGGGCCTTGCGCCATGACGTGCAGCGGGCGTTGCGGACCCTCCCGGTGAGACAGCGTCACGCCCTGCTGCTCCATCACGTGGTGGGCCTGCCGGTGGCCGACGTGGCCAGGGAGATGGGCGCGCCGGAAGGCACCGTGAAGTCGTGGCTCTTTCGCGGGCGTGAGGCTCTTCAACGTTCGCTCGGCATCGAGGAGGCCCCTCGTGGATGATGAACGACGTTCCGATCCGACGAGCCGGCTTCTCGAGGATTTCGTGCGCGAAGTGAGCGAGCAGGTGGTGGTCCCCGAGCTCCCAGGGCGGCACAGGGGACCTCCGCGCCGGGCGCCGGGTGTGCCGAGGGGGGTGCGTGTGCTCGCCGCCGTCGTCACCGTGGCGGCCGTGGTCGCGGCTGTCGCCCTGGTCGTCGTGTACGGACCCCGCAGCGCACGGATCAGCCCCGGCCGGACGCCGGCGACGCAGCCCAGCCCCGGGCCCACCCAACCGACCCCGGGAACCACCTCGACGGTGCCCTCGGTGACCGCGACCGAACAGATCACCTACCAGCCGTTCACGGCGACGGGGATCGACCCGAGTCTGCACGTGACGAGCCAGGTCACGGGGACGTGTATCCGCTACGGAGGGGGCGCGGCCGGGCGGTTCTCCTACCGGTGCTTCAGTACCCCCGGGGGTGTCTACGATCCCTGTTTCGCGGGGCCGACGTCGACCGCTGCACCCCTTGTCTGCCCCACGAGTCCCACGTCGGACGACGTGGTCGAGCTCGCCGTGACGTCGATCACCTCGAACGAGCCTCCGTCGGCCGCCAAGATCCCCTGGGCGATGCAACTGTCGGGCGGACAGGTGTGCCTGCTCGTCTCCGCCGCCTGGGGCGGGCTGGGCCCCTATGCGTGCCAGGCATCAGGGAATCAAGAGTCCGTCGCCGACTGTCACACGCCGGTGGCAGCGCAACCCCTGTGGACGGCGGCCTGCCAGGCACAGGAGACAGACGCCAGCCCCTTTGCGGCAAGCAGCGTGACCAAGGTGTGGTACTGAGTTTCCGAGGGTGCCGAGCCGTCGGGGAGATCGGCGGGCTCGATGCGGCGAGTGCTCGACGTCAGCGACAGGGCTTTCGTGTACCCGCGAGGTTCACGTTGAACCTGGCGCCGTTGAACCCCCGTATGTCGTCTTGAGGACAGAATGAAGAGGTCCTGCCGCGATATTCAGCGTTGAAGACGGCCTTGTGAGCCACATAGGCCGACAGCGCCCCACAAGTCGCATATTGGTTGCACTGCTCGGTCAACACTGCGTCCGCCAACGGGAACATGTCGGTAGCGTAACTGTCACCGGTGTCGTCCGGGTTCTTTATCCACCATCCCAGCCCGAGACCGTGCATGTAGTTGGCAAGAGTCGTCATATAGCCCTCTTGTGCGGCCTTCGTCAATGCGAAGCCGGTGCCGGCGTCGGCATACTCTTCGTCGATGTCAGTCTCGACGGCATCAAAACCCTTGGCCGCACACTGTTTGGCGATCATGGATTCGATGATGGAAACGGTGCCCGGAGATTGGATGTTCAGGTAGTACTCGGGGTATCCGGGCACCTTCTTCCCGAACTCGCCCGCCGACCGCAGTTGACTGTAGTAGGTCGTCGAGATGCCCTCATCGGAAGCGGAGTAATAGTCTCCGGCCGCGCCCACCTCGATGTAGCAGACGACGTGCTTGCCTTGTGCGTGCAGCGCCGTCACGGTCGACTTCGGGTTGATGATCCCGTCGATGTCATAGATCACAGGATCGGGTGCGTGCGCACCGTTGGGCAGTTTGTCATTCGTACCCATGTCCTTGCCGTTCGACAGCCGCAACGGATGGCTGAGCTCCCATTGCCACGGTTGATTGCCCAGTGGGGGAGTCCACCACGACGATGCTCGAGCACGAGCCCCCGATTGGAGACCGATGCACACCGAGACGAGCAGGACGATGGCGACTGTTCTCGAGAGCCATTTCATTGTCAGACCCCAGTCGACGAGGGCTCAGATGATCTTTGGGCCCCTGGTGGTGCGCCGAGCATACCGTGGGGGCGCGTGGCGACGCAGGGGGTGACGAAGAATGACCTACGTCGTCCCTGGCTGTGGAGTTGTGATCTGCGCCCCCGCCGGAAGCTCGAAAAGCGATGTCGCCGGCGAGGCCGTGTAGCTCGTGATCTCGAAGCTCGTCGCGTCCGAGGCGACCTTGACGTAACCGAGGATGTCCTGAGCCGTCGTGCAGATGGTGCTTATGCCAGGAACACCCGGGGCGGTGAGGTCGACGCACTGCATGGCAAAGCCGTTGACGGTCATCGACGACGACGTGACCTTGTCACCTGCCAGTCCGGCGGCGAGGGAGAAGTCCTTCAGGAATGCCGTCCAGTGTGCAGGGGTGTAGAACTCGAAGATCTTGTTCTCGGTGGCGGCATCGGCGGCACCCAATTTCTGGCATGACCACTGCGAACCCGATCCCGAGGACGGCGGGGAGCACGAGTACTCTCCGGTCGAGTTCACGACGATGTCGATGCTGCTGTTGCCCCCCGGTGGGGTCGCCTTGAAGGCAAGCCCATTGGGTGGCTGGACGGCGTACACGATCGTCGTCGGCGAGCTTCCGGTCGTGACGTAGGTCGCTTCGAAGGTCGCTGCCTCGCCGGACTGCACCTTGTTGGTGAAGGCATCGATGGTGGCCTTGTTGCCCTCCACGCTGTGGGCGATCTTCGAAGCGGCCCTCACGACCCCGCAGCCGGTCAGGGCGAATGCACTCAATGCGAGGGCGACCGCAACGGCACGGGTCGTGCGTCGCCGGAAGCCGACGGTGCGGAGCCGCGAGGCGACGGCCTCGCCGCCGACGGCATCGGTCAGGACCACGGGACGAGTCTATGGCCGCCAGGCATCGCAACCCGTTTATCGGATTGCATCGGCGTTCATCGGCCCCGGAAGATCTTTCCGTGCCGATCAGGACCCTGGCGATGGCGCCGGGAGCTCAGGCACGCATGCTCCCCGCCCTCCCTCCCGAGGCTCAGCTCGCCTCGGCCTCACGGAACGTGCGCCGGTATGCGCTGGGCGATGTCCGAACCTGACGCTGGAATTGAATCCGGAGGTTGGCCGCGCTCCCCAGGCCGCAACGGGTGGCGACGATCTCCACGGGCAGGTCGGTGGTCTCCAACAGCCGTTGGGACAGCAGCACCCGCTGGCGCAGAAGCCACTGGCGTGGAGTGGTGCCGGTGCGCTCCGTGAAGTGACGGGCGAAGGTACGCGGGCTCATCGCCGAGTGACGTGCCAGATCGTGCACGGTGAGGGTGGCGTCGAGGTGGGCTCGGGCCCAATCCAGGGTGGCTGAGAGGCGATCCTCGACGATTGCGACGTTCGGCACGGGTAGGTCGATGAACTGCGCCTGACCGCCGTCCCGATGCGGGGGGACGACCATGCGGCGGGCCAGCAGGTTTGCGACCTCCGCTCCGAAATCGAGCCGCACGACGTGGAGACACAGGTCGATGGCGGCCGCGGACCCGGCCGAGGTCAGGACGTTGTCGTCATCGACGTACAACACCCCGGGGTCGAGGTTCACTTCGGGGTAGCTCCGGGACAGCTCCTCTGCGTCCATCCAGTGGGTGGTGGCACGTCGTCCGTCGAGGAGGCCGGCGGCGGCCAAGGTGAACGCTCCTGTGCACATCGACACGATGCGCGCCCCACGCCGGTGGGCTTGCCGCAGCACTTCCAAGAGCTCCGGTCGCGGCTCGGTAATCGTTTCGGGGGGAGGAACGATGATCGTGTCCGCCTCAGAAACGGTGTCGAGGCCCCACGGCGTGTCGACCGTGAATCCCGTCCCCGCTCTGATCGGTGTCGGATCCACCGCACACACCTCGAACCGGTACCAGGGTGCGCCCAGATCCGAGTTGTGGATGCCGAAGACCTCACACGCCAGGGTGAGCTCGAACGGCGAGAACCCGCTCGACAGCGCCACGGCCACCCTGTGCTGCCGCCGGCGTCCGTTGGCCTTGGCAGATTTCTCGCGCATAGAGGCAATTCTGCCACTTCTCCACGGAAGGCGCACCCGGCACCATGGAGCCATGGCAGGCGCCCGGTCGGTCGGAACGGTCGAAGGAGACATCCCGTGAATGCCCGTTCCCAGCGGCTCGCCCCCCTCCAGGCGGGACAGGACGGCCACGGTGTCCTGCTCGCCGAGGAGGTGGCAGCGTGGCTGCGAGGCGAGGGCGACATGGTGATCGCCACCATGGGCCGGAGCGTCCCCCTCGTGGTGCAGCTCGGCGTACTGGCTCACGCCCGGCTCGCTCGGCTGCAGGATCTCGGACGCTATGGCCGGCGGGGCTCGGTCCGGCGCGCCTGGGGAACGGAGATGGCCCAGCTGGCCGGTGACATCGCCCGCCTGTGCCGATCGCAAGAGGAGCTCAACCGGCTCCAAGCCGACGTCCTGGTGCCGCTGGAGCTCGACGTCGCAGCCGGTCGCCGGGACTTCGCCCGCCGCGAGGACGCCATCGCCTACCTGCGGGGCCGCATCCACCCTCGCCCGCCCCAAGCGAGGTCGTCGTCGACCACGTGAGCGGATTCGCTCCGACCAGCCACGGGTACAAAGGCAAACGCGTGTGTGAACGTCGTGACGTCGCCGTCGAACGTGTAAGGCTTGACGCCCAAGACCGCGCTGGTTCGTCGCTCGGGGCGCGGGTGACGGGATGGCTTTCGGGGGTAGGAAGGTGGCCGCAATGTCGGAGTCAGAGGAGGCCATGCAGGACATTGCACGGACGATCAGGGTGGCCCTGGAGAGCGCCGATCTGTCCGCCTTCAGTGACCTTCTCGATCCCGACGTGCACTGGGGCGCGCCCAACGCCCGTCGTCCCGCCTGTCGGAACCGGGACCAGGTCCTCACCTGGTACCAGCGCGGCAAGGAGTCAGGGACCCGGGCTCATGTCTCCGAGGTGGAGGTCAGGGGAAACCGCGTGCTGGTGGGCCTCAGGGTGAGCAATCGGGACGTTTCGAACCCGGGTGCCGAAACAGCCCGATGGCAGGTTCTCACCGTGCGCAACGGCCAAGTCGTAGACATCGTGGGCTTCGATGACCGAGACGAGGCCGTCACACACGCCGAGGTGCCTGTGCCCTAGGCGCAGGAACAGGGGCTACGTGGGCCGGGTCATCCCCCGACGGCGCGTTCCCCGACTCCCTGGGCGGGCAATCGGCGGGTCAGCGCCCCAAGAGCCAGTCCGCGGTTTCCTTCGCCATCCTCAATCCGGATCGCAGGTACTGACGGCTGTTGCCCGGGACCAGTGAGGCGAACCTCCCCGAGTCTTTCTCACCCGCCCGGCGCCATTTCGTCAGGCCCAGGGAGGCGAACTGCGCCAACGCCCGCCGGGGAGCGTCCACCAGGACGAGCAGGGCGAAGCCCAGCAGGATCAGCGCCCCACCGAAGACGGTCAGGACCCCGATGCCGGGCCCGATACCGGTGAAGGCCAGGCTGCCCGAGGGTGCGGTCACGGGCCTGGCGGTGGGAGCGGTCGTGCCGCCGCCGCCCCCGGCAGGTGCCTTGGTGGTGGTGGTGGTGACCGCAGGAGGTGCGGTAGTCGTACCGGACCCGCCGCCGGCCACGGCGATCACGGGAGCGATGGAGCTGGCAGTGGGAGTGGTGGTGGTGATGCCCGAGGGCGTGACCGTGTCGTTGGGGTAGGCCGTGCAGGTGAGCGACAGGGGGGCGCCCGACACGGTAAGCGTCAGAGTCGCAGAGGCGTCCTCTTGGATGGTGATCTTGTTGCTCGTGGCCGTGAACCCGCTCACCGTGGAAGCGGTGGAGGGCAACGACAGGGTCACCCCGTCCGCAGGCACGGGGCTCGGGATGGGCACGTCGAAGTTGAGCGGTCCCTCGGGCATGGTGGCCGGGGTGGCCCCGCTGGCGTCGATCTGGGCCGTGGCCGAACCCGTCAGGTCGGGCTGCACGGCCGCCGCCGCGCTGGCCAGGGACTCGGGGAGGTTCACCATCGTCTGGTAGCCGGTGATGGTGAAGGACTGCCCGGCGGTGGGCGCCGACGGTGACAGCGTGGCCGAGGTCATGGCGTCGTTGAGCACGACGTTGCCGACCGGGGTGCCGGGGCAGTACAGCTCATAGGCGCCGGTGAGGGTGGTGGAGGTGCCCGGCATCGAGGTGGTGGTCGACGACGGGGTCGACGAGGTGGTGGTCGAGGTGGGCGCCTCGGTCGTCGTCGGCGCCTCGGTGGTCGTCGGCGCCTCTGTGGTCGTCGGCGCCTCCGTGGTAGTCGTGGCACCGGTCGTGGTGGTGGCGCCCGAGGTCGTGGTGGTGGCGCCGGTTGTCGTCGTGGCACCAGTCGTGGTGGTGGCACCCGAAGTCGTGGTGGTGGCGGCGGTTGTCGTCGTGGCGCCCGTCGTGGTGGTGGCGCCGCCCGTGGTCGTCGTGGTCGACGAGCCGAAGGAGATGTTGCCGACGCCACTGTCGTTGGCCTCGTCGCCGTAGGTGAGCTGGCAGACGTCACCCGCCGCGATCTGGGCGGCTGTCGGGGGGCACGGGTACAGGGCCGCGTCCGCCGTCGGGCTCTTGCCGGCGCTGTCGGTGGTGGGGCACGTGGCCGCGGCCGGAGACGGGCCGCAGGGAGGGCCGACGGTTCCCTCGACCACCGGGAACGTCGTGTTCACCGTTCCCGTGGCGCTGGTCGTCACGAGCTTCGACAACGAAGGTGCGGTGCAGCTGACAGAGATGGAGGAGTTGATGAGCCCGCCGAGCGCGACCGTGGGTTGGCTCGCGTCGCTGTTGCACTCGAGGACGTTGCCGATCGAGCTCTTGGTGAAGCCGCTCCCGGTGATCGTGACCACCGATCCGTTGGACAATCCGGTGTCCGGCGTGATCTTGTTGGTGCCGGTCAGACCGGTCGCCGCGGACGCCGGGCTGCTTCCTCCGAGCGTCGTCAGCACAAGCACTGATCCCCCCGCCACGAGCATCGTGGCGACGATCATGAGGACCTTGGCCCGCGCCTCGCGCCCCAAAGAGACCA
>JARLGQ010000193.1 GCA_031292675.1 Acidimicrobiales bacterium
CCCCCACCAGCAGGGCGATGATCAGGAGCCGTTGGAGCACCCACCGGAGGGCGCGCGCCCCCCGCACCACGGCGTCTCCCAGCACTGCCACCGGTCCAGTCCTCCCATCGCTCCCGGGCCCCGGTCTCCCCCGGGCCGCGTCTCAGCCTGTGGTGCCACCGAGACGGTCCCGGGCGGCACGAAGTCGTTCGAGTACAGCCTCGCGCCCGAGCACCTCCAGTGACTGGAATAGGGGCGGCCCGACCCGGCGGCCGGTGACAGCCACCCGGATGGGCGCCTGGGCCTTGTTGAGCTTGCGATCCAGGGAGTCGGCCATCGCCTGGGTGGCTCTGTGCAGGGCTTCTGCGCTCCATTCGCAGGTCGAGTACGTGTCGAGTGCGGCCTCGAGCACCGCCCGCGCCCCCTCGTCGGCCGCCACCGAGGCCCACGAGCTCTCGTCCATGAGTGGCTCCTCGAGGAACAGGAAGTCCACCATGGCGGGGACCTCGCTCAGGACGGCGACACGCTCCTGGACCAAGGGCGCCATGGTGCGGAACATCCCCTCTTCGAAGCGCTCGGGGGGCCAGGGCACCCGGTCGGGCGCCAGCCAGGGCCGGGACGCCTCGACGAAGTCGTCGACCGGCATGGCCCGCAGGTACTCCTTGTTCATCCATTCGAGCTTCTTCAGGTCGAAGAACGCGGGCGCGTGGTTCACCTCGGACAGCTCGAAGGAGCCCACCATCTCCTCGACGGTGAGGATCTCGCGCCCGTGGGGGTCGCTCCACCCGAGCAGCGCCAGGTAGTTGCGCAGAGCCGGCGCCAGGTACCCCCGCTCCCGGTAGGACTCCACGGCCACGTCGTCACGGCGCTTGGACAGCTTCTGGCGGCGCTCGTTTACCAACAGCGGGAGGTGCGCGAATGCGGGCAGGGCGGTCTCGGGCCCCTCGAGCGCGGACCACAGGAGCAGCCCCTTGGGCGTCGACGGCAGGAGGTCCTCGCCCCGGATGACGTGGGTGATGTCCATGGCGATGTCGTCGACCACGTTGGCGAGGACGAACAGCGGGGCGCCCGACGACTTCACCACCACGAAGTCCTCGATGGCCTCGTGCGCGAAGGTCACGTCGCCGCGGATGAGGTCGTGGACGACGGTGACCCCCTCGTCGGGGACCCTGAAGCGCAGTGCCCGTCCCCGGCGCTCGAGCCCCAGGTCCCGGCAGAACCCGTCGTAGCCGGGGGTGGCGTTGCCCTTGGTGCGGGCGTCGATCTCCTCGCGGCTGCAGTCGCACGCGTAGAGATGACCCGCCTCCCACAGCGCGTCGACGGCCTGGCGGTAGGCCTCGGTGCGCTCCGACTGCCGGTAGGGGCCCTCGTCGGGCTCCATGCCGAGCCACGACAACGACGACAGGATCCCGTCGACCCACTCCTCTCGGTTGCGCTCGGTGTCGGTGTCCTCGATGCGCAGGACGAAGGTGCCGCCGGTGTGACGGGCGAAGAGCCAGTTGTAGAGGGCGGCCCGGGCGCTGCCGACGTGGAGGAAGCCGGTGGGCGACGGCGCGAAGCGGACCCGCGGGAGGCCGACGCGGGCGGGGGCCGGGGCGTCGGCCGGAGCGGTCCCCCCGGTCCCGCCGGCGGCGCCTGCCACGGGCGCTACTCGTCCTCGACGAGCGTGATCGCTCCCGTCGGGCAGTTGTTGGCGGCCATGCGGACCTTGTCCATCAGCTCGGGCGGGGGGTTCTCGTTCAGGACGTACAGGTACCCGTCGTCGCGCACCTCGAACACCTCGGGCGCGATGCCCATACACACGGCGTTGGACGCGCACACGTCGTAGTCAACGACGACCTTCATGGGACGCACCTCCGTCTCGACCCGATCCGCAGTGTAGTGGTGGGCACCGGGAGGCCCCCGGACCGGTTCCTCAGGGCTTGTCGGTGCTGAGCACCCACATGGCGAAGAACTGCGAGCCTCCGCCATAGGCATGTCCGAGCGCGGTGCGGACGTTCTCGACCTGGTGCTCTCCGGCCTGGCCCCGCACCTGCATGGCCACTTCGAGGAAGCGCAGCATGCCCGAGGCCCCGATGGGGTTCGACGACAAGACGCCCCCCGAGCAGTTCCAGGGGATGTCGCCGCCGTCGAGAGCCGTGGCTCCGGCGTCGGTGAGCTTCCACCCCTCCCCCTGCTCGGCGAACCCGAGGTTCTCGAGCCACATCGGCTCGAACCACGAGAAGGGCACGTACACCTCGGCCACGTCGATCTGGCGCCGGGGCTCGGTGATGCCCGCCTGGCCGTAGACGTCGGCGGCGCAGTCGATGCCCGCCCGCGGGTTCACCTGGTCGCGTCCGGCGAACATGGTGGGCTCCGAGCGCATGGCCATGCCGTGGATCCACGCCGGCGGGCGGCTCGAGCCCGAGGAGTCCCCCACCCGCTCCGACGCCAACACCATGGCCGCCGCCCCGTCCGAGGAGGGGCAGGTCTCGAGATAGCGGATCGGGTCCCACAGCATGATCGAGTCCTTCACCATGTCGAAGGAGATGTCCTCGATGTGCAGATGGGCGTAGGGGTTCTTGAGCGCCTGGAGGCGGTCTTTCACCGCCACCAGGATCCCGATGTGGTCGGGCGCGCCCGAGCGACGCATGTAGGCGCGGATGATGGGGGCGAAGAACCCGCCTGCGCCCGCCAGCAGAGGGGCCGAGAAGGGTTGGGGAACCGACAATGCCCACATGGCGTCGGAATCCGACTGCTTCTCGAAGGCCACGGTGAGTACCCGCTCGTGCCGGCCCGAGGCCACCAGATGGGCGGCCACGATGGCCGTCGACCCGCCCACCGATCCCGCCGTGTGCACCCGCAGCATGGGCTTGCCCACCGCTCCCAGCGCCGGCGCCAGGTACAGCTCGGGCATCATGACGCCCTCGAACATGTCCGGGGCCTTGCCGATGACCACGGCGTCGATGTCGCCCCAGTCCATGCCGGCGTCCTCGAGGGCGCGCCCCGCGGCCTCGCGCACCAGCCCCGCGATCGAGACGTCCTCGCGCTTGGCCGCGTGCTTGGTCTGGCCGACCCCGATCACCGCGCAGCGCTCGGCCATCACGCCCCCTTTCCGGCCGGGCCCGAGGGCTCGGCGGCCAGGGCGCACACCAGGTTCTGCTGCAGGCACGGCCCCGAGGTGGCGTGCGCCACGGCACTCCGGGCGCTGCCGTCCATGATGCGCGACGCCGCCTCCCCGATGCGCAGGAGCCCGGCCACCATCAGCGCGTTGGCGGCGAGCGCCCCGCCCGAAGGGTTCACGGCCACGGAGTCCGCCAACCCCAACGCCTCCCGCAGGATCAGCTCCTGGGGCGCGAACGGCGCGTGCAGCTCGGCCACGTCCACGTGCACCGCCCCCGGCCCGTCGCCGGAGCGTTCGAACAACCCGGCACCCTCCGCCGCCGTGCGGGTCGAGGGGGACACCGACAGGTCCCGTGCGCCCAGCGCGTGGGCCTCGATGCGGTGGTCGATGCCGGTGATCCATGCCGGCCGCTCGCACAGCTCGCGGGCCCGGTCCCCGGCGGCGAGCACCACGGCGGCCACGGCGTCGGTGATGGGCGGCAGCGCGTGGCGACGCAGCGGGGCCACCACGTACTCGTCGGCCAGGAGGTCCTCGGCCGACTGGTCCTTGGCCACTTGGGCGTTGGGGTTGCCGAGCGCGTCGCGCCGGCTGCGGGCGGCCACCGCCGCGAAGTCCTTCTCGGTCGCCTTGCCGGCGTCGATGAGCGCCTGGGCCTGCAGGGCAGCCAGGGCCACGGGGTCGGGCCACATCGGGGCCATGTAGTACGGGTCGAGCTGCAGGGCCAGGATCCGGTCGAGCTGGGCCGGAGACGAGCGGCCAAAGCTGTAGACGAGGGCGGTATCGATCTCGCCCTCTTGCAGCAGGGTCCACGCTTCGTACAGGGCCCAGGCGCCGTCCATCTCCACGTGGCTCTCGCGCATGGGCGGCCACACCCCCACGGCGTCGAGCGCCATGACGAAGCTGAAGGGCGCGCCCACCAGGTAGTCGGTGCTCCCCGAGCACACGAACCCCATGTCGCTCTTGGTGACGCCGACGTTGGCGAACACCTCGGTCACCACCGGCATGAGGATCTCGACCTCGTTGCGGTGGTCCTCGCGCCGCACCGACTTCGACTGCGCCACCGATACCACCCCGACGGGGCGGACCGCGGCGCGCCCCGACGGCGCCGCGCTCACAGGTACTCCTTGAACGTCTCGTAGTCGGCGTCGGGCTCGCCGTTGGGGCGGAAGTACTTGACCGACGCCATGGTCAGGCCCCACTGGTCCTTGGGGAGCCACACCGCCTCGACCCGCATGCCCATGCGCACCTGGTCGGCGGGGAGCTCCTGGATCAGTCCCATGAAGGCGATGTTGGCGCCGTCGAGGAGGATCTGGGCGCAGATGTAGGGGATCTCGATGGACTGGCCCTGGAACGGCACGTTGACGACGCAGTAGGTCGTCACGGTGCCGGTGTTGGCCAGCTCGACCGGGTCGGTGGTGGCCACCCCGTCGGTGGGGCACGACCCGCGCGGCGGGACGTAGACCTGATGGCAGGCCGGACAACGCTGCCCGATGAACTTGCCCTGGGCGATGCCGCGCAGGAACCGGGACTGCGACAGCCCCGCCGTGTACTGGTAGTCGAGACGCATCGGGGTGGCCAGGGTCGTGATGGGGGCCTCGCCGGTCCCACCCGGATCGGTGAGGGTGCCTGCGTCGCTCACCGGTCGCCCCCCTCGGGCACGAAGGACTCGATGTCCTGGATGCGGCCCACCCGCTCGGCCGCCGGGCGCCAGCGCGCCGTGACCCGCATGCCGCTCGCCATGGCGCCGGGCGAGCCCGCGTCCACGACGTGGAGCATGCCCGTCGTCGCCCCGTCGAGCTTCACGAGCGCCCACGCGAAGGGCCGGTCGAGGGGCTGGCCCTCCTTGGGCTCGGCCGCCCACGACCACGTCGTGACCACGCCGGACTGGCCCACCTCGACCAGCTCGCCCACGTCCGCCCCGCTGATCGGGTCGTACTCGGTGGGGGGCACGATCACCGTCGCACCGCCGTCGGCACCGGTCGACTGGGCGCCCAGGATGCGCCCGTCGCGCAGGGCGGTCAGGAAGGCTCCGATGACCGGGCCCACCGAGCGGACGTAGGGGTACTCGAGCACATGGGGCGCCCGCAGGACTTCGCTCTCGGCCATCGGCCCCCTCCCCTCGCTCGCCCCGTCCGAAGGCGCAAACTAGAACACATTGCAGTTCCCTGCCAGCCCGGTCTCATCCCCACATGAGCGATCCCGGCGTGGTGAGGAGCTCGCCGGACTCGAGCCAGGTCTTCAAGCCGGACAGGACCATGGGCCACCCGCCGTAGAGCTGGGCGTTGGCGCCCTCGCGCAGCTGGTCGTGGGTCAACACCAGCCGGCAGGAGTCCCCGATGGGCTCGATCTCCCAGGTGACCCTGGAGGTCCCCTCCGCCTTCGCCTCGTCGCTGAAGTAGGCCGCCATGGTGTGGACGAGCCGCCGGGGCGGGTCGACTTCGAGGATCTCGCCCTCGCCCAGGATTCCCTCCGCCTTGGGCGCTGTCATCTCGAAGTGCGCGCCGGGCTTCAGCTCGGGGACGACCATGGCGGCGCCGAAGTTGTACTTGCTCCTGATCTCGGGGTCGACGATCGCCTCCCACAGCCGCTCGGGGGTGGTGCGGATGTAGATCTCGAAAATCTTCTCCATGGGACTCTCCAGTCTCTGTTTGAGGCCGCTGAGCGTCGCCGCCCACGGCTCCGCGTACTTGCTCACCCACCGGTCGTGGACGAGCCGGATCGGGACCGGGTTCAGGAAGTGGAGCTTCTCGCGCCCTCGCCGTCGGGTGACCACGAGGCCCGCCTCCTCCAATTGCTTCAGGTGCTTCATCACCCCGAACCGGGTGATGTCGAACCGGGCCTCGAGCGCGCTCAACGTCTGGCCGTCCTGGCGGAACAGCTCGTCGAGCAGGCTCCGCCGGGTGGGATCGGCGAGGGCCCTGAACACTTCGTCCACGTGCCGAACAATACGTGACCATTTAGTCACATGTCACCGGCCGAACAGAATCACGGGGTTCTCATGCCGATGAGCTGCGGATCCGTCGTGAGGGCGCCGCGTGCCGGCCCGGTGGCCCCCGGAGTGGGTCAGAAGGTGAGGATCTGGCGGATGATCTCGCCCTTCTTCATGGCTTCGAAGGCGTCCTGGGCCTTGGACAGGTCCATGCGCGACGAGATCATGCCCTCGAGGTCGAGGCGGCCGGCCTTCCAGAGCCGGATGAGGCGGCCGAACTCGCTGCGCACGTCGGCCGAGCCGTAGTACGAGCCCAGCAGCTTCTTCTCCATGAAGAACAGCTCGAAGCAGTTGAACTCGACGTTCTTCTCGGAGCTGCCCGCGCCCACGATCACCGCCGTGCCGCCGCGCCGGGCCGCGTCGTAGGCGGCCCTGATGGTCTGGGGCAGGCCGATGCACTCGAAGGCGTAGTCGAACCCGCCGGCCGAACCGTTGATCTCGGCATTGGCGGCGCTGAGGTCGTCGGGCTTCACGCCGTGCGTCGCCCCGAAGCGCAGGGCGTCCTTCAGCTTGGAGTCGACCATGTCCACGGCCACGATCTCCGCCGCCCCGGCGATGCGCGCCCCTTGGATCGCGGCGATGCCCACTCCCCCGGCCCCGAACACCACCACACTCGAGCCGGGCTGCACCTTGGCCGTGTTGAGGGCGGCGCCCACGCCCGTGGTCACCCCGCAGCCGATGAGGGCGCCGATCTCGTAGGGCACGTCGTCGGGGATCTTCACCACGCCCTGCTGGGGGAGCACCATCTCCTCGGCGAAGGTCCCCGTCCCGGCGAACCCGAAGACCGGGACGCCCCCGCGCGAGAACTTGGCCGTCCCGGCGATGTTGAAGAAGATGTCCACGCACAGGTTGGCCTCGCCGCGCAGGCACGCCGCGCACTTCCCGCACGGAGGGGTCCAGGCCACGATCACGTGGTCCCCCACCGCCACCTGGTCCACGCCCTCGCCCACCTCGATGATCTCCCCCGCGCCCTCGTGGCCCAGGACGGCCGGGGCGGGCTGGGGCAGGGTCCCGTTCATGGCCGACAGGTCGGAGTGGCACACGCCCGCGGCGTGGAGCTTGAGCCGGACCTCGCCCGGGCCCGGATCGGCGACCTCGACGTCGTCGTAGATGTCGATGAACTCCTTGCCGACCTCGTTGAAAATCGCTGCGCGCATGCGAGCTCCCTCCCTGGGTGCCGACCGTGCCTGTTGGCGTCGACCCTGCCTGCGCATTCGACCATGCGCCGGTGAGGGCCGCAACATCTCGCCCGGCGCGCCTCGCCGGTCCGGTGGTGGTCGCTAGCCCTGGCGGGGGGACGGCACCGATCCGTTGGGGACAAGGCCGTTGGGGAGCAGAAGGCGAACCGCCACCGCCAGCTCGTCGCGTACGCGGTCCATGTCGCTCCAGCCGTTCACCCAGCCCACCAGCGACGAGTACCACACGTGGCCGATGATGCGGGTGCGCTCGGCGTGGTCAGGAGGCTGGGGCTCGCCGATGGCCCTGATGATGATGCCGTCCATGACCGCCCCCATCTGCTGCTGGCACTCGATGGCGGCGAGGTCCGGGGAGGCGAGGGAGGCGAACACCGCCGCCACCAGCTGGGGCTGGCGGCCCATGGCGCGCAGGGCCCGCTCGAGCACGTCGAGGACCCGCTCCGAGGCGTCGGCCCCCCGGGCCGGCACCTGGGCCAGGCGGGCGTCGAGCTGCTCCACCCAGAAGACGAGGGCGGCGGCCAACAGGTGGTCCTTGGACGAGAAGTAGCGGTACACGGTGCCCATGGCCACGTGCGCCCGGGCGGCCACGTCCCGCATCTGGACCGCCTCGTAGCCCCCCTCGAGGCCGAGCTCCATGGCGGCGTCGATCACCCGTTGACGCCGCGCTTCCTGAGCGCGGGTCAGGGAGCGGGGAAGCGCTCTCTGCTGCACGGACATTCACGCTAGTCCCGGTCCTGCCTGGAACGGAACCCGTTCTACTTCCTTCCACGTCCCCCCGGGGGGCCGCGAATCTGACACGGCGTCAGCAAATGGGGGCTAGCCTTCGCACCACATGCCCCCCGACTCGGGCGACGCAGCCCTGGACACCATCCTCGACGACTTGGAAGACGCAGGCGCGATCGCCGCCACCGACGGTCGGGTCCCGGGCCGTCGCGGTCTCGCCACCCGGAACCGCCTCCTGGAGTGCACCGCCGAGCTCCTGGCGACGACGCCGTGGCGTTCGATCAAGGTCATCGACATCGCCCGTCAGGCCGGGACGTCGCCGGCGACGTTCTACCAGTACTTCGAGAACGTGGAGCAGGCCATCCTCGTCATGGCCGAGGAGCTCATGCAGGGCGCGGGCACGCTCGCCGAGCTGGTCGACGGCGACTGGTCCGACGACGCCAGCTGGGAGACGTCGCGACGGGTCGTCGAGGGGTTCATGGCCTACTGGGATGCCAACCGGGCTGTGTTCCGCGTGGTCGAGCTCGCCACCGAGGAAGGTGACCTGCGCTTCCAGGGTCTGCGGGTGCGCGCCCTGAACGCGGTGACCGTCACCTTGGCCCGCGTCATCGCGTCGGGCACCTCAAACCCCAGCCCGGCGGGAACCGACGCCATGGCCGTGGCGGCCACGCTCATCTCGATGCTCGCCCACGTGGCCGCTCATCGGTACGGGTTCGAGTTCTGGGGGATCCGGACCACGGCCATGGTCGACACCCAGGCGCGCGTGTTGCATTGGGCGGTCACGGGACGACCGGCACCCGCGAGCACCGACGGAGCTGCGGTTGCGGCACCGCGCACCGGACCGGTGGTGGGAGGCGGTGCGGCCCAGACCCGGGTCGGCCAGGCCCGACAACGACCGGGGCCCGACGCGCCACCCCGACGGTCTTCTTGACCTGAGTCTCGGTCTTGAGCTGAGACTCGGTCTACTTGACCGCCACGGGGTTGAGCGGAGAGCCACACCCGTTGGTGAAGGGCAACGGTGTGGCATCGAGGAGGAAGGTGTACTGGCCGTCCGCGGCGCAATCTGTGGCGAGCTCGTCGAGCATCCAGTTCTGGCCCTGGGTCATCCCCATCTCCACGATGTGGAGGAGATGGACGGGAAGGTAGACCTCGGCGTCCTCGCAGGGGATCACCTCGAGCGCCATGGTGTCGGTGGCGACCGCGGCCACGTCACGGGCGTGGAACCACTCCGCCGTCGCCATCGACAATCCCGACGACAGGCCCATGTAGTGCATGACGTCTCCGAAGCGGAGCATGTTGGGAAGCGGGACGGTGGTCCCGCCGGCGGGGAATCGCTGCGGCATGCGGAGGTGGGTCATCTGACCGGTGCGGACCAACACCACGTCGCCGGGCTCGACGCTCACCCGGGCCAATGCACATGCCGCGTCGAGGTCCGCGGGCGTGATGGCGTAGCCACCCTCGAGCACGTCGGTCTCTTTGGCCCGGGCCACGTCGAGCAGCACCCCCCGACTGACGAGGGAGTCC
>JARLGQ010000194.1 GCA_031292675.1 Acidimicrobiales bacterium
CAAGAGACGTTGTACCATCCGGTTGCGGGTGGCGGCCCCACCCACCTGCGCCAGGGCCATCATCGGGGCGATGGCGGGGGGCAGCGCCGCGTACACCACGATGTCCCCGATCCCCGTGGAGTGATACGCGGTGGCGACGTCACCCCAGGCGATGGCGTGGGCGTTGGCCTTCCCGTCGGCGAACTCGACCTCGCGGCGCCGACGGTCTGCAGGAATGGGGCCGATCACCCCGCCGACCCGGGCGCGCCCCGCCGTCCCCAGTGATTCCATCGCCGTCTTGGCCGTTCCCGGGCTCACCCCGCCCGTGGCGCGGAGGGCGAGCTCCAGGCGCACCGCGTCGGGCAGGGCGCGCGCCAACATCGCGGCCAGGCAGTCCGAGGGCACCACGTCGAATCCTGCTCCGGGGAGAAGGACCACCCCGGCGGCGCGGGCTTCATCGTGGCGGGCGAGCACCCACTCGAACACGTCGATCTCGCCGGTGATGTCGAGGTAGTGGGTCTTGGTGGCGAGACACGCGTCCACCATGGGCTCCGCGGTCGCCGAGAACGGTCCCGCGCAGTGGGCGACGACGTCGAAGCCTTCGAGCGCGGCGCGCAGTGCCGAGGGGTCTTGCAGGTCGACGGTGCGATGTTCGAGCTCGAACCTCTCGCCGAGGGCCCTCAGACGGTGCTCGTCGCGCCCGGCGAGCACCGGGAGCTCCCCGCGCTCGGTGGCCAGGGCTGCCACCAGGCGTCCCGTGTACCCGTACGCGCCGTAGACCATCCAGCTCATGCGCCCACCTCGGTGCTCGGAACGACGGGGTCACCCTACCGGGCGTCGGCTTCCCGGGCTGGCCATGCCACTATCGTTGTGCCGGCCCTGGGAGGTGCCATGAAGCACGTCCGGAAGGTGTTGGCGCTCGTCGCCGTCTTGGTCCTGTATTTCGTGGTGTTCGGCGCCATCTTCGGATGGCATCGGTTGCGTGTGGACTTCTGGCCACTCGATCAATCGGTGGACGGCCCGAACGTCTACGCCTCGTTCATATGGCTCCCTATCGCCTTCATCGGAGGCTGGATCGGCAGCGAGGTACGCGGCGCCCGAAATCTCGAGAAGCAGAGGCTGTTGCTCGAGGAGCACGCCAAGCTCATCGACAAGAAGCTTGATGAGCATCACCTGCGGATGGCGAAGTTGTTGGGTGTGACCGACAAAGCGACGACCGACACACTCAACGCGACCCCGGGGGACCGACAGCTCGACAGCACGACATAACGCCGCGCAGGGCACGTCGCAGGATCGTGTGACTCAGTCGATGGGCTGTTGGGTGATGCTCGGCGGCTGGCGCCCGGCGAGGAGCCATCCTCCGGTCGCGGCGACCACCGGCAGGCCGACGAGGATGATCAGCAGGCTATGGGTGGGCGGGTTGGAGAGGGCGGAGATGCCACCGTTGACCGCGCTGCCCCGGAACCACGCCGCGGCGGCGACATAGCCGGCCGCCGTGCCGAGCACCGCGCCGAGCAGGGCCAGTGCCCCCGCCGTCGCACCGGTGATGGTCCGGCGGGTCGCGCTGCTCGCCCCGGTGGCGGCGAGGGTTCGCAGGTCGTCCGCCGACTCGCTGCGGATGAGCCCGACGGACATGGCGAGGACGCCCAACGCCAGGGCGATGCCGAACACGGTGGCCCAGTTGATGATCTCCGCCGAGGTCGGCTGGTCGTTCTTGGTCTCCACCGTCATGGCCGCCGCGGCGGCCGTCCGCTGGGTGCTGTTGATCTGCGCGGCGGTCAGGGGGTGCGCCCCCTGGATCAGCCATCCGCTCGTGCTCACCTGGAGATGGAGCTGGTGTACGGCGTGCTCCGTGATGACGGTGTTGGGCGCCGAGGTGCCGGCGGGAAGGGCGTCCACCTCCTGGATCTTCGGGTTGGCGACACAGCTGCCCGGCGTACAGGGGTAGCCGTTGTCCGATTGATTCCCCGCGCCAGGTGGCGGGTTGCTGCCGGGGCCGACGAGGGTGCCGCCGCCGCCGCCGGAGTTGCCGTAGTTGAGTTGCATCAGAGAGATTCCCGACAGCCCGGGCCGCATGGTCAGGATGTCGGCCGACGGGTCGACCTCGGAGACGGTGATCCCGAAGGCCCTGAGGAGCTGTGGGGTGGCGACATAGAGCTGACCGGAGAAGTTGCGCCCGGCTGCGGCGTGCAACAAGTTGGCGGAGGTCGAGTCGAGCTCGATGACGCCGTGGGCCCCCAGCGAGCCGGCGATGCCGCGCGCTGTCGTGGCCATGGACGCCAAGGTGTTCGCCGTCGTCGACGCATTCGGTCCGTTGCCCTTGGGACCGCCGCCTCCTCCCTGGGGGCCGTTGGGTGTGTACAGCACGATCTGGTTCGACGCCAGGTTGGGTCCGGCGTAGTCGAGGACGTTGCCGTATCGGGCCGCGGCGACGACACAGATGACCACGGCGATGACCACCCCCAGACTGATGGCTCCGAGGGCGGACCCCGAGCGGGCCCGGTAGCGCGCCAGGTCGCGCAGGGCCAGGCGCACGGCGATCGGGGCGTGGCGGCCCAGCCGGGCCAGGGTGGTGAGGGCGAGCGGGGACAGCAGGATCACGGCTACGATGAGGGCGACGAAGCCGAAGACCAGCGGTGGTGCGCCTCCGTTGCCGCCTTTGCTGCCGGAGATCGTCAACAAGAGGAACGCGATGACGAGGAAGACGACGCCGGGAACCGCCGAGCGGTGCACCCGCTTCGGCGGGGCGGGCCTCCCCGACAGGGCGGTCACGACGGGGACCTTGGTGATCGACCGGGCTGGCCGCGAGGCGGCGAAGAAGGTGGCCACGACGGCCAGGACCATGGCGACGGCGACCACCACCCACGGCAGGGCGAACACACCGATCAGATGGTGCGAGCTCGCCTCGACGTGCGGTCGGTAGGCAAGCCAGGCCGCCAGGCCCAACGCCGCTCCGGTCAAGGTGCCGACGACGCCGACCACGAGGCCGTTGGCCCGCACGACGAGACGGATGTTCTTGTCCGTGGCCCCCAAGGCGCCGAGCATGCCGATGGAACGCAGGCGCCGCTGGGCCAGCACCGTGAACCCGCCCACCGCCACCAGGGCGATGAGGAGCATGCCCAGCGTGGCCAGGGCGAGCACGATGGTCTCGGGGTTGAGCGGGTTGTTCGCCTCTACCGAAGCGGGGGTCTCGACGTTCGGACCGATCGAGCCGGGGCGGACCCCGGGCGCGTCGAACAGCAAGGTGACTGCGGTCGGTGCAGTGACCTGTCCCGGCACCACGAGGGCGAACTCGTCGAGCAGGCTCTGGGGGTTCTGCACGATGCCGACCACACGCCGGACTTGGGAACCCTGATGCCAGAGGGCGCCGATCTTGAGGTTGAAGGCGGACGCCACGCCGTCGGTCACCGCCACCTGGCTCGGTGTGGTGGGGAAATGCCCCGCCACGAGGGACAGCATCGGCCGCCCATACGGGCCGAGGGGGTTCTGGGCGCGCAGGTCGTAGGTGCTGATCGTGCCGGGGATCGTGAAGGTCTGGTTCTCGACGACGTCGACGCGACCAAAGCGGTGCTCCAGCGCCGCGATCTGGGAGACCACGTGCGAGTCGGGCCCCTGGAAGGTGGCGAGGTCCCCGGCAGTGCCGAACCCGAAATCGGCCGGAGCCGGGGTGTTGGTGGCCACCGTCGCCCCGACGACCGTGGCCGCCACGGCCACGACGACGAGCGCCAGGATCAACAGCTGCTGGCGCCACTCGCGCCGGAACAGTCGCCATGCCCACCGGACCATGGCGCGCCGGGCAGGGGCTCCACCGTTCCCGGCCCGGGTTCCCACCTCGGCCGGCCTCTCGAGAAGTGTCACGCTCATGACGGACGCGCGCTCACGTGTGGGGGGCGGGCTCGAGGAGGGACTCGGGGCTCGGCGGTGGCATGGTCTGGTCGACGACGCGTCCGTCTCGGAGGAACACGACCCGGTCGGCCCACGAAGCCAACTGGGCGTCGTGGGTCACCACGACGGCTGCCACGCCTCGCCGGCAGGCCCCCAGGACGAGGCGCATGACCGCTTCCCCGTTGGCCGAGTCGAGCGCGCCCGAGGGCTCGTCGGCCAGCAACAGGTGGCGCTCGCCCACCACGGCCCGGGCGATCGACACCCGCTGGCGCTCACCGCCCGACAGCTCGTCGGGATAGTGCGACGCCCGATCGGCAAGTCCGAGCTCTTCGAGGGCCGCCATGCCGGCGGTGTGGGCTTTCCGGGCCGGGATCCCGTCGAGCTCGAGGGGCAGTGCGACGTTCTCCACCGCGCTCAGCCCGGCCAGGAGGTTGAAGTCCTGGAAGACGTAGCCGATGGAGCGGCGGCGCAGCCGGGCCTGGTCGTTGCGTGACATCTTCGAGAGCAGGGCCCCGCCGACGTATACATCACCGCTCGTCGGGTGTTCGAGGCTGCCGGCGATGGTGAGGAGGGTGCTCTTCCCCGACCCGCTCGCTCCCATCACCGCAACCAGCGCCCCGGCGTCGACCGACAGGTTGATGTCCTGGAGGGCGTGGACCTCGGTGTGTCCTGCGCCGTAGGTCTTGGACACGTCTCGCATTTCTAGGAAGCTCATCGTGGGACCCCGATTCTCCGCCGAAGCTTCGGCAGGGCGTATGGAGCGGACCTGGGTGGTTCGGAAGCGGCGCGCTTGAGGCGACCGTCGGCCGTGTCCAGCCAGCGGATGACCGAGTCCAGCCGGAACAGCTCGGCGTCGACCACGAGGGCGAAGCCCAGGTCGAACTCGGCTTCGTCCTCCTTGAGGCGCGTCCACTGCTGCATCAGCTCGACCAGGTAACGGCGGTGCACCTGGATCACGTCGTGGACGTCCACGCCCGACACCTCCAGCGCCACCAGCACCTTGATGACCAGCTCGTCACGGGGCGGGGAGGAGAGGTCCGGCGGGGTGTGGAGCCACTCGACCAGCTCCTCTTCGCCTTGGTGGGTGATGTGGAAGCCCTTCTGGGGACCTTCGGTGTCGGGCGCGTCGGACTCGACGAGGCCGTCGCGCTCGAGGCGTTGCAACGTCGTGTACACCTGGCCCACGTTGAGCGGCCAGACGTCGCCGGTTCTCGCCTCGAACTCCTGGCGCAGCTGCAGGCCGTACTTGGGCCCCCCGCTCAACAACGCCAGCAGGGCGTGCCGGACACTCACGACTCGGGCATCTTTCGTAGCATACTCCGTATACTACTGGCAGACTCAGGCACGTTGTCAACCATGATTCAGGAGGGGCCTCGGCTCCTGCATGCCGAGCGGGAGATGACCAGCCTGATGCCGGGGCCGAAAGGGCCCACCACGTCCAGCTTTCGCGCCCTGCTCATGCGACAACCGTCACAGTTGGTAGGGCGGAGGACAATCGGGGATTACCCTGACCCACCCTTCTCCCCGCCGGCGGCCCGGCGGAGCTCCCGGACCGCCGTGGCGCGGAGGTGGGGCCCCGGATCTCACCCCGTTGAGCGTGGGAGCAGGGCCCGGGTCACGAGCACCATGGTGTCGGCGAGGCCCGCATCGCGGTGGACGAGCCCGGCCAGGTAGTCGGGATCGCAGATCATGTCGACGAAGGCGTCGGTGTCCGGGTACTCCATGATGGCGACCTGATGCCACGAGGCTCCCGCGCCGATCAGCACCTGGTCGACGTCGTTGTAGAGCGTCAAGCGCCCGCCCCGCCGGGTGACGTGATCGAGCGCCACCGCGCCGTAGAGCCCGTAGGCCTCGGCCCCGGTCAGCCCGCTCCCGGCCATCTCGTGTCCGTCGGGGTACCGAGCGAGCTCGAGGTAGGCGAGCAGGTTCACGAACTGGAGGGGCCCTCCCAGATCGGCTGTGACCAGAGCGTGGAGCTGCTCGGCGTCGGGATTCAGGCCGCCCGACCCGTGCCCCGCAAGTGCACGGAACAGGGCTTCGATCTCCTCCTGATTGCGCTCGGTCACCGGCCACCTCGCTCGAGCCGGGCCTCGAACCCGGCATAGGTCCAGATCATTTGGTCTCCGTCCAGTCTGCGCGTGGGGTGTGGGCCACGCGGATGTCGTCGGCTCCTCCCGGCAGGTCTGAGTCTTGGACCGAGTCGGGCATGGTTTGCGGCACACGCCGTTCGCGGAACTTAGGGCTCAGGGGTTCGGCGCGCGCCGCAAGCACCACACCACGGGGGTATCGGGGAGGCGGACCTCGTGGATGACACCGAAGCCGGCCCCGGGCCTACCAGGAGACGTTCGCTTCCTTCTGGGTCTCGGTGTACGCGACGACGCCGTCCCGGTCACAGCGCTCGAACGGGGCGTTCTCCGACCTGCCCGGTCTCCCCGACCGTCCCTCGCCCTCATCGTCCTCCTCGCACCGGAGCCCCGCCACTTTTACTATAGTAAACGAAATCAAAACTAAAGTACACACGGGAGGTCCCATGTCGAAGGAATCGATGGGTGTGAAGCTGGCGGCAGCCCGCGCCGCCCACGGCCTCTCGCTACAGGAGGTGGCGGCGCGTGCCGGTTGTTCGTCGGGGTACGTGCACAAGCTGGAAGCCGACCTGGTTCGCACGCCCTCGCCAAGGGTCCTGGCGGGTTTGGCTGACGCGCTCGGAGTGTCCTATGCGGACCTCATGACGGCCGCCGGCTACGACGCTGTTGCCTCCGGCCCTGACGCGTCGCCGAGAGTTCCCGGCGCGACCAAGCGCTACAGCAATGCCCATATCGTCGAGCTCCTCGAACAGCTGCAACGCGACGTGGACCTGCTCAAGTCCACGCTGGCGCGGTAGCGTGCCGCATCCATCTCGAACGGAGGGGTTCTGGAATGTGGGCACAGCTCATCACCACGCGACTGAAGCCGGGCAAGGAAGGCGACCTGCAGAAGTTGGTCGACCAGCTCAAGGCGGTCGAGCAACCCGGTTCAGGCTTGGTGCGCTCGACGGCCATGCGGGACCAGAACGACCCGAGCCGGGTGTACATGATGGTCGTCTTCGAGAGCGAGGAGAAGGCTCGCGCCCGGGAGAACGACTCGGCACGCCAGGAAGGGCTGCAGGCCGCCAGGGCAACGATGGCCGAGATCTTCGACGGAGCGCCGGAGTTCGTCGACCTGACCGTCATGGAGGAGGTGTCTGGCGAGTAACGCACCCGGAAGGGCTCTATTTGAGGCTCACCACCACGGAGCCCACGGCGTGGTCGTGCCACGCCTGTCTTTTCCCGTCCCATAACGGCGACAGCGCGTTCAGGACACCCGGGATGAGGAGCAGGTAGAAGAGGCCGACGTAGATGAGCCAGCGGCCCAGGGCGCGGCCGAACCCTATCGGTTGACCCGAGCCCTGGGCTCGAACGGCGATCCCTAGCACCCGCTTGCCCACGGTCTGGCTCTGTCCGTCCAGGGCGGCGAAGTAGATGACCTCGAAGGCCAGGATGACGGCCCATGCGAGGTTGAAAGGCGCTGGGACATACCGGTGCGTGTTCCCGTTGAAAGGGTCCATGATCGTGGTCGACGTCGTGGCGGACACGATCCCCACGACGATGGCACCGGGAATCGAGACCACGAGCGTGTCGATGAGCAGGGCTCCTGCACGCTGCCCCCAGGTGGCGAGCGGCCGGCCCAACACGTCGAAGGGTCCTGGACGCGAGAAACCGAAGCCGAGGGGATCGGCAGGCGAGGGGTTGGACGGGTCGGAAGGCCAGGGGCCTGGCGTCGGGTACTGAGGCGGTGGAGGCGGGTACCCGCCAAGCGGGGGTGTCACCGCGCCACCGTTGAGCCGAGACGAAGGACGCCTCGGACCAACCGGCCTCTCGTCGTTCACGACGCCTCCTGCGGGATGAAACTGATAAAGACAGTACTGCGAAAGCCCCGGTTCGTTTGGGCGCACCGCGGGCCGGGGTTCGGCACAACAACAGCACCCATCACGAGCTACCCTCGCTCGATGACCGCGAGAACCCAACCCCATCCCCGCGACGAGGTCCAGGCCGTCGTCGACCGCTACCACGAGCTGCGCCGCCGCATCGACGAGGGCCTCGAGCCCAACGGCTTCGGGGCCCTGGCCGACTTCTACACCGACGACGCCGTGTACGTAGACGCCGCATGGGGACGGATCGAGGGCAAGAAGGCGATCGCGCATTGGCTCGAGCACTCCATGGTCGGCTTGATGGACTGGAAATTCCCGGTGGAGTTCACGGCCATCGAGGGGGACGACGTCGTCGTGAAGTGGACCCAGATCATCCCCGGCGTCAGGGCGGACGGCACACCCTTCACCCAGTCGGCCTACTCACGGCTGCGCTATGCCGGCGAAGGGAAGTTCTGCTACGAGGAGGACACCTACAACATGGTCCACGTCTTGGAGGACGTCGCGACGAGCGGGTGGGTGCCCAGTGAGCCCATGAACCTTCCGCCGGAGCACCCCGACCGCGATTGGTCCCTTCCCCGGCTCTGAGCCTCTTGCCCCGACGCTCAGAGCATCGAGACGTCATCAGTGCAGGTGGGCATGCCGATGCCATGAAGTGCTGTCGGTGTCGGCGTCATGGCGGTCCCAACTGCCGCGACGCCGAGCCGAAAGGCTTGTCAAAGTTGATGATGCGGAGCAGGGACGGGCACGACACTGTAGAAGCGCAACGTCCGTTGCGATGTGAGTGGACTTCCACGAGAGCGCCTTAGGTCCTTCTGACTGACGTGTCTTCCGGCGGGGGAAGGGACGTAATGAGAAGGATTCTATTGGCATTGGCCGCGTTTGGTTGATCGCATCGGTCGGGTTGGCGGCCTCTCCGTCGGCACTGGCGAAGGCCCGTGTCAGGTCAGCCGGCCCTGGAGCCGCACACGCCCAGAAGGTCAAGCACCACAAGGTCAAGAACGGCGATCCCACGATCTACGACAGCATCGTGGACCCGAGCCCTGGGAATCTCCCCAGCTGGGCGTTCCAGGCCACACAGACGTCCGAGTTCGGGAACCAGGTCACCTTTGCCGGTACGGCTCGGGTACTGGACAACGTCGTGGTGCAGATGGCCAGCTGGACGTGCGGAAACCTCGCCGGCGGAGCGTCCTGTGCGACGGCTCCGGGGGCCACGTTCTCCGAGCCGATCACGTTGAACATCTACGACGCTCCCGCGCTCGGCAATTCGGCGCCGGAGGGAACCCTGATCACCCCGGGAAGCCTGATCGCTACCGATACCCAGACGTTCAACATCCCCTACCGCCCGTCGGCGGACCCCAACTACGCCACCGACTGCCTGCCGGACGTCACCATGTCCTCCCCCATCAGTGATTTTGTCGGAACGTGGTATGACAGCGCCATCGATCAAGCGACCGGGTCGCCGGTCGGGTGTTTGAACGGGCTCCTGGCCAACGTCACCTTCGACTTCGGTCATGTTTCGCTCCCCAACAACGTGGTCTACGGGATCGCCTACAACACCACGACGTGGGGATATCACCCGTACGGCAATGCCCATGCCTGCGATGCGACCACGAGTTGTGGTTATGACGGGCTCAATGTGGCACTGACCACGACCTCCACCCCCAGCGTGGGCGGTGATCCCGATCCGGGCTCTCTGTTCCACAACGCGGCGGGCACCTACGGCTACTGCGACGGCGGAACCTCCCCGGGAGCAGGCGTCGGGATATTCCGCCTCGACTCACCGGGACCGGTTCTCCAATGTTGGGAGCCGGGAGCGAACGACACGCCTCCGTATTACATCCCGGCGGTGCAATTCAACGCCTTGGCCAGCCCGTCACCCACCATCACCAGCCTGAGCACCGCCACTGTCGTGGCCGGGACGCCCTTCTCGTTCACCGTGACGAGCACGGGGGTCCCCACACCGTCGATACGGATCTCCGGGAAGCTCCCCAAGGGCCTGGTGTTGAGCGGAGGCAGCGGGACCGAGACCATTTCGGGAACCGCGCTGCGCACCGACCGGAACAAGGTCACCACGCTGATCGTGACGGCCAGAAACGCCAAGAAGTCGGTCGCCAAGCAACACCTCCTCCTCACTTTGACCGGCGGGAAGAGTTAGCAGTCGGAGTCAAGTGCGAGGAGACGGTGTCGTCCCCACGACCTCTGCCCCCAGAGGTCGGGGGGCGGCACCTGGTTGCCGTCGCCGGCTAGGCGAGGTGAAAACGAGACTCGGGTCGCCCTGTGACGCCCAGCCCGTCCATGGCCAGCACCCAGCCGGCCTCCGTGGCCGGCGGGGCGTCCTCTCCGAGGTTGACTGCGATGGAGGTCACGAACAGCCGGTCGAGGTTGGGCCCGCCGAAGGCCACATCGCTCGGATTGGCCATGGGAACGTCGACGACGCGGTCGAGGCCGGTGGCGGTGAACCGGGCGATCTTGCCGCTGCCCAGCACACAGCTCCACACTCCACCTTGGGCGTCGACCGTGGCACCGTCAGGCGCACCGCCGAGAGCGGCGTGGTCGGCAAACACCTGTCGCCCGCCGATCGTCGCGCTCGTGCCGTCATAGGGATAGGAGTAGGCGACGCGGGCATTCGTGTCCGCCATGACGAGCGTCGGCCGGCCGTGAACGTCGATGACCACCGGACCATTGGCGTTCCCGATGTCGTCGTCGAGGAGCCGCCAGCCCTGGTCCGCCGAGAACCACCACGACGCACCCGGGCCGGGCACAAGGTTGAGCGTGCCGGTGACGAGGTTTCCCACCCCATCGGCATTTGCGTCGTTGGCCCGCCCGTGCATCCCAGCCGGATACGCAGCCAACAACTCCGATGTGCCCGCGTCGGGATCCACAATGTGCAGTCCGTCGTCCAGGCACGCCACCAACGGCCCGGCGTCGGTGAGCACCAGACCGGCGGGCATGGTCGGAAGCACCATGGAGTGCAACGGCGGTTCAGCGTGATCGAGCCAGTGAAGAGTCTGGGTCGCGCAGTCGACAAAGTAGAGGCGTTGCCGACGATCGCCCCACCGCAGGCTCTCGCCCCAGCTCAGAGTGAAGTCCCCGACGCGCTCGAACGTGGCCATCTCAGATTCTCGCATCACCGGCCTCCCGGGTGCCGTCACTTCCCTGCCACGGCTGACCACTCGATCACGGGTGGCCGCACCGCAGCGCACAACGGGTTCCCTTTGCGATCGGTCAGCCCGAGGCGGCCCACGAGCCGGCCGAGCTCCACGGCGTCGTCGACCACGGCGGAAGGGATCGCATCGAGGCACAGCTTCGCTCGACGAAACAGTGTGAACGCGCCGGCGTCGTCGACGGTGCCCCAGGAGAGGTAGATGAGACGCCCACCGGGTGGACCCTGGATGTACGGACCCTTCAGGTCGACTCCGGTGGGCGTGTGGGTGGACGTGCAGTCGATGGTCCAGGTGGCCGAAGGAGCATCGCCGGGAACGAGGTCGAGCAGCTCGTCTCGCCGGTTCCGGCGTTAGATCCCGACGTGGATGTTGTGATAGCCGCCCGGAGAATCAGGGCTGGGACCGCAGGATCGGCCTGGGAGCTCTGTCGCTTCGATGCGGATGCGCACAGGATCGATGCGTCCCCGCCCTACACGCTCGAATTGTCGACGATCTGTGCGATGTCCACGAAATCGACGGTGGGTCGGACGCCGTAAAGACCGGTCACCCGTTCCCGGAGCTCATCGGTGAAGAACCCATCAGCGGCTTCCCTGGTCTCCCAGACGTAGAAGTTCACGGCGCGCTGGTGCTTCTCGTCGAAGGTGAAGAACTTGAATCGCAAGCCGGGCATGCCTTCGAACATGGACCGCGCCTTCTCGGCCACGCCCGTGACCCGGTCGCGATCGAAGTCACCGTCGTACTCGAACGTCACGTTCACACCGATCACATCCGCTCCTTTCGCCCGCGGCGGCGGCCCCAGTCCGAAACCGGATTCGTCGACGCACTCGGAACAGGTCCGACCCGCTCACCTCCGGCAGGGTCTACCAGCTTTGACCCCGGTGTGCTCAGGGATGTGAAGGTGCCCGACACGCCCAAGGGCAGGCCCGTCCGGGTCGCCCTGGTTCGGATGCCCCGACGGTCCCCCTCATCCCGTGGGGACCGCTCCCTGCTCGGCCGCTCGGTGCGCCTCTTCCATCTGGGCCAACAGGGGCCCGGGCCAGCGGCCTCCGCAGAACACCGTGTCTTTCGCGATTCGCCCGTCCCGGAGGCGGATCAGGTGAGCCTGATGGCAGGAGTGCGGCACCCCGTCCTCCTGCCAGCTGAGGGTGAACTCCACCACCTCGCCACCCTCAACCGGGCTGCGCTTGACCTCCTCGAAACGGCCGAGGTCGGCGTACCACTTTCCGAGCTCGGCCCGCACCGCCTCGGTCCCTCGCACGGAGAAGCGCCAATTCGGGACCGTGGCATCGAGCAGGATGTCCTCGCAGAAGATGTCGGCCGGTAACGAGGCCTGCTCGATGCCGGCCAAGAACTTCCCTACCGCGTCCGTCGTGCTCACGACATCTCCATTCCGACGGGGTGCATCAACCCTTGACGTACGACAACTTCTCGGCGACCTTTCCCTCGCGCACCCGGAACACGTCGACACCACGGACATGGCCGGTGTCCCACGTGTAGCGCCAGAGCTGCACGACCCGGTCCCCGGCCGCAAAGGTCTCTTCGGGCTCGAACCTACTGGTCCTGTCGTCGAAGATCGCTTCCCACGCCCGCCGGATCGCATCGGGGCCGGCATGGCGCATCCCGTCAGGGGCGGGGCCGGTGGCGTCGAAGACGCAGTCCTCGGTGACGAGTGCCAGGGCGGCGTCGAGATCGTGAGCGGCCCATGCCGCGCCGAAGGTCTCGACCACCGCGACAGGGTCCGTTGTCGTTTCGGAGCGGGTCACTTGGCGTAGGCGCTGGCGCCGAACCAGTCCACCACGACGACGGGGTCATCCCCGACCACCCAGGCGTCGTGCCCGCTGGGCAAGGAGGTGACATCGCCTGGCCCGGCGACGAACTCCGTGCCGTCGTCCATGCTGATCGCCAACCGCCCACTGACGTGGTACTGGAAATGGGGTGCCTCACAACTGTCTGTCTTGGCGATCGGCTTCACGTCGTTGGACCACCGCCAGCCCGGCTCGAAGACGAGACGGCCGATCTCTGCACCGCCGACCTTCAGAATCTCGGCTCGTCCGTTCGGGAACTCACGGGTCTCATCGGCCTCGGTGAAGCTCCGGTGCTCGGGCTCGTGCATGGTCGCCTCCTTGCCGGCTTCCCTTCGGAAGACCACTCTGGTACTCTTACCTACTGATAAGTAAGGCGTCAAGGAGAAATCCCCTGTGAGGATGGAGCGATGAAGCGGGGCCGACTCGATGCACCCGACACGGCGACGTCGATCCTCGATGTGGCCGAGAGGCTGGTGCAGGTCCGTGGCTTCAACGGGTTCAGCTATGCGAACGTGGCCGCTGAGCTGAAGATCACGACGGCGGCCCTCCACTACCACTTCGCCGGCAAAGCCGAGCTCGGGGAGGCGCTCATCGCGCGTTATGCAGCCCGCTTCGCCGCAGCACTCGCCGGGGTGGAATCGCAATCCTCGGATGGGCTCGTCCGACTCCACGCCTACGCCGGCCTTTACCTCGACGTCCTGCGCGAGCGGCGCATGTGCCTGTGCGGGATCATGGCGGCCGAATACGAGACGCTCCCGGACCGGATGAAGGACGCCATCGTGCGGTTCTTCGACGACAACGAGACATGGTTGACGCGCGTACTGGATCAAGGCCGTGAGGACGGGGCCCTCCGGTTCACCGGCCCACCCAGCCAGACGGCCCGGACGATCGTCAGTTGTCTGGAGGGCGCCATGCTCGTGGCACGGCCCTATGGCGACATCACGCGATTCGAGACCGCCGCGAGCCAACTGCTCTCAGGCCTGAGCTCGCCTTCTGTCAAGGGAGCGCGTCCCCGGAGCGAGGCCAAAGGGGTGCGACGCCAGCGCGTGCCGAGTTGAACCGGCGCGCCATCGAGACTGGCGTACGAATCGAGACTGTTGTACGAATCGAGACCGCTGTCCGGAGCGAGACCGCTGTCTGGAGCGAGACCGCTGTCCGGAGCGAGGCTGGTCGGTTCGCCGATTCGTGACGAGGTGAGTCGAGCACCAAGAGGTCAAGGGATCCGCACGTCGCGGTGTTCCCCGGCTTCCCGCTTTTCCTCCTCGGTGAGGTCCGTGACCTTGACAGGAGAAACGAGAGTCCAGTGCTTGCCGATGGGGCAACGCTGCAGCCTCCACCAACCCAGGCGGATCGACTTCACCGATGCGCCGGGGATCCAGATCGTCGTGAAGAGGTGGCCGTCGCGGCATCGGACGACGGTGTTGCCGCCGAGCCCCGAGTAGCCCCGGCGCCTGGCCACGAGCGTGCCGACCACGAGGACGACGACGACCACGGCGCGCACGGCCCACTTGGATGCTGGCGAAGAGGTGCCGTGCGCCATGCTCGGGTCCTTTCCTGTGGCCACGAGTGGAGCGACTTCACCGCGTCACTGACGCTCGTGAGCCGCTCCGCCAACGCTACCGTGGCAGGGCCCCGCCGATGGGCGTTGCGACGTTGGCTTACGACCCTCACGTGAATCCGCACGCCACGAAGTCCGCACAGTTCCTCGCCCTCCATTCCGGGCCCGCGCCTCTGCTCCTCCCGAATCCGTGGGACCAGGGATCGGCCAGGCTCCTCACCTGGCTCGGCTTCCAGGCGCTAGCCACGACCAGCAGCGGCTTCGCCGCCACGCGCGGACGCCTCGACGGCGCCATGCAGCGGGACGAGGTCATGGGCCATGCGGCGGCCGTCGTGGCCGCCACGGACCTCCCGGTGTCGGCCGACCTCGAGAACGGGTTCGGGGACGATCCCGCACAGGTGGCCGACACCGTCCGGCTCGCCGTGGAGGCCGGACTGGCGGGATGCTCGATCGAGGACTTCACCGGCCGTCCCGAGGACCCGATCTACGACGCCGGTCTGGCCGCAGAGCGGATTGCCGCCGCCTCCCATGCCGCGCACTCGGGCCCCGTGCAGTTGGTGCTCACCGGCCGGTGCGAGAACCACCTGCACGGGCGCCGGGACCTGGACGCCACCATCTCCCGGATCCGGGCGTACCAGGAGGCGGGGGCCGACGTGCTCTACGCGCCCGGGCTCATCGAGCTCGACGAGATCCGCCGCGTCGTCGACGCCGTCGACCGGCCCGTGAACGTCCTGGCCCGTCCGGGAGGCCCCACCATCTCGGAGCTGGCCGGCGCCGGAGTCGCCCGCGTCTCTCTGGGCGGGGCCCTGTGCTTCGCCGCCCTCGGTTCCGTGGTCGAAGCGGCCAACGAGCTGCTCGAGCAGGGGACCTACGGGTTCTTCGAGCGCGCCGCTGTCGGTGCGAAGGCGGCGCGCGCCGCCTTCACGGCCTGAGCAGGGAGCCGACAAGGCGGCGTCAGACGCGCCACGGGTGGGCACCTCGCAGTGCGGGCGTGCTGTGACTACAGCAGGAACTCCGCCATCATGCGCAAGGTGTCGGGACTTCCCGCCACGAGCAGGGTGGTGGCGATCGACTCCTGCCATGCGGCCAATTCGCCGAGGATCTTGGGGCGCGGCCCGATGAGGGCGATCTTCTCCACCATCGAGGTGGGGACGGCCGCGGCGGCCTCGTGCTTGAGGCCGTCGAGATACAGCTCCTGGATCTTGTGGGCCTCGGCTTCGAACCCCATCCGGACGAACACGTCGAAGTGGAAGTTCATCTCCTTGGCGCCCATCCCGCCGATGTACAGCGCCAGCATGGGCCGGTAGAGGTCCGCAGCCCGCTCGACGTCGTCGTCCACCACGACGGGGCAGAAGGCGATCACCTCGAAGTCCGATGCACTGCGCCGCGCACCGGGCCGGGCGAATCCCTCGTCGAGGGCGGCGGAGAACTCGCCCATGTGGGCGGGGGAGAAGAAGATGGGGAACCATCCGTCTGCGATCTCGGCGGCCAGTGCCACGTTCTTGGGCCCCTCGGCACCGAGCACGATCGGGATGTCGTTGCGCAGCGGGTGGACGATGGGCTTGAGCGGCTTGCCCAGACCCGTCCCCCCCGGGTACGGGAGCGGGTAGTGGGGCCCGGCGTTGGTGACCGGAGCCTGGCGGGCGAGCACCTGGCGGACGATCGACACGTACTCACGGGTGCGCGCCAGGGGCTTGGGGAAGGGCTGGCCGTACCAACCCTCGACGACCTGCGGGCCCGAGACGCCCAGGCCCAGCACCAGTCGGCCGCCGCACAGGTGGTCGAGTGTCAAGGCGGCCATGGCCATGGCAGTCGGGGTCCGGGCCGAGAGCTGGCACAGGGCGGTCCCGAGGCGCACGCGGGTGGTGCGTGACCCCCACCACGCCAACGGGGTGAGGGCGTCCGATCCATAGGCCTCGGCCGTCCACACCGAGTCGAAGCCCAGGCGCTCGGCCTCCGCCACCAGCTCGGGGGCATTGGCGGGGGGGCCCGCACCCCAGTACCCCAGTTGCAGTCCGAGCTTCAGGCTCGCCATCGGGGCCTCCTCGTGTCGTCGTGGATGTTGCGCGGGTGGAGTTGCGTGACCATCGTCACCGGAGCGCGTGCGTCATCTCATCTTGGCCACGATCTCGTCGGCGAACCGGGCCGACGCGTCGAGCCGGGCCTGCAGCTGCACCTGGGGCGGGTCCGAGGGGTCGACCTTGGCCACCATGGCCGGCGCGCACAGGGTGTCGGTCACACCGAAGTCCTCCTCGAAGCCGCGGTACAGATCGGCGTCGGGGCGGGCCCACAGCGACAGGTAGATCGAGAACGGCTCGTTCTCGCGCCCCGCCACGCGGCGCTGCTCGGCGAGCTCGGCGAGGTAGGTGCGGGCCTGGTCGGGTTTGTAGGCCCCGGCCGCCACCCAACCGTCGCACAGGGCGGCGGCCCGCCGCAGGGCCGGCGCGGAGTGGCCGCCGCCGATGATGGGGATGGGGCCCGGAGGCGACGGCTCCATGCGCATGGCCGGGACGTCGTAGTGGGGGCCGTGGTACTCGACCCAACCCCCGGCCCACAAGGCGCGCAGGGCGGGGATCATGTCGTCGAGCCGTTTCCCCCGGGTGTGGAAGTCCTGTCCGGTGGCCACGAATTCCTCCTCGCACCACCCGACCCCCACGCCGAGGGCCACGCGGCCCGACGAGACCACCGCGGCCGTGCCCACCTGCTTGGCCACCGTGACGAGGTCGCGTGCCGGCGCGATGTAGACGCCCGTCGTGAACTCGACGCGCTCGGTCACCGCCGCCATGGCGGAGATGAGGCACCACGGGTCGGGCCAGTGGGTGTCGGGGTCCCAGTGGTCCCCGAACCCCGGGGCACCGTCCTCACGCGTGGAGTACGTGTACCGGGACCGGCGGTCGCGGGGGAAGAACATGTGGTCCGACACGTAGATGCCGTCGTATCCCTGGGCGTCGGCCGCCTTGGCCAGCTCGAGGGCATGCAAGGTGGGGAGGAACGTCACCGCCTGATGGAATCGCACAGAACCAGCCTCTCCTGGGTCGCCCGTCTCCGGTGGCGACCCGCTCGTCAGCGCCCGACCGGTGCGCCGGGGCTGAAGGCGATGGGGAGGTGCTTCACCCCGTTGATGAACGCGGACCGGAGTCGTTGTGGCTCCCCGTCGAGGCGCAGGTCGGGCATGCGGTCGAGGAGGTGCTGGAACATGACCCGGATCTCCATGCGGGCCAGGTTCGCGCCCAGGCAGAAGTGCGGGCCCCCACCGCCGAACGCCATGTGCGGATTGGGGGACCGCCCGATGTCGAAGGTGTCGGGGTCGTCGAAGACGTCCTCGTCACGGTTGGCCGAGATGTGAAAGAAGACCACCTTCTGGTCCTCCTCGATGTGCTGGCCGCGGATCTCGACCGGTCCCGTGCTCTGGCGACGGAAATTCATGACCGGTGTGACGTAGCGCAGCATCTCCTCGGTGGCGCTCGACAGCAGCGAGCGGTCGGCGACGAGGCGCTGCCACTGGTCGGGGTTCTCGAAGAAGGCGTGCATGGCCCCCGACATCAGGTTCCGTGTCGTCTCGTTGCCGGCCACGGTGAGGAGGAGGAAGAACAGCTCGAGCTCGAGCTCGGAGAGCTTGTCGCCGTCGACCTCGACGTTGGCGAGCACGCTCATGAGGTCCTCGGTGGGATCGGCCTTCTTCTTGGCGTACAGCTCGGCGGCATAGGCGTAGAGCTCCATCGCCGCCTCGTTGGCGTATTCCTCGCCGTCCACGTTGGTCTGGAACTCGGGGTCCTCCTGCCCGATCATCCGGTTGGACCAGTGGAACATGTTGTGGCGGTCGGCCTGGGGCACCCCGAGGAGATCCGCGATGACCTGCAACGGGAGCTCGGCGGAGATGTCGGTGACGAAGTCGGCCTGGCCCTTCTCGATGAC
>JARLGQ010000195.1 GCA_031292675.1 Acidimicrobiales bacterium
GAAGGGCTGGCCATATACCGAGGCCTCGATGATCTTCAAGGACCGGGTGTCGGGATACGACCAGACCTCGATCGCCCGCCTCCGGCACACCGGCGCGGTCCTGGCCGCCCAGACCACCGCCAGCGAGTTCGGGGGCATCAACTGCACGTCCACACAGCTGCACGGCACGACGAGAAATCCTTGGGACCTGTCGCGTACACCGGGCGGCTCTTCGGGGGGGACGGCCGCGGCGGTGGCGGGGGGTTTGCTCCCCATCGCCACCGGCAGTGACGGAGGAGGGTCTATCCGGGGCCCGGCCGCGTTTGCCGGGTTGTTCGGGCTGAAAGCCACCTACGGCCGCATCCCCAGAGGGCCCGGTGCGGGCGTCGAGCCGCTCACCAGCGTGCTCGGGTGCCTGAGCCGATCGGTGCGGGACACGGCCCGCTTCTTCGACGCCTGCAACGGCTTCGACCAACGCGATCCGCTGAGCCTTCCCGCCGTCGGCGCCTGGGAGTCGGACCTCGGATCCCACGACGTCGCGGGGCGGACCGTCGCCATCCTTCCCGACCTGGGGACGGCGAGGGTTCGCAGTGAGGTCGCCGACCTCGTAGCGGCGGTGGCCGAGAAGCTGGCCAAGGCGGCCCAGCTGAAGGTCGTCACCGTGACGCCGTCGCTCCCGACCCTGCGGGGTCAATGGGCCATGGCCGGCCAGGTCGGGTTCGTCACCGACCTCGGCGACGCCTACCCCGATCGGATCGAGGACCTGTCGCCGGAGATGCGTCTCGGCCTCGAAGCGGCCCGTGACCGCTTCAACCTGGACAAGGCCGCCTCGATCGAGTCCTACCGGCGAAAGCTGAACGAAGCCATGGCCGACCTCTTCGAGGCCGCCGACTTCGTGATGTGCTCGTCGAACCCCGATGTCGCCTTCGCCGCCGAAGGGCCGCCACCTTCGACGATCCCGGGTGCGGACCTGATCCACGAGATCGGCTTCTCCCGCGCCATCATGAACAACGCAGCCCTCACGGCGCCCTCGAATCTCAACGGCAGCCCGGCGATGAGCGTCCCCGCCGGCCTTGTCGACGGCTTGCCCGTCGGTCTTCAGGTCCTGGCCGGCCATCACCGTGAGCAGCTGCTCCTCGAGCTCGCCCTCGTCGCCGAGCGCGTCCTGCCCTGGCCCAAGGTGGCACCGGGCTCGCCGCATGTGCGGCCCATCGCTACCCGCTGATCCGGGAGTTCCTCAGTGGCGGTAGCGCGGGAGCTTCTCGATCCACGGCACGACCGTCTGGAGGAAGGCGTTCTTCGACGGGGTTGCCAGCAGCGGGTCGAGATGGCTGTAGGTCGAGTGCTTGTCGATGACGGTGAGGCTCGGAATCCTCGACTGGCGCTGATAGGAGTGGGCGGCGTCGGCCACGCCGTTGTGTGAGCCGCCCAAGGACGTCTGGATCACGTACATCGGAACGTCGACCTGGTGGAGGTGAGCCAAGCGGAGCCCGAGCACGCCCGCGGCGGGCGTCTGAGCGAGCGAGCTGGCGGCCCCGACGTCGATCGACAGTCGTTGTGGGAAGTACCAGTCGACGGGCCCGAGCGGTTCCTGGGAGAACACGTACGCGATGTCCTGCACCGGTGTGGGCCCTGCGTCCACCCACGGCCGGGGCGAACCCCTCGCGGCGAGGTGCCCGGAGTGCACGTGGATGAGGGCCAGGGCGGCGGGCGAGGTGGACGCATCGAACGCGTACCCGAGCAACCCCTGATTGGTGGCGGGGAACGACGGCTTGAGCTCGGCCGGGAGGAGCGGGAACTTCTGGTTGACCGACACGGCCTGGGGCTCTTTGAGCGCCGCCACGGCACCGAGCTCGGCGAAGGGCCCGGTGATCCAAGGCAGGCCGAAGCCGAGGAGGTCGAGCCACGGGCTTCCCGCCTGGAGCTTCGCCAGCGCCGCCTTCGCCTCGGGGGCGCTCGTGGTCGGTGTGCCGCCGAACCCGCTGGCGAGACCGGCGTCACCATCGATCCCGACGATCCCGGCGAGGTCCCGGTACCCACCACGGCCGTCGAAGTCCCACACCGGGTAGATCGACGCCTCGGCACCCCCCAACGAGTGGCCCCCGAGGATGACGGTGTGTTTCCCGCCGTCGCGGGCGAGCCCGATGACGTTGTGGAGGTCGCCCATGGCCACAGCCAACCCCCACTGGTCCGCGAATTGGAATTGCGACGCCTTGAGCGGTTGGTAGTGGGACGTGATCGAGGAGTCCGCGATCCAGCCCAGGTAGTAGTTGAATGCCTGCTGGACCGTCGCCGTGCCGTTCAGGGCTCTGAGGAGCATGGAGTTGTCCTCGAGTGCTCCCTCTCGTCGCATCTCGGCCCACACCTGGAGGTTCGGGACGTGGGCGGCGAGATAGGGGCCGACGATGTCGAAGTCGGCCGCTCCCGCCAGGGTGCCGGGCACCAGGACCAGCACATTGGCGGCGGCGGGCGACCCGAAGCGACGCACCATGACCTTGTCGTAGCGGGTCGGGGTCCCGGGTACCGACACCCCGGGAACGCTGAAGGTGGACGTCTCACCGAGCGAGAGGCCCGAGGCACTCGAGGGACGGGACGACGGCGACGCGCTGCAGGCAGCCAGGAAGACCGCCGACACGATCACCAGGAAGGCGCGAGCCCGCATCCCCATCCTCTCTCGAACCGTACCGACTGGTCCCCGACAGCCGCGGCAGGACCGCAGAATACGCGGGTCAGCCCGGGGGTGGCGCAGGCACCGTGCTTCCGTCGGCCACCGTGAAGCCATCGGCGTGACTGTTGGCGTTGGACGGCGTGGCGATGGCAGGGGTCGTCGGTGTCGCATTGCTGGGCAACATCGCGATGTCGTAGAGGGTTGCCCCGGTCGTCGGCCTGAGGAGCGGCTGGTAGACGGCGGTGACATTCGGCGCGGACGTCGTGAAATAGGCAGGATCGAAGGTGGCGGCCGAGGTCGTGGCGAGCGTGGCCAGATGATCGGAACACGGAGAGCCGATGCATGGTCTCTCGTGGATGGCTTCTGCGCTCGAGCCCGAGATGTTGTACTTCACGGTCAATCCGGCGCTGCGGCCCGTCGTGGCGTTCGCCACGGTCATGACCCACTGCTTGTGCTTGTCCTTCTTGTTGGCCGTCTCCCTGACCGTGATGACGATCCTGTTACCGGGAGAGATGGCGAGGGACAGGGGGCTCTCGCTCTGAGGCAGGATCTCGGTCCAAGCCTTGTAGAACGCCCTACCGCCGATGTTGTCCTCCTCGACACCGGCCTGGACGAGCTTGTTGGTCTGGAAACCACCGATCCCGACCCAATCGGCGGAGTACTGGTCGCCGGGGACGCTGGTGTTGACGGTCGTGACGACGAACGTGGTCGTGACTCCGGTATAGACGCGGGTACCTCTCCCCGTCGCCTGGACGTAGCCCGACCAGTTGTACGAGTCGGCAACGACACCGGAGTTGCGCCGGGCGACTCTCGGGTGGGTGGGCGCCACGAGATCCTGCCCGCCGGCGGTGGTGCTCCGGACCACAGCGGTCGCCGCCTGCGGAACCGAGACACCTGCGACTGACAGCATGGCGAGGCACCCTGCGGCGCCCACCAGAGGAGACAACATGCGCCTCAACGTCTGACCCCCTCAGTATCGCCGCCCCCGAGATGCTGGCGGGAACAGGCTATCCGATGCCAGATTCCTTGCCCACTCCAACGACTTTTCCGACAATGGAGCCTCTTTCCGGGGGGCGGCGGGTCCGCAGAGCATGGCGCCGGCGTCCCGGGATGTAATGCCTCGATTTCAACCCGCCGGGCGGTCGGCACCGGCGAGTACCGCTCCCACCTCGTCGGCCAGGGCCACGGCGACGAGGCGGTGCCCGCGCGGCAGCGGGACGCCGGGAGTCGGTACGAGAACGAACCTCCCGTATCCCCTGCCCTGGTACTTGACGGGTAGGTCCACGCGTCCGGGGAGCCAATTCCAGCGCAGACCGGCGAGCACGATGTCACCCTCTTGGGAGATCATCCCTGGGTGTCGCGTCGACGTCGACTCCGGGTCGTAACGACAACTGCGCAGCACGAGCAGGGTGGCCAGGGCTTGTTCTGCACGGGCGATGACTACCTTGGAGTCCTCTCCTTCAGCCATCATCCGAGCCACCGAATGAAGCTGGGCTACGTGACCTGATTCCTCGATGGCCACCTGCCTGTGATGACGACCGCGTGCGGTCAGTTCGGTGACAGCCACACCGACCACGAAGAGCAGCACGGTCGTCTCGATGTCCGCACGGTGGCTTATGGCAAATCGCTCGTACGGTTTGGTAAGGAAGAAGTCGAACCAAATCCCGGCGGAGACAGCAGCAAGAGCACCGGCAAGGCGGTCTCCGGCGGCGGCCACGGCTACGACGATCACGACCATCAGCAGCGCCGCGTCGGTACCCGGGAAGTTCTCCCGGAAGGGAACAAGGGCGGCCGCCACAGCGGGTGGGGCGCCGAAAGCGGCGAGCCGGACGAGGTGCCGGGACCTTCGACGTGCCGAGCCGAGGCGGGGATCGGTGCCGGTTGGCTGGGTGATCTCGTCGTCAGCTACGAGCCGGACGAGGCGGTCGGCGGGCCGAGTCACCAGGGCCATCCGCCCGCAGGTGGAGCGGACCTTATGTCGGAGCGTCCCAGCCGCCCGAGTTGAAATCGGTATCCGACCATTCGCACCACACAGTTCCTTAGGCGACCGGGGCAGCGGTGTGATGCCCGTCATGATTCTCCCACGAAGCGCGCACCGCTGGGACCGCAGATGACTTGGTCGAACCAACGGAGGCGACTTGTTCTGCCAGGTCCCAGGCGCTAGGGCACGGAGACAGAAGGCCCTTCACTCCAGTCAGGACGGTGGACGCAGCCAGAGGTCCCCTCGGCGTGGCTCATGTGTGGCGCAGTCAGCCGGAGCTCGCGCAGCACGTCTCTGGTTCGAGTCGACCAACACGATTTGTCCGACCAGGCGTCGCGGGATTCCGACAAGAGCGAGCAGGGCGAAGCCCAGGAGAACGAGGCCACCCCCGATGATGCACATTGTTCCCACTCCCGGACCCGGGCCCGTGAACGCCAGGTCGCCGGAGGGAGCCGAAACCGACGCCGACTCATTCGAGCCTCCCGAGCCGCTCCAAGTCCTGCCGCCAAGCCCGGGGGTCGTCGTGGGTGTCCGAATCGCGGTCGTCTTCGGTCGCAGGTTGGAAGCGGTGGTGCTGTTGGTGGGCGCCCGAATGGTGGCCGTCTTCGGCGGCAGGGTCGAGACGGTGTTGGTGTGCGTCTGAATCGTGGTGGTACCGCTTGACGTGGTGAGAGGCACTGTTGTGGCGGGGACATTGGTCGTGGTCGGTGCCACGGTCGTAGTGGGAGCCACTGTGGTTGTCGGCGCCACGGTCGTAGTAGGAGCCACTGTCGTAGTGGGAGCCACTGTGGTTGTGGGCGCCACTGTCGTAGTGGGAGCCACTGTGGTTGTCGGCGCCACTGTCGTAGTGGGAGCCACTGTGGTTGTCGGCGCCACAATCGTAGTGGGAGCCAGCGTGGTTGTCGGCGCCACAGTCGTAGTGGGAGCCAGCGTGGTTGTCGGCGCCACAGTCGTAGTGGGCGCCGCGGTCGTAGTGGGGGCCGCGGTCGTGGTCGTGGGCGAAGGGGATGTCACGCCGAGCAGGCTGTCGATGTTGCCGTTGGAGGCACCAGCGGCCTCTGCGAGGTACGGCAGCCCATAGGCACCCTCGATGGAATGCAAGACCCCGGCGGTATTCACCGGGGTGGACTCCTGCTGCGGATGGGCTTTGAGCGCAGCGCTGACGTCGAGGGTGACCACGCGGCCACCGCCACCCGCGCCGGCATTGCCGACGCCCGAGGTGTCGGAGTCCATTGCCTCGTCCCACTCGATGATGATGTTGCCACCGTGGGAGTACCAGGCAGTGGACTGGACCTGAGAGACGAAGTTCCCGAGCCATGCGTCTCCCACGGACGGGCTCACGTCACCGACCGAGTTGGTCTGTCCGTCGTGCATGTCGTCGGTGCCGTTCGGTGACATCCACACGAAATCGGGGGGCGACGATGAGTTGAGGTCACTCATGATGCTGGTCGACGGCACCATGTTCGACGCGAAGTCAGGGAGCGAGGTGATAGCCGGGAAGTACACGAACGGGTTGTGGTGCTGGTAGTACACACCACCGCAGCATGTTGCGTCTCCGCCGGTGTAACCCGCTGACGGCATGGACTCCATGTACGCCCGCCAGGAGATTCCCGCCGTCTCCAGTTGGTTGACCAACGTCTGTGCGCTCGGCGAGATTGCCTCAGACGTGGGAGTGCCATCGTCGCTCACGCCGAAGTCGGAACCGGACAGCAACTCGAGGTAGTTGGGCAGCGATGGGTGGCCGATGGCATAGGACTGCGTCGCCAAACCGTATTGCGCCGCCAGGGCGTTGGTATTGGGGGCATTGGGGTTCCCGATGAGCTCGCTCGCGCTCTCGTTCTCCATCATGACGACCATGATGTGGGGCGCCGATACTGACGTCCCGTAGGCCGAGACCGACATGCCCAGCACGGCGCCGCCGCCAGCAATGAGTCCGGCCGCCAACAGCCTGAACCATCCGAGCCCGACATGGCGGGATGGGAGACAACTCCGAGCACGGCCCACGGTCGGTTCGGACGCGGCCGCCCGAAAACGTCGTAGCGACAGGTGCGCGACGGCAACTCCCACCGTTCCCCGGCGCAGTCGCGTGCGTTCTCCTTGACGGGCCAGCGATCCCGCCATTGTCGATGCCCCCCCACGAGGTCATGAATCGGTCCGGCTACCTGATCAGCGCTCCCCTTTCGAGCGACAGCGACAGAGCGCCGAACCTGAGCTCCCGTTCAATCATGGCGGCCGGACCCCACCACATGGCCAATTCCCCACCAACAGATGGTCAATGGGTGCGCTTGGCATCAATTCTCAGGTCCCGCTGCGCACGCTCCCGGAGAGGGCTCCATCGGCGTTGCCGGTCCGCTGGACTGCTCGGACCGGTTGCCCTCGTCGTAGCCGGTCACGCCACACCTCGGGCTCGAATCGCGAGGGGGCGGTGTCCGCCAGGAACGCTCGCACCACGGCGGTGAACCGCTCGGGGTCAGAATGATGTGGGAAGTGGCCCGCATCCTCGAAGACCTCGAGTCGACTTCCCGGCATCGCCGCCGCGGCAAGGTAGCCCTGCTCGACGGGGATGATGGCATCATGGGCACCCCAGAGCAGCAACGTCGGCATCCCCTCTGTCAGGTAGGCGCGATCGAGCATCGTGATCACCTGGCCCCGCCAGTCGACGCCGGAGCGAAGCGTGCGAAGAATGGCCCGACGGGCTGCGGCATCGGGCAGGGAGTCGAAGACCTTCAGGATCTCCTCGGTGTCGCGACCGAGATCGGTACCGAGCATCCGAAGAGCATGGGCTGCCACGCGGGCGCCGAACTTGAACACCGGCGATCCGAATGTGGGCATGAGCAGGTCGGCATTCGGGGCGGCGGACAGGCGCAGCAACAGGCTCACGCTCCGGGCGATCCCACCGGTCCCCACGAGAACCAGGCGCTCGCATCGCTCGGGGAAGGTGTACGCGAATTGCGCTGCCACCCCACCACCGAGGGAGTGGCCGACGACGGTCACCCGGTCGATGTCGAGGACCGACAACAGATCCCTCATGCCGTTGGCATAGGCGGCAACCGAATAGTCAGCTCGAGGTTTGTCAGAGAGCCCGTGGCCGAGCAGGTCGGGAGCGATCACCGTGTGGTCGGTTGCGAACGACTCCACCACCGGCAGCCAGGTGCTCGAGGAGTCACCGATGCCGTGGATCAGAAGAAGCGGTGGCCCGTCGCCGGCGGCGAGGAAGGCACGCCGGTAGCCGTGGATGGTGAAGAATCGAGACTGAACGCCTACGGAGCGTTCCATCACTTGAAACGTGGACGTCAACTTGCCGTTTGTCACTGTCATGCTGGCCCCTCAAGTGGATCGGCAGGTCCGGCCAGACCCTTCCCGTTCTAGGTCCCGCCGGTCACGGCGGTGTGACGCGCCTGTGAACGCCGGGTTACGGGCCCGGGATTCCGTCGAGGGGCTTTCACCGGTGCATCCTTGATCCTGAGCGTGGACCTCTCCCACCTGGCGCCCTCGGAAACCCGGTCATCGTGTTCGTCGAGATCCCAGGTCACGTGGGCTTGTCGTGGCGGGCGGACAGACGGAACGCCCGCTCTTCGGGAGTACGACGGGAGGCGCTCGGTGGCAGGGCCGGTGGAGCGACCGACGTCCGCCAGCGTTGATCGGGGGATGGAATACAGACCTTCGACTCTGTGAGCGAGTTGGTCGGCGTCTTACCCTGTCATTGAGCAGGTGAATCCTGCAGGAAGGAGGTTGTCATGGCACCGCGTAATGCCACACCGCCTCTTGAGGAGACGGTCGTCGACTTCGTCCGCAAGAGCGAAGAGGCCGTACTCGAGGTCGGGCGCAAGTGGGCAGAGGCGATCGACGAATTCGTGCCGGTCGAGGTGCCCCTGGTACGCGACCTGAGGAAGCAGGTCTTTGCTTTGCTCGAAGAGCTGCTCAGAATGCAACGTGACTTCGCCCAGAAGATGTTTGCGGAGACGCGCAAGGCGGTCGTGGGCAGCACCACGCCTGCTCCGACCCAAGCGCCCAAGAAGAGGGTCACCAAGGCAGCTTGAGCCGGCCCGCCCGTTCGGGCGTCGTCAGGGAACCTGTCACACATGACGGGATCGGGAGCCCGGTAAGCGGGTGGGGTTGTCGCGACCTGGGCAACTCTCCCCGCCGACGGGGCAGCCGAGACAAAGGGAAGCTCTGCGGCAGGCGACGCTCACCTCGAGCCTGGA
>JARLGQ010000196.1 GCA_031292675.1 Acidimicrobiales bacterium
AAGGCCGACCAGGGCGGCAAGGGGACCGTGGTGCTCGCCACGGTCAAGGGCGACGTGCACGACATCGGCAAGAACCTCGTCGACATCATCCTCACCAACAACGGCTACGAGATCGTCAACCTCGGCATCAAGGTGAACATCGGCGAGATGCTCCAGGCCGTCGAGGACCACCACGCGGATGCGATCGGCATGAGCGGGCTCCTCGTGAAGTCGACGCTGATCATGCGCGAGAACCTCGAGGAGATGAACACCCGCAACCTGGCCCACATCCCGGTGCTGCTGGGCGGGGCCGCCCTCACCCGCAACTACGTCGAGCGCGACCTGCGCGACGTCTACCGGGGCCGCCTCTTCTACGGCAAGGACGCCTTCGAGGGGCTGCGCACCATGGACCGCCTCGTGGAGCTGAAGAAGTCCGGCGAGGAGGACCCCGCCTTCGGGCGCGAGCAGGGTGGGCGCAAGCTGCCGCCCCGCAAGTCGCAGATGCCGGTGGACGACAGTGTGGTAGCCCCGCCCCGGGCCCCGACGGTGGCGGCCGACAACCCCGTCTTCACTCCCCCGTTCCTGGGTTCGCGGGTGGCCAAGGGCATTCCTCTCGACGACATCGCGGCATACCTCAACCGGACCGCCCTGTTCCGCAACCAGTGGGGGTTCCGGCCCGAGCGCGACCACCAGGGCGTGGCCGAGTCCGACGACGAGTTCAAAGAGCGCGTCAGCGCGGTGCTGCGCGAGGAGCTGGACAAGGCCAAGGCCAAGGACCTGCTGGTGCCGCAGGTGGCCTACGGGTACTTCGCCGCCAACGCCGAGGGTGACGACGTCGTGCTGTGGACCGACGACACGCGTCGCACCGAGCTCACCCGCTTCAGCTTCCCGCGCCAGAAGAAGGAGCCCTGGCTCTGCATCGCCGACTTCTTCCGCTCGGTGGAGTCCGGGGAGCCCGACTACGGCGCCTTCATGCTCGTGACCATGGGGCCCGAGGTCTCCAAGGAGACGGCGCGCCTGCACGCCGAGAACCACTACACCGACTACCTGAAGCTGCACGGTCTCGGGGTGGAGATGGCCGAGGCCCTGGCCGAGTACTGGCACCACCGCATCCGCGAGGAGTGGGGCTTCGCGGCGGAGGACGGGCCGTCGTTGACTGGACTGTTCCGCCAGCAGTACCGGGGCGGGCGCTACTCGTGGGGATACCCGGCGTGCCCGGACCTCGAGGACAACGCCAAGGTGGTCGAGCTCCTCTGCGGGGACCGCGTCGGGGTGACGGTGAGCGACGGGTTCCAGATGCACCCCGAGCAGACCACCGACGCCATCATCTGCCACCACCCGCAGGCCAAGTACTTCGTGGCCTGACGGGGCCTGACGGGGCCTAACGTGACGGGCCTGACCTGACTTGACGGGGCCGGACCTCGGGGTCACGCCGCGTGCGCCGGCCCGAGCCCGGGGCCGGGCCCGAGGTCACGCCGCGTGCGCCGGCCCGAGCTCGAAGGTGGTCCCCACCGAGTTCTGGAGGAAGGCGGACGGGAAGCGCGCCGCCAGGGCGTGGGTCGCCTTCCATCCCGTGCAGTGGCTCGGCACGATGACCTCGGGTGCGAGCTCTTCCAAGGCGTCGCAGGTGGCGCCGATGATGGGCTCGAACAGCGGCCCGTTGAGGTGGAACCCGCCGAGCACGGCGTAGACGCGGTCGACCCCCGTCAGCCGGCGCGCGTAGCGGCAGATGTTCACGATGCCGGAGTGCCCGCAGCCCGTCACGATCACGAGGCCCTTCCCGGCGACGTGCACGACGAGGGCCTGGTCGTCGAGGATGAGCGGGTCCGGCTCCCACGCGCCGTGCCGGTGCGCCTCGTGGATGGCGAAGCCCGACTCGAAGGTCGTGGTGCGGTCCACCTCGCCCGTCACGAGCACCGAGCCCTCGAAGAGGAACGACGGGTGGCGCTCCTCGACGATGTCGAAGCCGGCGTCGACGAGCGCCCGGCGGCTGGTCGTGGGCAGCTCCAGCGGATCGCGCCCGGGGATGACGACGCGGCGGCGGCTCCAGAAGTCGGGGTGGATCAACACGGGCAGCCCGTTGCGCCCGAGCGTGCGCACCAGGCCCGAGAGGCCGGTGGTGTGGTCGAAGTGGCCGTGGCTGAGGACGATGGCCTCGAGCTCCGCCACATCGAGGTCGAGCCTCGACAGGTTGTCCGCACATCCCGTCGGGCTCAACCCGGTGTCGAAGAGCATGCGGTGCACGTGCGCCCCTTTGGTCACCGCCACGTGCACGGAGAACCCGTGCTCGGCATGAGGGGCGTCGATGACCTTCCCCTCTTCGAGGGTGGGGGCGGCGATGGTCGGGGGGTCGCCCCGCCCGAGCAGCCGGCGCGCCGGGCCCTCGTCCGACAGGAGGATGTCGACGCTGTTGTCGCACACCGTCGTGACCGACACCGAGTCCACCGGCTCGAGGGGGATCACGTCGCGCCCCAGGGGCGCGTCATGGGCCACGGGATGGACGACCGGTGGGCGCGGCGTGCTTGTGTGGTCCGAGCACATGGCGGCTCCTCGCCTCGGTGTTCCGGTGCCTCCGAGCGGGTCATTGTACGGGGGTCACGGCGCCGGGCAGTGCCAGGGGCACATGGGGGCTGTGCTCCACTCACCTCACGTCGGTGAGTGCGGTCGAGTCCCCATGGTGCTCTCCGACAGCCCGCAGGGGCCCCCGGTGCCGGGAACCGCTCACAGCGCCAGGGTGGCGCCCCCGTCGACGACGATGGTGGCGCCGTTCACGAAGCCGGCGTGCGCCGAGCACACGAAGGCGACCACGCGTCCGAAATCGGCGGGATCACCCATGGGCCCGTCGCCGCCGCCCAGCTGGCGCATGCGCTCGGTGGCGTGGGGGCCCGGGCACACCATGTTGAGCGTAATGGCGGTTCCCTCGGCGGCGAGGTCGGCCGCGGCCGTCTTCGCCCACGCCCGCAGGCCGCTGCGCGCCGTGTTCGACAGGGCGAGCCCGGGGATCGGTTGGACCACCGAGTACGACGAGATGCAGCACAGTCGTCCCCAGCCCGCGGCGCGCATGTGCGGCAGCGCGCTGCGCACGAGGCGCACCGACGACAGCAGATTGGATTCCACCGCGGCCCGGATGGCGTCGTCGTCGAGCTCGAGCGACCGGCCCGGGGGTGGGCCCCCGCAGTTGGCCACCACGATGTCGAGGGCGCCGAAGCGCTCCACGGCCGCGGCCACGAGGCGCTCGGGGGTGGCGGGGTCGGCCACGTCCGCCGCGATCGCCAGGACCTCGGTGCCCTGCGCCGCCA
>JARLGQ010000197.1 GCA_031292675.1 Acidimicrobiales bacterium
GCATCCGGTTCCCCAGGTTCCCCCGGCCTGGCCCTCTCCGCCCCGACGGCGTGACGCGCCGCGCCGCGCCGAGGCGGGAGCCGCCCCCCCGCCCCGCCGGTAGCCTCGCTCCGATGGCCGACCGGCTGGTGATCCGCGGAGCACGAGAGCACAACCTGCGCGACGTCTCGCTCGAACTGCCCCGCGACCGCCTCATCGTGTTCACGGGCCTCTCGGGGTCGGGCAAGTCGTCGCTCGCCTTCGACACCATCTACGCCGAGGGCCAGCGCCGGTACGTCGAGTCGCTGTCGTCCTACGCGCGACAGTTCCTGGGACAGATGGACAAGCCCGACGTCGACTTCATCGAGGGCCTGTCGCCGGCCATCTCCATCGACCAGAAGTCGGCCAGCCGCAACCCCCGGTCGACGGTGGGCACGGTGACCGAGATCTACGACTACCTGCGACTGCTCTACGCGCGCGTGGGCCATCCCCACTGCCCCAATTGCGGCCGGCCCGTAGCCCGCCAGACCCCGCAGCAGATCGTGGACCGCATCCTCGACCTGCCCGAAGGGACGCGCTTCCAGGTGCTGGCCCCGGTGGTGCGGGGACGCAAGGGGGAGTACGAGGCCTTCCTCGACGACCTGGCCAAGCAGGGCTTCGCGCGGGCCAGGGTCGACGGCGAGGTGGTCGAGCTCTCCGATCGCGCCGCGCTGAGCCTGGCCCGCTACGAGCAGCACACCATCGAGGTCGTGGTGGACCGCCTGGTGCGACGCGACGACATCCGCCAGCGCCTCACCGAGTCGATGGAGACGGCGCTGCGCCTCACCGACGGCGTCGCCGAGATCGGCGTCATCGCCGAGGACGGGTCCGAGGAGCTCATCACCTTCTCCGAGCACCTGGCCTGCACCTTCTGCGGCCTTTCGTTCGAAGAGCCCGCCCCGCGCAACTTCTCGTTCAATTCGCCCTACGGCGCGTGCCCCGCCTGCGACGGACTGGGAACCCAGTTCGAGGTCGACCCCGACCTGGTCGTGCCCGATCCCACCAAGTCGCTCTCCGAAGGCGCCATCTCGCCGTGGACGGGGGGCCACAGCCGCTGGTTCGACCGCATCGTGGAGGCCGTGGCCGACGAGTGCGGGTTCTCCACCGACACGCGCTGGGACAAGCTGCGGGCCAAGGACCGCAAGGTGCTGCTGTACGGCTCGGGCACGCGCCAGGTGCACGTGCGCTACCGCAACCGCTACGGCCGCCAGCGCTCGTTCACGTCGCACTTCGAGGGGATCGTGCCGTGGTTGAAGCGCCGGCACCGGGACTCGGACTCCGATTCGGTCCGGCAGTGGACCGAGACCTTCATGCGCGAGGTCCCGTGCCCGGTGTGCCACGGGGCGCGGCTCAAGCCCGAGTCCCTGGCCGTGACCGTCGGCGGCCGCAACATCTTCGAGCTGTGCAGCCTCTCGATCACCCGCGCCGCCGCCGAGGTCGACGCCCTGGAGCTGACCGAGCGCGAGCACCTCATCGCCGACCGCGTCCTGCGCGAGGTGCGGGCCCGGCTCCGGTTCCTCCTCGACGTGGGGCTCGACTACCTCTCCCTGGCGCGGGGCACGGCCACGTTGTCGGGGGGAGAGGCCCAACGCATCCGCTTGGCCAGCCAGATCGGCTCGGGCCTGGTGGGCGTGCTGTACGTGCTCGACGAGCCGTCGATCGGCCTGCACCAACGCGACAACCGCCGCCTGCTCGACACCCTGGTGCGCCTGCGCGACCTCGGCAACACCGTGATCGTGGTCGAGCACGACGAGGAGACCATCCGCGAGGCCGACCACGTCGTCGACATCGGGCCCGGCGCCGGCGAGCACGGCGGCGAGGTCGTCTACAGCGGTGCGGTGCCCGGCCTCCTGGCGGCCCCGGCCTCGGTGACGGGGCGATACCTGGTGGGGGAGCGGATGATCCCCGTTCCCGAGAAGCGCCGCCCGGGTTCCGGTGACCAGTTGGTGGTGCGCGGGGCCCGGGAGCACAACCTGCAAGCCGTGGACGTGGCCTTCCCGCTGGGCTGCCTGGTGGCGGTGACCGGCGTGTCGGGATCGGGGAAGTCCACCCTCGTCAACGACATCCTGTTGCAGTCGATGCTGGCCCAGGTGCACCGGGCGCGCACCACTCCGGGTCAGCACAAGGGGATCGACGGGGTGAAGCACGTCGACAAGGTCGTGGACATCGACCAGTCGCCGATCGGCCGGACGCCACGGTCGAACCCGGCCACGTACACGGGACTGTTCGACCACGTGCGCAAGCTCTTCAGCCAGACCTCGGAGGCCAAGGTACGCGGCTACCTCCCGGGCCGGTTCTCGTTCAACGTGCGCGGCGGGCGCTGCGAGGCGTGCGCCGGGGACGGGACCATCAAGATCGAGATGCACTTCCTGCCCGACGTGTACGTGCCGTGCGAGGTGTGCGGGGGCGCCCGCTACAACCGCGAGACGCTCGAGGTGACGTTCAAGGGGAAGAACATCGGCGACGTCCTGGACATGTCGTGCGAAGAAGCGCTGTCGTTCTTCGCCAACCAACCCACCATCGCCCGCCACCTGCAGACCCTCGTGGACGTGGGCCTCGGCTACATCCGCCTCGGACAGCCCGCCCCCACGCTGTCGGGCGGTGAGGCCCAGCGCGTCAAGCTGTCGTCGGAGCTGTCCCGGCGCTCGACGGGACACACCTTGTACGTCCTCGACGAGCCGACCACGGGTCTGCACTTCGACGACGTGCGCAAGCTGCTCGAGGTGCTGTCGCGGTTGGTGGACCAGGGGAACACCGTCATCGTCATCGAGCACAACCTGGACGTGGTCAAGACGGCGGACTGGATCGTCGACCTCGGGCCCGAGGGCGGCGAGCGCGGGGGGCGGCTGGTGGCCGAGGGCACCCCCGAGGACGTCGCCGCCATTGCGCTGAGCTACACCGGCCAGGTGCTCGCGCCCGTGCTGGCCCGCGCCGGGCACGACCGGCGCGAACGTCTCGGGCCCGCTCCATCGAGGCGGTCGGCGACGAAGAGGGGGACGGGGACCCAGGGGTCCCGCCGCTCGGGGGCGGTGAAGGCGGACAGGGCGGTGAAGCGGGCCCCCGGGACCACCGGCACGACCGGCACCACCCGCAGGTCCCGGGCCACGGGCACCGCCAAGGTGGCCGGGACGCCGACGACCCGTGCCGTGGGCGGCAAGCGCCGCAAGGCGGGCTGATGGCCGTCGTCCGCCGCGACCATGTCATCCGCTGGCTGGCGGGCTACGAGGAGGCCTGGCGCACCCCAGGTACGGACCGGCTGGCCGAGCTGTTCACCCCCGACGTCACCTACGCGCCGTCGCCGTGGACCGATCCGGTGCGAGGCCTCGACGAGCTGGCCTTGTTCTGGGACGCGGAGCGCGACGGGCCCGACGAGGGCTTCACCATGTCGAGCGAAGTGGTCGCCGTCGACGCCGAGACGGCTGTGGTACGGGTGTCGATCGAGTACGACAACGACCCCGACACGCCGTGGCGCGACCTGTGGGTGCTCCGCTTCACCCCCGGTGGGCGGTGCGCGGCCTTCGAGGAGTGGCCCTTCGCGCCCGACGCCGACGACGGGCCCGGCGAGGGCGACGGCGACGAGGTCTGAGCTCCCCGGCCCCCGGACGTCGCCGGGAACCGACGGGCCCGTCAGGTGATCTCGAGCATGCGCTCCAGGGCGCACCGAGCCCACCGCGCCACGTCGGGCTCGACCGTGATGCGGTTCACGACCTCGCCCGCCACCAGGCGCTCGAGCACCCAGCACAGGTGGGCGGCGTCGATGCGGAACATGGTCGAGCACGGGCACACCAGGGGGTCGAGGGAGACCACGGTCTTGTCGGGGTTCTCGTCGTCGAGGCGCTTCACGAGGTGGA
>JARLGQ010000020.1 GCA_031292675.1 Acidimicrobiales bacterium
GAAAGACAGCCGCCGCCGGCCACACGGCCGGCGGTCTGCGCGACCAACCCGAGGGCGGGCGGGTCCCGGTGCACGAGGCCGGCCGCCGCATCCTGGGACGAGGGGTCCCCGAGGGTGGTCCACGGTCATGGTCCTGCGGCCTGGACCGCGAAAGGAGAGCTGTCGGGTGAGTGAGGCAGGTTCGGGCGCAGGATTGCTCGTCGAGGCCCCCGTCATCGAGCGGGTGCTCGCTGCGGCGCTGCGCCGCGGCGGGGACTTCGCCGAGCTGTTCGTCGAGGACCGCCACTCCACCTCGGCCGTGCTCGACGACGGTCGGGTGGAGGAACTGTCGTCGGGCCGCGACCGCGGGGCGGGGATCCGGGTCGTGGTGGGAGAGACCACCGGGTACGCCCACACGGCGGACCTGTCCGAGGACGGCCTGCTGGCCGCGGCCGAGGCCGCCGCCGCCGTCGCCCGGCAAGGTGGCGCCGGCCGTGTCGTGGCACTCGAACAGCGCCACGCGCAGAGAAGGAACGACGTGGTCAAGTTGCCCGAGGAGGTCCCCAAGTCTCGCAAGATCGAGCTCCTCGTCCAGGCGGACGAGGCCGCCCGCGCCAGCGGGAACGCCATCTCGCAGGTGTCGGCCTCCTACGGCGACGGCCGGCGGCGCATCCAGGTGGCGAACAGCGACGGCGTCGTGGTCGCCGACGACCAGGTCCGCACGCGCTTCAGTGTGTCGTGCGTCGCCGTCGGTGACACCGGCATGCAGACCGGCTACGAGTCCAGCGCGTTCACGGTGGGATTCGAGTTGTTCGACACCGTCGACGTCCGGGAAGTCGCCGGCACCGCGGCGCGCCGAGCGCTCGTCAAGCTCACGGCACGTCCGGCGCCGAGCGGCGAGGTCCCGCTCATCTTGGAATCGGGCAGCGGTGGCATCCTCTTCCACGAGGCGTGCGGCCATGGCCTCGAGGCGGACCACATCGCCAAGGACGCGTCGGTCTACGTCGGGCAGGTGGGCGAGCAGGTGGCCAGCCCGCTCGTCACGCTGGTCGACGACGGCACCATCGGACCGGAGTGGGGCAGCTTCGCCGTCGACGACGAGGGGAATCTGCCCCGGCGCAACGTGCTCATCGAGAACGGCGTGCTCACCGACTACATGTGGGACTACCTGCGGGCGCGCAAGGCGAACCGGGAGTCCTCGGGCAACGGCCGGCGTCAGAGCTACCGCGACCTGCCCATGGTCAGGATGACCAACACCTTCCTCCTGAACGGCGACGCCGAGCCCGACGAGATCCTGGCCCAGACCCCGACCGGGGTCTACGTGGCGAAGCTGGGCGGCGGCCAGGTCAACACCACCACCGGCGACTTCGTCTTCGGCACGGTCGAGGCGTACCTGATCGAGAACGGTCGCATCACCGAGCCCTTGAGGGACGCCAACCTCATCGGCAACGGCCCGGAGGTGCTGCGTCGGATCGACGCCGTGGCCAACGACTTCGCCATGGGCCCGGGCACGTGCGGAAAGGACGGCCAGAGTGTGCCCGTGGGGTGTGGCCAGCCCACCCTGAGGATCACCGGGGTGACCATCGGGGGGACCGCCGGTGACTGAGACCGCGAGCCGGGCGACCCGGGCGCCGGCGGAGGGTGAGCTCCTCGAGCTGGCCGTGCGCGTGGCGGGGGCGGCCAAGGACGGCGAAGAGCTCGAGGTCTACGTGTCACGCGGGGTGGAGACCGATGTGCGCGCCTACGAAGGCGAGGTGGAATCGGTGTCCTCGGCGGCGTCGGCGGGTGTGGGAATCCGCGTCGTGGTGGGCGGGCGCCAGGGCTTTGCGTACGTGGGGACCCTCGAGGAGGCCGTGCTGAAGCAGACGCTCGCCGACGCTCGTGACAATGCCACGTTCGCCACTGCCGACGAGCACGTCGGCCTGGCCCTCCCCGACGGTGTCGCACCGGCGTCGCTCGACCTGTGGGACGACGAGGTGACCCGGATCACGAGCGCAGCCAAGGTCGAGATGGCACTGGAGCTCGAGCGCCGGGCCCGCGCCGCCGACGCCCGGGTGCGCCAGGTGGCGTTCGCCGACTACGGGGACATGGCGGCGGAAGCCGCCGTGGCCAGCTCGACCGGAATCACCGCCACGGCCAGGCGCACGGTGTGCAGCCTGGCGGTGGAGACCATCGCGGGCGAGGATGCCGACAGCCAGACCGGTGTCGGGTTCTCCGCCGCACGGGGCCCGGGAGGACTCGACCTCGACAAGGCCGTGACCGACGCCGTGGAGCGCTGCACGCGGATGCTGGGCGCCACCAAGGCGCGCTCGGGGCGGTGCGCGGTGGTGCTCGATCCGCGGGTGACCTCCACCGTGCTGGCGGTGGTGTCGTCCGCGCTCTCGGGGGAAGCGGTCACCAAGGGCCGCTCGTTCTTCGCCCACCGCATCGGCGAAGAGGTGGCGGTGCCGTCACTGGTGCTGGTCGACGACCCGACCGACCCGCGTGCCTTCGGGGCGTCGACCCACGACGCCGAGGGCCTGGCGTGCCGGCGCAACGTGCTGATCGAGGGCGGGGTGTTGCGTGGATTCGTCTTCGACACGACGGCCGCACGGCGAGCCGGTGTTGCTTCGACGGCCTCGGCGGTGCGGGGGGGCTATGCCACGACGCCGGTTGCCGGGTGCCGTGCGCTCCTGCTCTCGCCGGGGACGCTCGGGGCCGAGGAGATCATGGGCCAGGTAGGAGAGGCCCTGTTCGTCCAGTCGATCACGGGTGTGCACTCGGGGGTCAACCCCGTGAGCGGCGACTTCTCGGTGGGGGCCGAGGGGCTCATGATCCGGGATGGCGTCTTGGCCGAGCCGGTTCGGGAGGTCACCATCGCGTCGACGCTGCAACGCATGTTGCAGTCGGTGTTGCACATCGGCTCCGACGTCGAGTGGCTCCCCGGTGTCGCCGCGGGCCAGACGGTGGCGATCGACGGGATGGCGCTGAGCGGGGCGTGAGGCATCGCCCCTGTCGCACCGGTCGAAGGCCCCGGAGAGCCGGGGCCGGCTGAGGGACGTGACTCAGGAGGCGGCGGCAGCCGAGCCGGTCGCCGTCTTGGCGTCCGATTTCGACGACGAGCCCGAACCGGCAGAGTCCGAGGGCTTGGACCCCGACGAGCTCGAGCTACCGGAGTCGGAGGAGGCCGCCACCTTCGTATCCGACTTGTCCGACTTGTCGGACTTGTCGGCCTTCTCCGACTTGTCCGCCTTCTCCGACTTCTTCGCCGCCGCCCGGCTGTCGGTCTTGTAGAAGCCGCTGCCCTTGAAGACCACGCCGACGGCTCCGAACACCTTGCGCAGCGGGCCACCGCAAGAAGGGCACTCGGTGAGAGGATCGTCCCCGAACTTCTGCACGACGTCGTGGTGCTTGCCGCAGGCCTTGCATTGGTACTCGTAGGTCGGCATGCGCGTCCTGGATCCTTTCCGACGCCCGGGAGGCCCCTCTGGCACTCGTCACCCTCGACTGCCAAGTCTACCGCCGTGGCGCAGGTTGTCGTTCCTTTGGCCGACCGGTCAGGGCCCGGGAAGGCCCTGGTGACGTAGACTTCGGGCCGTGGTCGACCGAAGCCTGACGCACCTCGATCCTCTGGGTGGTGCCCGCATGGTGGACGTGACCCCCAAAGAGCCGACCCATCGCAGGGCGCTCGCCCGCTGCAAGGTCATGATGGCGCCCGAGACCACCGCCAAGGTGGCGAGCAACGCCATCACCAAAGGTGACGTGCTCGGAGCGGCCCGCATCGCCGGGATCCAGGCCGCCAAGAAGACGCCCGACCTGATCCCGATGTGCAGGCCCCTCCTGGTGGGGGGCATCCACGTCAACTTCACGATCGGCGACAACTTCGTCGAGGTCGAGGTGCAGGTGGAGACCGTGGACCGCACGGGCGTCGAGATGGAGGCCCTCACCGCGTGCACGGTGGCCGCCCTGACGATCTACGACATGTGCAAGTCGGCGGACCGCTCCATGAGCGTGGGGGAATTGGCGCTGTGGGAGAAGACCGGCGGTAGCGTCGGCACCTGGCGGCGCCCGGCGCTCTAGACGTCAGACCCGCCCCTGCCGCCAGCGGCTGGGAAGCGGGGTGGCCGGGAATCAGCGGATGCGGAACCGCTTCTTGCGCCCGCGGGCGATCAAGGTGACGTCCTTGGTGATCAGCTCCGCCTCCGGATCCGAATCGTCAGGAACCACTGCGACGGCGGTCTCGGGTGCGACCGAAAGAATCTCGGTGGCCATCGACGCCGCTGACGAGAAGTGAGGATCCGAGGTTCCGGTCGCGGTGTCTTCCTCGTCCTCGGCATCGATGGACGCGGCGAACGGATCGATCCCGTTGATGTGGGTGGTAGGCGTCTCGAACACCGGCGGATCGGGCAACGAATACGGCGTGGCCAACGGTGCCGCCAGGGCTGAGGCCAGATCCATACCGGGCGACTCTTTGGACGAGAACCCGACCGGACCATTCGGAGCCACAGGTGTGGGCGCCACAGCCGGAGACGGCTCCGTCGCTGCGCCGTCTCGACTCGGTTCCTGGGTCAAGAACACAGGCGAGGACGGCGTCGTCTCGGTGAAGACGGGGGGAGGAGGCGGCGGCGGGGGTGGGGGCGGCGGAGGCGGCGGCGCCTCTTCGGTGAAGACGGGGGGAGGAGGCGGCGGGGGCGGAGGTGGCGGAGGTGGCGGCGCAGCCATCTCCGGGGCGGGCACGAACGGAGGTGCCGGGGTGGTGTTCGAGGCAGTGGCACTGGCGGTCGCACGCGTGTCGGTGTGCGACCGCGCGCCCTCGGTGGATTGCGACGTCCCGAGCAGGATGTCGAGGATCTTGTTGTGGTCGGTCGTCGGTGCCGCGCGCGGTGGCCCGTTGTCGGGGGTCGGACGCTCGGATGCGGCCTGCTCGGGCCGGCGTGTGTCGGCATGGGGTGTGGAAGGCTCCGGCTCGCTCACGTTCCCCGGCTCGGAAACGGCCGCGGCGTGAGGACCGCTTGCCGTGTCGGCAACGGCCCCTATGTCGGGAAGGGCGGCGGGGTCGCGAACGGCGGCGGGGTCGCGAACGGCGGCGGCGTCGGAAGGGGCTGCCGGACGGGGCACCCGGGCGGTCTCGGGGCCGAATTCGGAGACCAGAACGGCATCGAGGGCACTGGCACTGAGCTCCGCCACCGAGGTGGCGGGAAGGACTTCCTCTTCGAACGGAGGAACGTAGAACACTGGTTCGGGTACGTCTGTCTCCACCGCTGGTTCTGGCACGTCTGCCGCTCCGCTCCATGCCCGCTGCGCCGAGGCCTCGACGCACGTGATGACACTGTCGGCAGGACCGGCCCCGTCCTTGAATCGGAGGCCGAAGTCCTCGGACGGTCTCGGTCCTTGATGGCGGTCCACAGCCGATTCAGTCCCAGATTTCGGCGAATCGACCCCCTCGGGCACTTCCAGCGATTCGGCCCATTCGGGAGCGGGAGTCGGTGACCGGTGAGTCCCCGAGTTCGGCCCGTCCGAGGACACACCGATGCCGTGTGCGTCGATCTTGGGGTGTGACTCGGAGCCGAGGGCGTCGCGGACCATGAGGCCCAGGGTCTCGATGGAACCGGCGAGCGAGGCTTGGCTTTCCTGGACCACGCGGAGCCGACCGAGGATCTCGTGCCAAAGCTCGGCGGACGCCGAGGCCGTCGACCGGGCGAGGTCAGCCGACGACGGCTGGGCTTCGTGGTGACCGCTCTCGATTGTCATGCCCGGGTTCCCCCCTGGTGACCCCGGCAGCCGTTGTCAGCGCGTCGGGACCACGGTGCTGCGCGCCCGACTGCCTACGGCGAACCTGCCGATTGGCAACAAGACCAGGAGGAAAGCGTAGTCAGCCGACCACCGGGGCTGAAAGTCCAAATTGGACCCGACAGGCCGTGCGGGCGCACCCGGCAGAGCCTTCGGGACCACGACCTTCGTGGGTCAGATTGCGCCGGCCCTCGGGGGGCGGGATCGGCGTGGGCCGGGGTCGGAACCAGGCCCACCGCCGGGTGCGAGACCCGTCAGGCGCGGGCCGCGCTCCGCAGATCGTCGAGGGACAACTCGCCTGTCGCCTCTCCTCCACATTGGGCGCAGTGCTCGACATGTCGCCATGACCTAAGCAAGCGCGTGCCTTCGGGGTTGAGCAGCACGACGAAGGACTCCGACACAGGGTCGATGTCGAGCCCGAAGTACGGCCGCCAGCCGGTGGAAGCAGGATGACTGTCTAGGTCGAGGCCCTTCAGGACGCGGCGGAAGCGCATCCGGTCGGTATCGAACAGCCAGGTGCTGTGACAGGACTCCAGAACGAGCGGTTCCATGCGAGGATCATCGCCCAAAAGCGCGACGATCAACCCTCAACGGTATTGCGATTGTGTGACGATCGGTGAATCGTGGCTGCCCCGCCACGCTTCGTCCGATGCCTCAGACCGTCAAAACTTCACGGTTCCGGTCGCGACCAGGACTGCGAGCGCGATCGCGGCCACGATGACGACGACCAGCGCCCCGACGAGCACCCCGGAGCGTCTCCTGTCGCCGGGGCCGGCCTTCGTGCTCGGGACCACCATGGTGCCGGAGAGTTGTCTGATCTCGTGCCGGAGCCCTTCGGGATTGTCACTGGGGACCACGAACCGGTGCGTCCGGGTCGTCGTGACTGCCTCGAGGACGACGCCCTGGCTCCCCGCCGGTGTCCGTATCCTTCTGTCGGCCACCAATCCCGATACCTCTGTCCATGCCAGGAAGGCCCCTGTTGTCCCGTCCGGCTTGCGGACCGTGAGACCGGACTCGTCGAGCTGGACGGTCAAACCGGGAACGGCAGTGCTTCCTTGGCTCTCGGCGGTAAGCAGATAGACGTCGGAAAGCACCAGGGGGCCCTCACGCAGCGCCGGTGGCGCCGCACTTTGGGGCTCTACCTTGTTCGGTGGCATCTCCGGTCCTTGCATCGCCTCGTCGTCCCTTGCACCACCGGCCTGGATCCTCTGACCATGACCTTGACGCGTGCGCGGTCCGGGGTCAACGACCCGCTTGACCCGAGGGTGCGGATCTGGGTCGGAAGTCCCATGCCCCGTGCCTACTGGAGCCGATTTATGCCACGAAGAGCGCTGAATTCGCCACGAAAACGGTTGGACTAGGGGAGGAGTTCGTTTAGACTGAGGCCTTCATGAACCACGAAAACCTCGACCGACTGCTCCACATCCTGGCCGACCTCGACGGCTCGGACATGCACATCAAGGCCGGCGCGCCTCCACGCGTCCGCGTCGACGGGCTCCTGCGCACGCTCGACGACGAGCCGGAGTTCACCGATGAGGACACTCTCGCGCTGGCCAAGGAGATCATGCCGCCCAAGATCGCCGAGTCATTCGAGGAGAAGCACGAGGCGGACTTCGCGTACAGCGTCCCGGGGCTCGGGCGCTTTCGCACCAACGCGTTCTACCAGCGGTCGTCGGTGGCCCTGGCCATGCGACGGGTCCGCACGACTGCGGCGAGCTTCGACGAACTCGGCCTCCCCGATGTCGTGCGCCGCCTGAGCGAGCATCACCGGGGCCTCGTCCTCGTGACGGGCCCAACCGGGTCGGGCAAGACCACCACGCTGGCGGCGATGGTGGACCACATCAACCACGTGCGGTCGTGCCACGTCATCACCATCGAGGACCCGATCGAGTATCTCCACAAGGACGACATGGCCGCCATCGACCAACGAGAGGTCGGGTTCGACACCGACACCTTCAGCTCCGCCATGCGGACGATCCTCCGCCAGGACCCCGACGTGATCCTGGTCGGCGAGATGCGCGATCCGGAGACCGTCCACACCGCGCTGACGGCGGCGGAGACGGGTCACCTCGTGTTCTCGACGCTGCACACCACGACTGCCACCGAGACCGTCAACCGGATCGTCGACTTCTTCCCACCCCACCAGCAGGGACAGGTGCGGGTGAGCCTGGCGGGGGCGTTGACGGGGACGATCTGCCAGCGGCTGATCCCCCGAGCCGACGGAAAGGGCCGAGTCCCCGCGCTCGAGATCATGGTGGTGAACGGACGCATCCAACAGGCGATCTTGGACCCCGTCCAGACATCGGACATCAACGAGATCATGGCGGAGGGCGAGTACTACGGCATGCAGACCTTCGACCAGTCGCTCGCGGAATTGCTGCGCGACGAGATGATCGACCTGCGCGAAGCGATGAATGCTGCGTCCAACCCGCACGACCTCAAGGTGAGGCTCGAGCGGATGGGGATCGTGCAGACCGGGCGCGGTTTCGTCTCGGCCGCGGCTTCCTGAGACGACCTGCGGTAGGCACTGCGTCCCCGAGAGGCGCTCAGGGCCCGATCGAGCTCCCCGCAACGAAGGCGCTGACCAAGGCCGCCGCGCTGGCGACGGCCCCGGCCAGGGCGAGGCCCGAGACCTTTCGCGATTGCCCCTGGCGTGTGCGCGTGCTCAAGCGCGTGCGCGGGAACACCGAAGCACCCACGAGAACCACGGCCGCCGTCGCCACACCGACCGCCACGCCGACGCCGCCGACCCACCCCATGACGGCGCCGGCCGGGACCAGGGCCCACAACGGTGTCGACGTGACACCGCGCCCTCGGGCCGCCAGGGTCCCTGCCGCCGACACGCCGGCGGCGACGGCGATCCCGATCCACAGGCCGCCGAGATGCCACCAGCGCCGGTCGGCCAGCGCCCCGGCGGACAGGAGGACCGCCCCCAGGGCCGTGCCGACCAGTGAGACCGACGCAGGTGGAGCCATCCCGTCGAGCTCGATGGCGGCCAGGGCCACAACGGTCGCACCCAGGAGACACATGCCCGGGACGCCCCAATGGGGGCCGAGTACCCAGGCCACGGCGGCGAAGAGCGCCCCGGTGGCTGCCTCGACGACCGGGTAGCGAGCCGAGATGGGCTCGCCACAGTGGCGGCACCTGCCCCTCAGGACCAGCCACGACAGGAGCGGCACGTTGTCCCAGGTGCCGATGGGCGTGCCACAGGCAGGGCAGAACGACGCGGGCCGCACCACGGACAGGGCACGGGGGACCCGGTAGACCACGACGTTCAGGAAGGAACCGACTGCAATCCCGGTCACCGCAGCCGCCGCGGTGACCAGAACACGGGCGTCGGAGGCGACCGCCGCCCCGACGATCCCGACTACCAACTGTGCCTCTGACCAGGGGAAAGGTCACGAGGTCCCCGCTCATTCACAAGGCGGTCACGCTAGCACGGCAGCCTCCGGGCCCCCGGTGCGCAGGGCGGGCGTCCCACTGTCACCGACGGCGTTCAATCCGGGCTGGCTACGTGCCGATGCATCAAAGCATGAGCAATGTGGATGCCGTCCGGATGCTCGCGGACGAACACCACCTCGAGTTCGTGGACCTCGAGCGATTCAACGTGGACGCCTCGGTGTCGACGGTGGTACCCGTCGCGGTCGCTCGCAAGCATCATGTCGTCCCGATCGGCCGCAGGTTCGGTGCGCCGGTGGTAGCCACGTCGAACCCCGCCGACGTCGTCGCCATGGACGACCTCCGAGCCGTCATCGGCCGCGAGTTCGTCGCCGTGGTGGCCAGCGACGAGCAGATCGACGCGTGCCTCACCGTTGTCTACGGGGAGAGGGAAAAGCGCAAGGACACGTCGGCAGGTTCGAAGCAACGCACGCAGGCCGACTCGAAGAACGGATCGAGCCCACAGGTCAACGGCCAGTCGGTGGCGTCGGCGTCGGCACCTCCCATAGAGACAGAGCCGCGATCCGCGCCACCCCCTCCTCCCCCTCCGCCCATGCCGCCGCTGCCCCCCCTGCCACCTCTGGCACCGGCGGCACCTGCGCCAACCGCGACACCAGCGACACCAGCGACACCAGCGGAAAAGGCTCCGACCGCCGCGCCCGTGCCCAGCGAGCCGGGGCCGGCGAACACGTCGGTGCCCCGCACCGCACGAAGCGAGGCAGACGAGGTGCGCCCCGAGCGGCCCGAGGACGTCCTCGCCGCCGCGCTCGAGGCGATCGACACCTCGCTCGGGGCTTCGACGGTCACGGCCCCGTCCCCGGCGCCGGTCGAACCGGCCGCCCAAGGCGCGGTGGAGAGCACGGATCTCGTCGTCACCGACTCTCCTCAAACCGAGGCCACACCCGAGCCGAAGCCGCCGGCGGGGCCCGGACCCAATCAGGTAGCGGACGTGGTGCTCGCGGCGGACCTCGTCGACCAGGTCGTCGGAGAGTTCGAGCAGAACATCGAGGTCTCCGAGACCGACGGGGTCCCCGAGGGGCTGGCCGGCTTCCCCCCTCTGGCCCGGGTCCTCGTCGAAGGCGAGCGCGTGTCGCTCGAGGACATGACCGACGTCCTCGAAGAGCGCGAGCGGACCGGTCAGGCCATCGCGCGGATCCTGACCCTGCGCGGTCTGGTGACCGAAGCGGACCTCATGTGGGGCATGGCCCAGGAGATGGGCTTGGAGTTCGTCGACCTCGAAGTGCAGACCGTCGACTTCGCGGCCGCGTACCACCTCCCCGAAGCCACGGCGCGGCACCACAACGTGCTCGTCATGGGGCTGCGCGACGGGGTGCCCGTGGTGGCGGCGTCCAATCCCACCGACGTGTTCGCCATGGACGACCTGCGCACCATCATCGGCCGCAACTTCGTCACCGTCGTCGCCACCCGGTCCCAGATCACTGCATTCATCGACAAGGCGTACCACCAGGGTGGTGACGCCAGTGAGGTCGCCACGGCGGCGGCGTCGGACTTCGAGGACATGGGCGACGAGGACCTGGGGAACATCCAGGCCATCGTGGACGACGCCCCCATCGTCCGGTATGTGAACCTCCTGGTCCTCCAGGCCCTCAACGAACGGGCGTCGGACATCCACGTCGAGCCCACGGGGGAGAACCTCCGGATCCGGTACCGCATCGACGGTGTGCTCCACGACATCTCCACCGCACCAAGGGCGATCGCGTCGGCGGTGACCACGCGCCTGAAGGTCATGGCGGACATCAACATCGCCGAGCACCGGCTGCCCCAGGACGGCCGGATCTCCCTCACCGTCGGCAACCGTCCCATCGACCTCCGCATGGCGACGCTGCCCACCATCTACGGCGAGAAAGTCGTCATGCGAGTCCTCGACAAGTCCAACGTCGTGCTGGGCTTCGAGGACCTGGGCTTCGACCCCGACCTGCTCGAGATCTACGAGAAGATCTATCACCGGCCTTACGGCACGATCCTCGTGACGGGGCCGACGGGGTCGGGCAAGACCACGACGCTCTACGCCACGCTCGCCGCGCTCAACAATCCCGAAAAGAACATCATCACCGTCGAGGACCCCGTCGAGCTGCGCATCAAGGGCATCAACCAGGTGCAGCTCAATGTCAAAGCGGGCCTCACCTTCGCCTCGGCGTTGCGTTCGATCCTGCGGTCGGACCCCGACATCGTGCTGGTGGGGGAGATCCGCGACCGGGAGACGGCCATGATCTCGGTGGAGGCCGCCCTCACGGGGCACCTGGTGCTCGCCACGCTGCACACCAACGACTCGGCCAGCACGCCGATGCGTCTCGTCGAGATGGGCCTCGAGCCCTACCTCGTCACCTCAGCGGTGACAGGGGCCCTGGCCCAGCGCCTGGCGCGTCGCCTTTGCACCCACTGCCGCGAGCCCTTCGACGCCACCGAGGCCGACATCGTGGCGGCGGGCTGGAGGCCCGACGAGGTGTACGCGGACGCCGACAAGCCCACCCTCTTCCGGGCGGTGGGCTGCTCCGCATGTTCGAACACTGGATACCGGGGACGCAAAGCGCTCCTCGAGCTCCTCGTCGTCACCGAAGACGTCGAGCGGCTGATCATCGAGGGAGGAACGGCTGATGACATCCACAAGCTTGCAGTCGAACAGGGCATGGTGACCCTCCGGCGGAGTGGCATTCGCAAGGCGCTCGAGGGTGAGACAACCCTCGAGGAAGTGCTCCGGGTGGTCGCATGAGCCCCTCCGCAAGCACCCGCGTCGAATGGGCCCGACGCCTGGCGCACTCCATCGTGTCCGACGGATACGCGGATGACACCGCTGTCGCCCCCATTCTCAACGAGGCCACCGATCGAGGGTTGTCGTTCCCGGCTCTGCTCATCTCGCGAGACGTGACGTCCCAAGAGGTCGTCCTCGGTCTTCTTTCACAGCTCACCAAGCTCCCAGTCGTCGACCTCGAACACGACCGACCGAGCGACCAGGCACTGGCGGCCACGCCCCTGACCGTGGCGCTCGAGTACGGAGCGGTCGGCTATCGCCTCGACGGCGACCAGTTGACCACGGCGTTCGGAGACCCGCCCGACGAGGACGACGTACGGGCGCTGTCGGTGCTCGTCGGTCACGTCGTCGTTCCGGTGCTGGCCAACCCGATCGCCATCGAGCGCCTGCTGGCGTCGATCGAGCCTCCGGCACCTGCCCCGGTACAGGCCAACGGCTCGGCGGGACTCATGGGCGACGGGGCCGGCAACGGCTCCGCCCCGGCCTCGACCAACGGGGGTTCGGGAGGGGGTCTGTACGCCAGCCCCAACCGGGAGGAGAGCGGTGAGGCGGAACTGCACCTCGACGATCTCCTGCGCTACGCCGTGAGCGTCGGCGCTTCGGACCTTCACGTCACCACCGGTCTGCCGGCGTGCATCCGGTTGCACGGCGCCATCCGGCCCATCGAAGGCTGCCCGGTCCTCGACAACGAGACGATCCGGGACATGGTCTTCGGCATCCTGCCCCAGTCGCTCCGTGAGCGCTTCGAGGCCGAGAAGGAGCTCGACACCTCCCACTCGATCGTCGACGTGGGACGGTTCCGGCTCAACGTGTTCCAGCAGCGGGGGACCGTGGCCGCCGCCATGCGGTCGATCCCTCACGAGATCCCGCCCTTCGACGTACTGGGCATCCCCGAGTCGATCCGGTCCTTCACCGACATGCGGCACGGTCTGGTCCTCGTCACCGGCCCCACCGGGTCGGGGAAGTCGACCACGCTGGCATCCCTCGTCGACATCATCAACCGGTCCAAGCCCCTGCACATCGTGACCGTGGAGGACCCCATCGAGTTCCTCCACACCCACAAGCGGGCCATGGTGAACCAGCGCGAGGTCGGCCAGGACACGATGTCGTTCTCAGAGGCCCTGCGCCGGGTCCTGCGTGAGGACCCCGACGTCATCCTCGTCGGTGAAATGCGTGACCTCGAGACCATCTCGATGGCGTTGACGGCGGCCGAGACCGGCCACCTGGTGTTCGGCACGTTGCACACCCAGGACGCGCCCCAGACCATCGACCGCATCATCGACGTCTTCCCCACCAACCAGCAGGACCAGGTGCGCACGATGCTCGCCGGATCCCTCGAAGGTGTGGTCACCCAGCAGCTGTTGCTCAATGCCGACGGCACGGGGCGGCTTGCGTGCTGCGAGGTGATGGTGTGCACCTCGGCCATCCGCAACCTGGTCAGGAGCGCCAAGACCCACCAGATCTACTCGCTCATGCAGACCGGTGGTCAGTATGGCATGCAGACGATGGACCAGGGTCTGGCGAAGCTGGTGAAGACGGGCCGCATCACCGAGGCCGTCGCCTTCGACCGGTGCCGCAACGAGGAAGACCTCCGCAACCACCTGAACTCGTAGGAGCCTGTCATGGCGTTGACGTTCGATTACAAGGTCCGAGACCGCACCGGCAAGCTCGTCGAGGGCCAGTTGGAGGGCGACAGCCTGGCTCTGGTCGTGAGCAAGCTCCGCGAGATGGGATATCTCCCCCTGGCGGTGACACCGAAGTCGAAGATGAACGTCCACAAGGAGATCTCCATCCCGGGGTTCTCCAACCGGGTCAAGCTGACCGAGATCGCGGTCGCCACCCGCCAGCTCGCCACCATGATCGACTCGGGCCTGTCGGTGGTGCGGTCCCTGGGAATCCTCGGCAGCCAGGTCGAGAACAAGGAGCTGGGCCGGGTTCTCAGCGAAGTCCGGTTGGACGTCGAGCGGGGCTCGTCGCTGTCAGCGGCGTGCGCCAAGTACCCCAAGATCTTCAGCGTCCTGTTCATCACCATGGTCCAAGCCGGCGAGGCGGGGGGACACCTGGACGCCGTCCTACTGGAACTGGCCTCGACCATGGAGAAGCAGGCGGTGCTGCGCCGCACGGTCCGGTCGGCGATGACCTATCCCATCGTCGTCGTGTCCGTGATGGTCGTCATCTTCCTGGCCCTGCTCATCTTCATCGTGCCCGTGTTCACCAAGCTGTTCGCGCAGCTCCACGCCAAGCTTCCCACGCCGACCCTGATCGTGATCGACATTTCCAAGGTAGTCCTCGGCCCCGGGTCGCTTGTCGTGGTAGCGGTGCTCGTGACCGCGGTCGTGCTGTTCCGCCGCTGGATCAAGACGGAGACGGGGCGCTTGAAGTGGGATGCCTTCAAATTGAAGCCCCCGGTGTTCGGACAGCTGATCCACAAGGTGTCGCTGGCGCGCTTCTCCCATACGCTGGCATCACTCATCGAGGCCGGTGTCCCCATCCTGGAGTCGCTCGACATCGTCGCCGACACGGCCGGCAACCGCATCGTGGGGAACGCGCTGTTGGATGCCAAGGCCGGTGTCAGGGAGGGGCGGGCCCTGGCCGACATCCTGCGGGAGCACGAGGAGATCATCCCCACCCTCGTCACCCAGATGGTAGAGGTGGGCGAACAGACCGGTGCGCTCGACGTCATGCTCCACAAGGTGGGCCAGTTCTACGACGGCGAAGTCGAGACGACGGTGAACAA
>JARLGQ010000021.1 GCA_031292675.1 Acidimicrobiales bacterium
AGCAGTCGACTGTGCAGGTAGAACACGTCCCCCGGGTATGCCTCGCGGCCCGGGGGCCTGCGGAGCAACAGCGACATCTGACGGTACGCCTCCGCCTGCTTCGACAGGTCGTCGTAAACGATCAGGGCATGTTCACCGTTGTCCATCCAGTGCTGGCCGATGGCACACCCGGCGTAGGGGGCGATGTACTTGAAGGGGGCGGGCTCCGACGCAGGCGCGCTCACCACGACGGTGTAGTCCATGGCCTGGTGGGCCTCGAGGGTCGCCACCGTCTGAGCCACCGACGACCCCTTCTGGCCGATGGCGACGTAGATGCACTTCACCCCCTGGCCCTTCTGGTTGAGGATCGTGTCGATGGCGACGGTGGTCTTTCCGGTCTTGCGGTCGCCGATGATCAGCTCGCGCTGGCCACGGCCGATCGGGGTCATGGCGTCGATGGCCTTGATCCCCGTCTGCAGGGGCTCCTTCACCGGTTGCCGGGCCACGATGCCCGGTGCCTGGACCTCGAGCCGGCGCGTCGCGGTGGCCCCGATCGGGCCCTTGCCGTCGATGGGCTCGCCCAGAGGGTTCACCACCCGGCCGAGCAGCCCGTCGCCCACGGGCACCGACAGGATCCGCCCCGTCGCCCGGACCAGCTGCTCCTCCTCGATGTGGGCGTCACTGCCCAGCACGACGGCACCCACGGTGTCCTCGTCGAGGTTGAGGGCAATCCCGAGCGTGCCGTCCTCGAATTCCAGCAGCTCGTTCACCGCCACCATGGGAAGCCCGCTGATGCGGGCGATGCCGTCCCCGACCTCGGTGATGCGCCCCACCTGCTCGGCGGAGACCTCGGGCGTGTAATCGGTGACGTGCCGCTGTAGCGCGGCGGCGATCTCGTCGGCGTTGATGGTCAGCTCTGCCATCAGGTCTGCGCTCCTCGCGTTGCCCCCTCGTGGCTGAGGAGGTGTTCTTCCATTTGGTCGAGACGGCGCTGCGCGCTGGCATCCACGAGCAGGTCGCCGATCTGGATCACCGCACCACCGAGAATGTCGGGTGCGGCCAGGATCTGCAGCTCCACCGGCCGGTGCGTGAGGTGCTCCAGCGCCTCGGCCAGGATGCGGTGTTCGTCATCGTCGATCGGGAGGCCGGTGTAGACCCGGGCCACTCGCCACCCTCTGGCGCGTGCCGCCTGTTCGACGAGCCAGTCCAGCGACGCGGCGAGGTCGCGCACGCGTCCTTGAATCGTGACGCGGATGAGCCGGAGCGTCGCCACCTGCACCTTCCCCTCGAGAAGGTCGTCCAGGATCTGCTCCCTGGTCGGGACGGGCAGCGTCGTGTCCGAGAGGACGCTGCGGAGCGAGGCGCTCGACTCGACGACGCGGGCGAAGCGGAACAGCTGGTCCTCGATCTCCTCGAGCTCGGAGGTCTCCGAGATCCCTTCGAAGACCGCGTCCGCATACCCGGCCATGAACTCGCGCCACGCCAACCGGCTCACGATCGGCTCCTCGGCACGCAGCTCTTCGGGGGGCAGGTCGTGCGTGTGGCGGGCGAGCTCGTAGAGCTCGTGGAGGACGGTGGGGAACTCCTCCACCCGCTCGGTCTCCACGGCCCTGAGCACGATCCGGAGGGCGATGGGTTGCACACGCGACTCGAGCAGGTCCTGGAGAACGGCCCTTCGGGCTGCGGTCGGCACTCCGAAGTCGGTGAGGGTCACGGCGAGGGCGTTGGTGCGCGAGACGAGGTGTGCCACCGCGTTCAGGTCTTCGGCGATCTCGTCGCCGAGCGCGGTCCGGGCCACGTCGGCCAGGACCGCCGTCGTGTAGCCCCGAAGTGATTGGTGCATGGCCGGCTTCTCTCTCGCCCGCTCAGCTCGGCCCGGTCAGCCCTGCGGACTGCTGGCGGTGGTGTCCACGGACCCGCGCAGCGCCGCCACGGCCTCGTCGATCAAGGCGCGATGGCTGGACGCGTCGATCTCGCGTGCGATCACCTGGCGGGCGACCGCGATCACCAGCGTCCCGACCTTCGAGCTGACCTCGTCCACGGCGCGCTGGCGTGCCGAGGCGATCTCTGCTTCCGCCCTGGCCACGAGACGCTCGTATTCGATGCGACCCCGCTCCTCGGCCTGGGCGGCTACCCGTTCCGCCGCCTTGTTGGCCTGGGCGATCATCTCGCGGGCCTGCCGGCGGGCTTCGTCGAGCGTCTCCTGGCGCTTCGCGTCGGCCTCCGCGGCCTCGACACGCGCTGTCTCGGCCGCGTCGAGGGCGGTGCGGATCTGCTCCTGGCGCTCCCCGAGCGCCTTGTTGAGCGGGGGCAGCACGACCTTCGCGACAAAGCCCAGCACGATCAGGAAGGCGACGACCTCGACGATGAGGGTCGCATTGGGGATCAGGAAGTTGCTACTCGCAATCATGTCGGTTCTGCCTCTGTTCGGTTGTGGGTATCAGGCTCCCGGCACCGCCGGTCACCAGGCCCCGTCGTCGGCACGCGCCGGCAGGTCGGGACGAGCGGGCGCTCTGCCTCTGATCGGCGTTGGCCATCCTCACGGGACTCGTGCGCCCTCGGGCTCAGGGCCCGCCCTTCTTGTAGAGGGAGAACACGAAGAGCGCCGTGAAGGCGAGGTTGATGAAGTACATGGCCTCGACGAGTCCGACCGTCAAGAACATGATCGTGAACAGCCGACCCTGTGCTTCTGGCTGCCGGGCAACTCCGGCGATGGTCTGGCTGCCGGCGAGACCGTCGCCAATGGCGGCGCCGACCGCTCCGCCGCCCATCAGCAGACCCCCACCGACCATGGCGCCGGCGAGGCTGATCGCGTGGTCGAGCCCTGTGTCTGACATTGGTGATGCTCCTTTTGGTGTGTGTTGTCGCGAGATCGGTTGCCGAGCAGCCGCCGCTAGTGCGCGTCGCTCATGGCGGTGTCGAAGTAGAGGATCGTGAGGAGGGAGAAGATGAAGGCCTGGATGGCGCCGATGGCGAGGTCGAACACCTTCCACACCGGGTTGAGGATGACGGTAGCGATATCGCCGATCGGCACGTGCGAGATGCTCCAGACCCCGAGCGCCGCGATCAGCGCCAGCATGAGGCCGCCCGACAGCAGGTTGCCGAAGAGACGAAGGGCCAGGGTGAGGGGCTTGGCGATCTCCTCCACGCCGTTGATGAAGATATTCACCAGGAAGAGCGCCTTCGGGAAGGGCTGTCCCACGTAGTGCTTGATGTAGCCGACAAACCCCCGGGAGCGGATCGAGGCGATGTGCACGGGGATGATCACGATGAGCGCCAGCGCCAGGGTCACGTTGATGTCGCTGGTGGGCGTCCCGATCCATTCGATCTCCGATCCGATGCCCAGGACGGAGAACCAGTTCGCCACCAGAATGAAGACGAACAACGCCACCGCCAGGGGGACGACCGCCGCGCCCCGGGGGCCGATGGTCCCCTCGACCTGCTTCTGGACCGCTTCGACACCCCACTCCCAGACGAGCTGCAGCTTCCCGGGCACGCCGCTGGTCGCTCTGGCCCGGAGGGTCAGGCCCATGGCCATGACGATCACCATGGCGGCGACGGTCGACCAGATGGTGTCGAGATCAAGCCCGTCACGCTGGACATGCGTGCCGACCTCGATGTTTGTGGCCAAGAAGTGCACCGATGCGATCACGCGTCGTCCTCGTCGTCGGCGAAGGGTGTGCCCATCGACGTGTCACCCATGAGGGGGTGCCGCAGCATGGTCACGACGACGTTGGCGAGCAGGGCGAACTGGAACACGGCCAAGCCGACGAGCGTGCCGAAGCCGAGCGGGCGCACAAAGAACGTGATGGTCAGGGCGATGACGCTGATGACCCCCAGCCGGCCCAGCGTGTTGAAGGCGAGCGGCCGACGTTTGTTCTCGTCCGGGGACGCCGCCGCCTTCACCGTGGCGCGCGAGATCAGACGGAAATTGACGAGCGCCATGGCCAGTCCCAGGCACACCCCCAACCCCACCAGCGGATATCCGGCCACCACGCCGATGACCAGTGCGACCGCGCCCACCCCGCATGCGACGAGGACCGTCCTCCGGGCCACGACGGAGATCTGGGGCAACGAGAACTGGGAGAACAGGTTGACCATCACAGCGGACCACCCGTCGGATCCGGCCACGCCGACACCGGTGCCACCGCTACATGAGCCTGCGAATCTGTTTCACGGTGCTCCCGACGGCGGCAACGATGCCGAAGGCGAGGCCCAGCAAGGTGCCGACAGGACTGCTGTGCAACCACGCGTCGACGGCCAAGCCGATGCCCAGTCCACCGCCGATCATGAGCGCCGACGCCACGCCGATGGCCATGAGGTCGAAGGCCCTCGGGGGGGGCTTCTCCTCCACGTCCTCTCGCTTGGCGCGCGTCGGTCAGAGGGCAGGTGCCGTGCATCGCCTGGGCTGGCCTGAGATCACTCGGCGTGCCCGGCGCTCGCACCGACTGCAACCACGACCGGAGTCTGTTCATCGACACCGACTGGGAGCGGGAAGCGCACAGCACAATCTTCGCATCCGCCCCTCGTGCGCGGCAAAACGAGGCCCTCTGCGGCGATTATTTGCTCTCTGCAAGGGATCCGGGGACCACCGGCGGCACCTCACCCAGGAGCGCGGCCTGCACCGCCGGCGCCGGTGCAGGCGATTCGTCGGCTTCGCCCGGGCCCGTCCCGGTGCCCTCGGCGCCGTCCCCCGATGCGGTCCCCGATCCGGCACGGACGGCGTCCTGTCCGGCGTTCGCCTCCTGCCTCTCCGACTGCGCCTGCCCGGGCACACCCACGCTGTTGCCGTTCATGGTGACCGTGCCGTTGACGGTGCCGTTCATCGTGTCCTTGCGCAGACCCGGATGGAACAGGGTGTAGAGCGCGAGCCCGAGGACGATCACACCGAACAGGATGACGGCGTTGGCGCGCTGGTAGAAGAGCGGGAACAGCAAGAACGCCGAGAGCACCGCCGTCCACGCCCACAGGATGGCGACGGTGCGCCTCGGGCCGTGGCCCAGGCGCAGGAGTCGGTGGTGTACATGGCTCATGTCCCGGGTGTGGAATCCCGTGCCCTTGGCCGTGCGTCGGATGAACGCGAACGCCATGTCGGCGATGGGCACACCCAGGATGAAGACCGGGATGAAGAGCGGCGCGAAGAAGAAGTAGGTCTGCCCGCTGACGTCGGGCGTCCGCCCGCCGATGAGCATGGTCGATGCCGCCAGGAGGAGGCCCAGGAACAGCGCACCGGCGTCTCCCATGAAGGCACGGGCCGGATGCAGGTTGTGGGGCAGGAACCCGATGCACACCCCGAATGCCACCACCGCGATGAGCGGGCCGAGATTGTCCGAGGGGAGATACCCCAGGGTCATCAGGCGCAGGCCGTAGATGGCGAGGGCGCCCGAGGCGATGGCCACGATCCCTGTGGCCAGCCCGTCGAGGCCGTCGATGAGGTTCACGGCGTTGGTGATCACGATCACCCACAACGCCGTGAGGAGCGGCGTGACGTCCGGAGAGAGGACGAAGAAGCCCACGAAGGGGACCTTGAACTGGAACATCGTCACGCCCAGGAAGACGAGCACCATGGCGGCGAGGACCTGCCCGGCCACCTTGGCGGGGGCCGACATCTCCCGGAGGTCGTCGATGAACCCCACCACGAAGATGACGGCCGCGCCGAGCACCAGGCCGAGGGGCTCGGACGATCCCGCGAACAACCCGTGGAGCTGACCCAGCCGCGAAGCGACCACGACGGCCACCAGGAAGGCCAGGAACATGGCGATGCCACCGCCGTACGGGGTCACGCGGGCGTGGACACGCAGGTCGTCGGGCTCCACCACGAAGTGGGCGCGCATGGCGAGACGGCGGATCGGGAACATCGCCACGAAGGTCCCGACGGCGGCGACCACCGCCACCACCACGTACGCCCCGAGAGGGGGCACGGCCTCAGCCGCCTCCGGCCGGGCTGGACACCGGCGGGCCCGTGACGAGCTGCGGGTAGGGCGGGAACCCGCCGCACAAGTCGAGGACGTCGCTCCTCACCTCGCGCAGGACGGCTTCGTTGGCACGGTGGCGCAAGGCCCGGCCGATCAGCCCTGCGATGCGGGCCATCTCCGGGGTTCCCATGCCCGTCGTCGTCTGGGCCGCGCTGCCGAGGCGGAGCCCCGAGGTGACGAAGGGTGGGCGGGGGTCGTCCGGAATGGTGTTGCGGTTGAGGGTGATCCCGGCACGGTCGAGCACTTCCTGCGCCTGCTTGCCGGTGAGCTCGGCGTCGAAGGGTCGAAGGTCGATGAGGATCAGGTGGTTGTCGGTCCCCCCCGACACGAGCCGGAACCCCTCGGCCGCCAAGGCGCGGGCGAGGGACTGCGCGTTGGCCACCACCCTGGCCGCGTAGTCGCGGAACGACGGCAGCGACGCCTCTCGGAACGCCACCGCCTTGGCCGCCACGACGTGCTCGAGCGGACCGCCCTGCAGCCCCGGGAAGACGGCGGAGTCGATCGCCTTGGCGAGGTCCTGGCCGCACAGGATCGCCCCGCCCCGAGGGCCGCGCAGCGTCTTGTGCGTGGTGAGTGTCACCACGTCGGCGATGCCGACGGGATTGGGGTGGGCTCCACCGGCCACGAGCCCTGCGGGATGGGCGATGTCGAACATCAGCCGGGCACCGACGGCGTCGGCGATCTCCCGGAACGGCCGGGCGTCGATGACGCGGGGGTAGGCGGTGGCGCCCGCCACGATCAGCTTGGGACGCTCCCGCTTGGCGACGTCGGCCACCTCGTCGAAGTCGATGGTCTCCCCCGGCGCCTCGGGATCGGCCGACGCCGGTGACACCCCGTAGGCCACGAAGCGCCAGATCTTGCTCGTGATGCTGGCGGGCGAGCCGTGGGTGAGATGTCCGCCGTGGTCGAGGCTCATGGCGAGGACGGTGTCCCCCGGCTCGAGCAGCGCCTGGTACACCGCCAGGTTCGCGGTGGCCCCGGCGTGGGGCTGGACGTTGGCGTGCTCGGCTCCGAACAGGGACGTGGCCCGGTCCCGGGCCAGGTTCTCCACTTCGTCGATGACCTGGTTCCCGCCGTAGTAGCGGCGCCCCGGGTATCCCTCGGAGTACTTGTTGGTGAGCACGGACCCCGAGGCCGCCAACACGGCCGGGGAGGTGAAGTTCTCCGACGCGATCAGCTGCAGCGTCGTCGACTGCCGGTCGATCTCGGCACCGAGCAACGCCACGAGCTCAGGGTCGTCGGCGAGCCACTCGTCGAAGGGGGACCACGCCCGGCCGGAGCCGGCGCTCACTTCGGTCATCTCTGTCCTCTCTGGCTGTGCCCGAGGGGTCATGGCCCTGCTCGGTGGTGTCTCGCTCTGTGAAGCAGGTACGTCGGCCGGTCGGGGCGCTCAGCGCGCCTCGAGGACGGCGATCTCCCGGATGCGCTGGTCGTGTCGGCCCCCGTCCGGCGCTGTCGACAGGAACGTGTCGACGGCGTCCTTGGCGACCTCGAACCCGACCATCCGGCCGCCCATGCACACCACGTTGGCGTGGTTGTGGGCACGGGCGAGGCGGGCCGTGGTGACGTCGTGGACCAGTGCGGCCCGTATCCCTGGGATCTTGTTGGCGGCGATGGAGATGCCGATCCCCGTCCCGCACGCACACAGACCCAGCTCGGCCCGCCCTTCGGACACGGCGCGGCCCACCGCCGCCCCGAATTCCGGGTAGTCGACCGGAGCCTCCGAGTGCGTTCCCAGGTCGTCGACGTCGTGTCCCGACGTAGCGAGGTGGGCGGCGAGGAACTCCTTCAGGCGGTAGCCGGCGTGGTCGGAGCCGACCGCGATGCGCATGGGCGAAGCATACCGAGGCACTCCCGCCGCCCCGGGGGCACGCTGGGCCTGAAGGTACTCTCGGCGCCGTGGCCCTCGACCCTCGGACGCCGGTGCTGGTGGGGGTGGGACAGGTCACAAAGAGGCCCGAACCCGACGTCCCGGTGACCGGGCGCCCCGAACCGGTCGAGCTCATGGCTCGGGCCCTGCGCGCCGCCGGCGAAGACAGCGGGTCCGCCGACGGAGGCCGGCGGCTCCTGGAACGGGCCCAGTCCCTGCGGGTCATGGTGCCCCTGAGCTGGCGATACGTGAACCCTGGCCTGCTCGTGTCCGAGCGCCTGGGCATCACCCCCCGGGAGCTGGCGCTCACGGTGATCGGGGGGAACAACCCGCAGACGGTGGTGAACCGCACGGCGCTCCAGATCGCCGCCGGGGAGCTCGAGGTGGCTCTGGTCAGCGGAGCCGAGTGCATGTACACGCGCCTGTCGGCCCGGCGCGACCCCGAGCGCCCCGTCCTGGGGTGGACGACACAGGCCGACGACACCCCACCCCCGGTGATGCTCGGCACCGACCGTGCCCCGGTGACCGACGTCGAGGCAGCCCGGGGCCTCGACCGACCTGTCCGGGTCTTCCCCCTGTTCGAGAACGCCTTGCGGTTCGCCGCGAGCGAGACCGTCGAAGAGCACCAGCGCAGGGTGTCGGATCTGTGGGCTCGTTTCTCGTCGGTGGCGGCGACGAACCCCTATGCATGGTCCCGTCAGGTCAGGACGGCGGACGAGGTGCGCTCGACGGGACCGTCCAACCGCATGGTGTCGTTCCCGTACCCGAAGCTGATGAACGCCAACGACCGCGTCGACCAGGGGGCCGGATTCATCTTGTGCTCGGTGGGCGCGGCGCGTGACGCCGGGGTACCCCGAGACCGATGGGTCTTTCCCGTCGCGGGCGCAGATGCCCATGATCACTGGCTCCTCTCGCACCGCCAGGACCTGCGATCGTCACCCGCCATCCGGATCGCGGGAAACCGGCTCCTGTCGGTCGCCGGAGCCGGGATCGACGACATCGCCCACGTGGACCTGTACTCGTGCTTCCCGTGTGCCGTGCAGATCGCCGCGCGCGAGCTGGGCCTTCCCCTCGACGACCCCGGCCGGCCGCTCACGGTCACCGGTGGGCTCGGGTTCGCGGGTGGCCCCGGCAACAATTACGTGAGTCACTCCATCGCCTCGATGGCCCAACGCCTGCGCGCCGACCCCGGGGCGCTGGGCCTTGTCACCGGACTGGGCTGGTACAGCACGAAGCACGCCATCGGGTTGTGGTCGACCTCGCCACCCGCGGAGGGGTTCCGCCATGTCTGCCCCCAGGACGCCGTGGACAGCCTTCCCCGACGCACTCCCGCTCCGGAGTACGAGGGGGACGCCACCATCGAGACCTACACCGTCGTCCACGACCGCGACGGTGCGCCCCAGCTCGCCATCTTGGCCGTGCTGACCGGGGACCAACACCGGGCATGGGGCAACATCTCCGAGCGCGACGACATGCTGGGCCTGATGGAAGGTGAGGGTTGCGGTCGGAAGGTCCGCCTTGCCGCCGACGGTGGAGCCCGGCTCCGGTGAGCGCCCGAGAGGAAGCCCGAGAGGAATGGTCTCGTCCCCGCCCTCGTCCCCGGAGCGGGGATCGGACCTGACCTAGATTCCTTCCAATCCGGTGAGGTCGACGCCCGCGGCGAGCAGCTGAGCCTCCAACAGCGCCCAGTCGTAGTAGTCGCGCCAGGCGCTGATGAGCCCGTCGGCGTCGAACTCGAAGATGCCGGCGACAGGCACCGCCATGGGCGTGTCGTTGATCACGAACCTGTCGACGCGCTCGGTGAACACCGTGTCGCCCACCACTTCCAGTCTCTTGAACTCGAAGGAGAAGTCCGAGCCGAAGCTGGTCTGGAGCTCGAAGACGGGGCGGATCTCGTCGGGGCCCTTGGCCGCGTCCCGGTTGGCTTCGCTCCATGTGCCGTCGGAGGCGAAGAAGCTCGTGAGCCGATCGGGATCGCGCTCCACCCATGCGCCGAAGAAGGCGCGCACTGTCGCCTCGTGGTCCGCTGGCATCTGACGCCCCTTTCGCACCGGCCGCCGACGCGGCTCGCTCCACCGTGCGAGAGCCTGCCACAGCCGGCCCGTGCGGTGCGCCGCGAGCGGGCCGTCCTCGTCCTGACTCGACGCAGACGGCGAGCGTCGGCCCGACGGTCAGTCGCCGTCCCCGATCACCGCCACCACGTCGGACCATGCCACCGCACCCTCCCTCAGGCACTCGGGTGCGTCGCCGAGCAGGGACACGACCGTGGACGGCGCGCCCGCACACCGACCGCCGTCGACCACGACGACGCTCGGGGGAAAGGCGCGCCTCACCGCGTCGGCGTCGGTGCACGGTGGTGCACCGTGCACGTTGGCGCTCGTGGTGGCCAACGCGCCGACCTCGTCGCACAGGGCGCGCGCCACGGCATGATCGGGGAGACGCAGGCCGATCGTCTGGTTGTGGGCACCGAGGCTCCATCCAAGACCGCCACGCCGGGGCACGACCACGGTCAGAGCTCCCGGCCAGAGCTCCAGTGCGAGGCGCCGGGCCGAGGGTGAGAGGCCCGCCGGCCCCGCCAGCGCGTCGGCCTGCTCGATCGAGCCCACCAGGACGGGCAGGTCGAGCGTCTCGGGTCGGGACTTCAGCGCGAACAGTGCGTCGGTCGCGCCCCGACGGGTCGGGTCGACGGCGAGCCCGTAGACGGTGTCGGTCGGGATGGCCACCACGGCCCCGGCCTCGAGCGCGGCCGCCGCCGCGCCCAGGTCGGGACCTCTGACCCCGGCCCGACGCCGGCCGGTCACCTTCCCGGCGAGCGGGCCACGAGCATCCGCCGCCGACCGGCCAGATCGTCGAGAACCTCGGGCTCGACGTATCCGAGCTCCGTCGCCCTGTTCGACGCCTGCGCCGCCTGCCCCGGTGCCAATTCCACGACGAGGCTTCCACCCGGAGCGAGCCATCGCCGGGCCCCGGACAGGAGCACCTCGATGGCCTCGAAGCCGGTCGGCCCCGGGACCAGGGCACCGAACGGCTCGTAGTCGCGGACTTCGGGGTCGAGCTCCTCCCACTCCGAGCCCGACACGTACGGGGGGTTCGACACGACCAGGCGCACCTGCCCGGCGAGGTCGGGGGCGAGGGCGTCGAACCACGAGCCCGGCGCCACGCGCACACGGCGGGCGGCCTCCGGGTGGTGTCGGGCCAGGTCGGCCAGATTCTCCTCGACGAGCTCCAGGGCGCCGGGCGAGACGTCGGTCGCCCACACCTCCAAGGGGGCCCGCGGATCCCATTCGGACGCCAGCGACAGAGCGATGGCGCCCGATCCGGTCCCGAGGTCCACGGCGACCAGTGGCGAGCCCTCGGGAACTCGAGGCGCCTGGGCGCGCAGCTCGTCGAGCGCGGCCGCCACGACCTGTTCGGACTCGGGCCTCGGGATCAGGGCGCGGCGGTCGACGCGGAGCTCCAACGTGCGAAACGCCCATGTGCCGAGCACGTACTGCAGAGGCTCGCCGGTTAGACGGCGGTCGACCATGTCCTGCACGGCGTTGGACACCGCGCCCGGCACGGACACATCTCGGCGCGCCGCGAGGTCTCCGGCCCTCATGCCGGTGGCGTGCGCCACGATCCACCGCGCCTCGGGATCGGAGCCGAGGGCTCGGGAGCTCCGGTGCAGCAGAACGCGCACGCTCGGGGCGCGCCCCGAGACGCAGTGCCGGGTCATCGGACCGTCACGCGCGCCGGGCGGCGGCCGTGGCGATCTGCCGTTCGCGTTCGTCGGCGAGCAGGGCGTCCACGATCTCGTCCAGGTCCCCCTCGAGCACACGGTCCAGCTTGTGCAGCGTCAGCTTGACGCGATGGTCGGTCACCCGGTTCTCCTTGAAGTTGTAGGTCCGGATCTTCTCGGACCGGCTTCCGGCTCCCACCTGGCTGCGACGCTGCTCTGACTGTTCGGCGGCGACACGGTCCTGCTCGAGCTTGAGCAACCGGGCCCGCATCACCTGCATGGCGCGGGCCCGGTTCTGGATCTGGCTCTTCTCGTCCTGCATGGAGACGACGATGCCGGTGGGCAGGTGCGTCATGCGCACCGCCGAGTCGGTCGTGTTGACCGACTGGCCCCCCGGTCCCGTCGAGCGGAACACGTCGACCCGGAGGTCAGCCGGGTCGATGGACACCTCCACCTCGTCGGCTTCGGGAAGCACCATGACGGTTGCTGCCGAGGTATGGATCCGGCCCTGGGACTCGGTCACCGGCACTCGTTGCACGCGGTGGGTCCCGCCCTCGTTCTTCAGACGCGTCCAGGTGTCGGCGCCTTTCACCATGAAGGTGACCTCGTTGAGGCCGTCGCGATCCGAGGGGTCGGCGGAGAGGACCTCGAGGCGCCACCCGTGTCGCTCGGCGTAGCGCCGGTACATCTCGAACAGGTCCTTGGCGAACAGGTTTGCCTCCTCGCCCCCCTCGGCGCCACGAATCTCGACGATGACGTTGCGCCCGACGTTGGGGTCCTTGGGCAACAGGAGGAGGCTGAGCTCTTCCTCGAGCTCAGCGGTCTCCGCCGCGGCCTGCTCGATCTCGGCGTTCACGACCTCGCGGTCCTCGCCGGAAGCCTCGGCCAGCATCTGGCGGGCGGTCACCATGTTCTCCTCGGCCTGGCTGAGCCGTCGCGCCACGGTGAGGAGCGCCTCGAGGTCCTTGTGACGACGCGACGCGTCGCGCAGGCGGGCCTGATCAGCTACGACTGCAGGGTCGCCCAGAGAGTCGAGCACCGACTGGTACTCCTGCTCCCACGCGTCGAGGCGCTCCCGGTCCATGGCACCAGGGTACCGACGTGCCCGAAGTCCCCCGCCCTCTCCGGCGCAGGCAAGGGCCTCGGTCGATCAGGAGCGGGCCGGAGCCGGATTCAGGCGCGCTTGGCGCGCGACCGCGAGGCCCGCTGCCCGTAACGGCGCTGGAAGCGCTCGACCCGGCCCCGGGAGTCGACCAGCTTCTGCTTTCCGGTGAAGAAGGGATGGCACTCGTTGCACAGCTCGACGTGGAGCTCCGCCTTGGTGGACCGGGTCACGAACGTGTTTCCGCACGAGCAGCGCACGTGGGACTCCACGTAGGAGGGGTGGATGTCAGCCTTCATGATTCCTCCAGTCTAGGGGTGCGCCGGCGGCGCCGGGCCGGGGGCTCGCCGGGAGCTCGACGAGGGCCGGGGCGGGGTCGCAGGCCGACCGGCGTGTCCGGTGACGGGACGGCTCAGCTCGACGGCACTCAGACGGGCGGTGCCGGCCCCTTGGCGATCTCCGCCAGGAATTCGTCGTTGCTCTTGGTGCTGCGGATCTTGTCCATGAGCAGCTCGAGCCCGGCCGCCGCGCTCCCGTCGGCGGCGAGCGCGTTGAGCACCCGTCGCAGCTTCCACACCTGCTGGAGCTGGCCGCGCTCGAACAGGAGCTCCTCGTGACGGGTGGAGCTGGCGTTGACGTCGATCGAGGGATACAGGCGTCGTTCCGCCAGGCGCCGGTCGAGCCGGAGCTCCATGTTGCCGGTTCCCTTGAACTCCTCGAAGATCACCTCGTCCATCTTCGAGCCCGTCTCGACCAGTGCCGTCGCCAGAATGGTGAGAGACCCGCCCTCTTCGATGTTGCGAGCCGCACCGAAGAATCGCTTGGGCGGATACAGGGCACCGGAGTCGACGCCACCGGACATGATCCGACCGCTCGCCGGTTGGGCCAGGTTGTAGGCCCGGGCGAGCCGCGTGATCCCGTCGAGGACGATCACCACGTCCCTGCCCAGCTCGACAAGGCGCTTGGCGCGGTCGATGGTGAGCTCGGCGATGGCGGTGTGCTCGTCGGACGGCCGGTCGAATGTGGATGCCACCACTTCGCCCTTCACCGAGCGGCGCATGTCGGTGACTTCCTCAGGTCGCTCGTCGACCAGGAGGACGATGAGGTGCACCTCGGGGTTGTTCGCCTCGATGGAGTGGGCGATCTGCTTGAGGATCGTCGTCTTGCCGGCTTTCGGCGGCGAGACGATCATTCCCCGCTGGCCCTTGCCGATGGGCGAGAGCAGGTCGATGATCCGGGTGGTCACCTCGGCCGCACCGGTCGTCTCGAGCCGGAGCTTCTCGTCGGGGAACAGCGGGGTGAGGTCCTCGAACCGAGGACGCCCCCGTGCTTCGTCCGGCGCCAGACCGCACACCGAGTCGATGCGGATCAGGGCGGGGAACTTCTCGTTCGATGCCGCCGGACGGCAGGCACCCTCGACGAAGTCACCCCGGCGCAACGCGAATCGACGCGCCTGGCTGATCGAGATGTAGACGTCCTTCGAGCTCGGCAGGTACCCCTCGGCCCGGAGGAACCCGTATCCTTCGTCGCGCAGGTCGAGCAAGCCGCGAACCGGGATCAGCTCACCGGAGTACTGGGCTTCTTGGCCGCCTCCCTGAAGCTCGCGCTCGCCGCTTCCTCCGGGCGCGCCGCGCTCGCGGCCCCGCCGGCGCCGGCCTCGGCGATTCCCGGGCTCGTTGGCGCCACCACCTTGCTGGACGTGCTGGCGGTTCTGGTTCTGCCCGCCACCCTGGCGAGCCCCCGCGGTGGACCGTTCCGACGGGGTGGGGCCCCCCTCGCGGCCTGCCGCCGGTTGCTCTCCGTCGAACTGGCCCGAGTCGCCCGAGGATTCGTCGGCCTCGTCCGGGGAGGGCGAGACATCCACCTGGGTGCCGCCCGAGGAGCCCGAGGAGCCCGAGGAGCCCGAGGAGGAGGAAGACAACGACGCAGACGTGGACGACCGCGACGTGCCGTTGGCACTCTCGAGCCCGTGCCCGGCCCCGTTGTTGGCGTCGGCGTCGAGATCGAGGTCTTCGGATTCACCGTTCGATGCGGCACCCCGGCCTGGACCTCGAGTTTTGGCAGGCGCGCGGGGGCCACCGTTGGCACTTCCTGCCGATACCTCGACCCCCGCGGCGCGCAGGATCTGGTCGATGATGTCGGCCTTCTTGCTGCGCGAGTTCGTGTCGAGCGACATCGCCTGGGCGATCGCCCGAAGCTCTTCCCGCTCTTTTCGTTCGAGTACGGACCGCTCGAGCTGTTGCTCTGCAGCCATCAGTCACCTCGCTAGGTTGCGTCCCCGTTACGGCTCGGTGAGCCCGGACGCCAAGGGACACGGAACAAAAGGTAAAGACGCCCGGCGTTTTCTTACGTCAGGCCCCCGCCACCCCCACCAAGTCACCGTCGGAGCACCGCTTGGGCGACTCCGGCTTCGATTGCCTGTCGCCCGCGATGCCTAAAGCATACTGGCGAGCGGCGGTGCACACATCGTACCGGACACCGGACCTCTTAGGCAACAACCCCGACCGACCCCGAGTTGTTCCCGTCCCGGGCCTGGCACGCCTAGAGCCCCACCGCGGCGAGCACCGCCGCGTAGTCGAGCTCGACCGACGTCGGCACCGAGATCTGGCTGATGGCCAAGTCCGGGTCCTTCAGGCCGTGGCCGGTCAGGACGCACACGACGGTGGAACCGCTCGGAGCGCCCACCTTGATGAGGCCGGCCACGGACGCGGCCGACGCCGCCTCGCAGAAGACTGACTCCTCGGAAGCCAGGAAGCGGTAGGCGGCGAGGATCTCCTCGTCGGTCACGGCCTCGATCGCACCGCCCGACTCACTGGCGGCGGCCGTCGCCCCGTACCAGGACGCGGGGTTCCCGATGCGGATCGCAGTCGCCACCGTGTCGGGGTGCTCGATGGGGTGGCCTTCGACGATGGGGGCGGATCCGGCGGCTTGGAACCCGAACATGCGCGGAAGCTTGGTGGAGCGACCCGCCTCTCGGTACTCGAGGTAGCCGCGCCAGTAGGCGGTGATGTTGCCGGCGTTCCCGACGGGGATGCAGTGGAGGTCGGGTGCGTCCCCCAACACGTCGACAATTTCGAATGCCCCGGTCTTCTGGCCCTCGATGCGGTACGGGTTCACCGAGTTGACGACGGTCACGGGAGCCTTCTCCCCGAGACGGCGGACCATCGAGAGCAGCTCGTCGAAGTTGCCGCGCACCTGGATCACCTTGGCGCCGTGGACGAGCGCCTGGGCCAGCTTGCCCAGGGCGATGTGTCCCTCGGGGATCAGCACGGCGCAGGTCATGCCCGCCCGGGCCGCGTACGCTGCGGCCGACGCAGAGGTGTTCCCGGTCGACGCGCACACGACGGCCTTGGCGCCCTCCTCGAGCGCCTTCGACATCGCCATGGTCATCCCGCGGTCCTTGAACGAGCCGGTGGGGTTCTGTCCCTCGAGCTTCAACAGCACCCGAGCGCCGACGCGGGCAGAGAGGCGGGGAGCGTCGAGCAGGGGCGTACCCCCCTCGAGCAACGTGACCACCGGCGTCGCCGCCGTCACCGGCAGCAGCGGACGGTACGCCTCGATGACTCCCGGCCAGGCCACCGGACCTACGCCTCTTCCTCGTCGCCCATCACGCGCAGGACCCCGCCGACGTGGTCGACGACCTCGAGGCCTCGCAACCCGGACAAGGTGCGCTGCACGTCACCCTCGCGTGCGACGTGAGTGAGGAAGATCAATCTGGCCTCGTCGCCCAGGCCGACCTGCTCCATCGACCGGATCGACACACCATTGTCACCGAACAGCTGGGCCACCGCCGCCAGGACACCGGGTCGATCGACGACATCGATGTTCATGTACCAGGCACAACGCAGGTCGTCGGTGGGGCGGATACGCGGCCGCACGCGCGGCACGAAACGAGCCGAGGAGCCGCTGCGCAGGTGATGGGCGGCGTCGATGAGGTCGCCGAGCACGGCCGAGGCCGTGGGTCGCCCGCCCGCACCGAGGCCGTAGAGCATGAGCTCGCCGGCGTTGTCGCCCTCCACGAACACGGCGTTGAACGCACCTCGCACCGCGGCCAGAGGATGGGTACGGGGAAGCATGGCGGGATGGACCCGCACCGAGATCTCCGGAACCTCGGTGTCGGTCCCTTTGCCTCCCGTCCCGTTGGTCCGCTCGACGACGGCCAACAGCTTCACGACGTAGCCCAGACGCGCCGCGAAGGAGATGTCGACGGGGGCCACGGTGGCGATGCCTTCACGCGGGACGTCGTCGGCGACCACGTCACAGTGGAACGCCAACGCGGCGAGGATGGCCGCCTTGGCGGCGGCGTCGTGTCCGTCGACGTCCGCGCTGGGATCGCGCTCGGCAAGCCCCAGGCGTTGGGCTTCGGCCAGGGCCTGGGTGTAGGAGACCCCTTCCTCCGACATCGTCGTCAGGATGTAGTTGGTGGTGCCGTTGACGATTCCCATGACCCGTCGGATCGGCTCGCCGGCCAGCGACTCGCGCAACGGGCGGATGAGCGGGATCGCGCCCGCCACGGCGGCTTCGTAGAGGAGGTCGAGCCCGACCGAGGCTGCCGCTTCCGCCAAGGCCGACCCGTGGGCGGCCAGAAGCTCCTTGTTGGCGGTCACGACCGGTTTCCCCGCCGCCAGCGCCGACTCCACGAGCCCCCGGGCAGGGTCGACGCCGCCGATGAGCTCGACCACGACATCCACCCGCGGATCGCTGACGAGGCCCTTGGCGTCCCCGGTGATCAAGGCGGCGGGGACGCCCGGCCGCGGCCGCGCCGGGTCTCCGACGGCCACGCCGACGAGCTCGAGGCGAACACCGGAGCGTTGCGCGATGGCATCGGAGTCCGAGAGCAAGGTTGCCACCAGGGCACCGCCGACATTGCCGCAGCCGAGCACGGCCACGCGCACGGCCGCCTCCTCCCCGTCCAGGCGGGCAGGGGCAGCGACCTGGTCGGCGTCCTTCCTCGCCATCAGCTCACGCTACCGCTCACCGGCTTCGGCCTCGCACACGAACGGCGGGCCGGACTCGCCCCCCACGGGGCTCATCCGTCGAGCCGGATCAGGTCGTCGTAGGTCTCGCGCCGTACCACCAGCCGCGCCTCGCCACCGGAGACGAACACCACCGCGGGCCGCGGCACCTTGTTGTAGTTCGAGGCCATCGAGTAGCCGTAGGCGCCGGTGACCGGGGTGGCCAGGACGTCGCCTACCGCCACGTCGGACGGCAGGCGCGCGTCGGCCACCACGATGTCACCGGTCTCGCAGTGCTTTCCCACCACCCTCGCGGCCCGCGGGCGCGGGGCGGCCGCGTCGCGGGGGAGGAAGGTCTCGTACCCGCTGCCGTAGAGCACGGGCCGGGGGTTGTCGCTCATGCCGCCGTCCACGGCCACATACGTGCGGACGCCCCGAAGCTCCTTGATCGTCCCCACCCGGTACAGCGTGACTCCGGCGGTGGCCGCGATCGAGCGCCCGGGCTCGGCGGTGATCCGCGTGTCGGGAGGGATCCCGGCGCGCCGGCAGGCGTCGTGCACTGTCTGCGCCCACTGCGCGATGGAAGGTGCCCGCTCCTCGGCCAGGTACGGAACGCCGAGGCCACCCCCCACGCAGAGCTCGGGCAGCTCGAGTGGGATGAAGAAGCTCGACAACACCTCCACTTCCTCCGCGAACGACTCGACCCTGAACACCTGGCTCCCGATGTGGGCGTGGATCCCCACCAGGTCCACGCCGGCCAAGGCGCGCACGTGCGCCACGGCGTCGGAGGCCGCCCCCGAAGCGAGCCCGAACCCGAATTTGGAATCCTCCTGGCCGGTGCGCACGAAGTCATGGGTGTGTGCTTCGACCCCCGGCGTCACCCGGACCATCACGGGCTGGCGACCGCGCCCTGACGTCGGGGCCCGGGCCAGGCGGGCCAAGCGCTCGATCTCGTCGAAGGAGTCGACGACGATGCGGCCGACACCGGAGTCCAGGGCGTGGGCCAGCTCGTCCTCGGACTTGTTGTTGCCATGCAGCACGAGGCGCGCCGAGGGCACGCCGGCGGAAACTGCCACGTGCAGCTCGCCGCCGGTGGAGACGTCGAGCCACATCCCCTCTTCGTGGGCCAGCCCGGCCATCGCCCGGCACAGGAACGCCTTGGTGGCATAGGCCACCCCGTCGCCCCACGCCGCCACGGCCTCCCGGCAACGGGCCCGGAGGTGGTCCTCGTCGTAGACGAACAACGGCGTCCCGAATCGGTCCGCCAGCCCCACGAGGTCCACACCCCCCACGGCAAGGCGCCCGTCGGTTCTGACCTGGGCCGTCATCGGGAGCAGCCCGGCGCGCACCGGGCCTTCGTCGGGAGCGGGGCCGGACGCGGCGCCGTCGGGCACGACGCCCGCGCCGTCGAGCGCGTCGGGGATGAGGCCGGGTGCTTCGGTCGCGACGGGAGCGACCAGGTCGTCCATGGGCAAAGGCTACTCACGGCACCTGGTGGCCCTGGGCTGACGACCGAGGCGCCGGGACCGGGGCTTGCCGCGACTACATCGACTCCGGAGCGCTCACACCGAGGATGTCCAGACCGATGGCGAGGCCCACGCGCGCCGCCTCGACGAGCCACAGGCGCGCCTGGGTCAGATCGTCGCCGACCGTCTCGGCCAGCACCGGACAGTCGTGGTAGAAGCCGTGGAAAGCACCGGCCAGGCCCCTGACCCACGCGGTCACCTTGTGGGGTGCCCGGTCCCTGCCCGCTTCGGCGACCACGTCGGGAAGCTCCTCGAGACCGTGCAGGAGCTCGAGCTCCCGGTCATGGACGAGCAAGTCCAGGTCGACGTCCGAGACGGGCCGCCGCTCGATGCCGCGCTCTGTGCGCACCCGCTCGATGGAAGCGATGCGGGCATGCGCGTACTGCACGTAGTAGACGGGGTTCTCCATCGACTGGCTTCGAACCAGGTCGAGGTCGAGCAGCGACGACTGGTCGAGCGACGACATCAGCGACAGCAGGCGCGTCGCATCGGGCCCGATGTCGTCGATCAAGCTGTCCAGGGACACGACGTTGCCCGCCCGCTTGGACATGCGGCCGGCCCCCTCCGCCTGGACCAGCGACACCATCTGGCCGATCTTGACCTCGAGCCGGCCCGGATCGACCCCCATGGCCTCGACCCCGAGCGTCAGGCTCTTCACTTGCCCGGCGTGGTCGGCTCCGAAGATGTCGACGACGCGGTCGAATCCCCGCACCAGGAGCTTGTCCCGGTGATAGGCGAGATCGCCGGCGAGGTAGGTGGCGTCCCCGTTCGACTTCACGAGCACGCGGTCGCGGTTGTCGCCGAGCCGGGAGGACCGGAACCACACCGCGCCGTCCTCTTCCTCGACCAGGCCCTTGCGGGCGAGCAGGTCGATCGTCTCGCCAAGCGCACCGCTCTCTTCGACCGACGCCTGGCTGTACCACTCGTCGAACACGATCCCCAGGCGGGCGAGCGTCCTCCGGATGTTTTCGAGAATGCGCTCCGCCGCCCACCGCCCGGCGATCTCGACCTCGTCGGGGCCCTCGTATTCGCCGGCGAGCTCGGTGACGTACTCACCTTGGTACCCCGCTTCGGGAACGGCCCCGCCGCGGCGCCGGGCCAGGAGACTCTCCCCCAGAACGCGGATCTGCCCGCCGGTGTCGTTGACGTAGTACTCGCGATGCACCCGCCAACCACAGCGCGCCATCACACGACCCAGGGCGTCCCCGTACGCCCCCCACCACCCGTTGCCGACATGGAGTGGCCCGGTGGGGTTGGCCGAGATGAACTCGATCTGGACCTTCTCCCCGGCCCCGATCTCGTTCCTCGCGTAATCGGTCTCGCCTTCGCCCACGACCTCGGTCAGGGTGTCGTACAACCACCCCGGCGACAGATGGAGGTTCACGAATCCGGGGCCCGCCACCTCCACGGTCTTCAGGTGGGGCGGCGGGTCGGCTCGAATACGCTCGGCCAGCTCGTCGGCCAGCTCACGAGGCGGCCGCCGGAGTGCCTTGGCGTTGACCAGGGCGGCGTTGGTCGACCAGTCGCCGTGATCGCGTCGGGCGGGCCGCTCCAGATGGACCGAGGCCGCGTCCACCTCGATGCCCATGGACGACAGCGCCCGGCTGACGGCGGCGGCGATCTGGGGGCGGGCTGCCATGGTCCCGCCGAGGATGGCGCGCCACGGCCGAGGGCGCAATTGCCGGGGCCACGATCGCCGGACGCGACGTATCTCGGGCCCTGCCGGTGGGTCGGTGACGCCCTTCCGGTGCGTGTCGGGGGCCGCCGCCTGTCTGTCGGCGGCGGCCCGAGGGAGGAGGTGCCCCGACTACAGTTCGCGATGGCTGCGCCCGATCGCGCCCCGCGCTGGCGTCGGCGGGCCCGTCTGCCCTCGTAGCTCAGCGGATAGAGCACCGGCCTCCGGAGCCGGTGGCGCAGGTTCGAGTCCTGCCGAGGGCGCTTTCCCGACTGCCGAACGGCGTGGGCTCGCGGGGGTCGCGTGACGACGACGCTCCGACGGCCGGGCGCCGACGCCGTTCAGATCGACGTCCCCAACCGGAACTGGGACAATGTGTGCTTGCCGAATCGTCGCTCCCCATTCGACGGCCGACTTCGGTAGCCGGGTATGCCCCCTTCGACAAGGCCGGAGACTCGTCCCGCCAAGGTCACCCTGGTGCGCCGTTGGAGTGCGCTGCTCATCGGGTTGGCCATTCTCGTCGTCGTGATCGTCGACCTGACCAGCACCGGCAAGAAGACCGACTCGCACCCTCGTGCCACACCGCGGGCGCCGGTGCAGACCCGCTCCGGGGGCCAGAAGGCGGGCCAGAGCTCCGACTGCCACGCCGTCACCGATCCGTTGCCGGGCATGCCCGCGGTGACCGACCCGTGCAACATCTACGCGGCCGACGGGGCCGGAGATCTCAGTGCGGTGACGCAGTCCGCCCGACCGCTCATCTACGTCCCCAACAGTCTCAACAACTCCGTGACGGAGATCGACCCGACGGACTACCAGGTCGTGCGCACGTTCGCCGTCGGAGCCCTTCCTCAGCACGTCGTCCCGTCGTGGGACCTCAAGACCTTGTGGGTGACCAACGACCAGGGCAACAGCCTGACTCCCATCGACCCGGCCACCGGCATCCCCGGTACGCCGGTGAGCGTCGAGGACCCGTACAACATGTACTTCACCCCTGACGGGCGCTACGCCATCGTCGTGGCGGAAGCGTTGCAGCGCCTCGATTTCCGGGATCCCCACACCATGGCGCTCGTCCATTCGCTGCCGGTCCCGTGCCACGGGGTCGACCACATGGACTTCTCGGCCGACGGCACCTACCTCATCGCATCGTGTGAATTCTCCGGCAAGCTCCTGAAGGTCGACGTCGCCGGTCAGTCCGTGGTGGGCACGCTGTCGCTGGGTTCGGGAGCCGAGCCCCAGGACGTCAAGCTGTCGCCGGACGGAACCGTCTTCTACGTGGCCGATCTCACCGCCGGCGGTGTGTGGGAGGTGGACGGCGACACCTTCAAGACACTGGGCTTCCTTCCCACCGGCAAGGGGGCGCACGGTCTCTACGTCAGCCGGGACGCCCAGGACCTCTACGTCTCGAACCGTGGCTCGGGCACGGTTTCGGTGATCTCCTTCGCGAAACGGCAGGTGGTCGCCACCTGGTCCCTCCCGCCCGAGACCGGCGACCATCCCGGCCGATCGAGCGACGCCGCCAGCCCCGACATGGGAGGGGTGTCGGCCGACGGCAAGGTGCTGTGGCTGTCGGGTCGCTATGACTCCGACGTCTACGCCATCGACACCACGACCGGAAGACAACTGGCACGCATCCCGGTTGGCTACGGTCCGCACGGGCTGTGTGTGTGGCCGCAACCCGGTCGTTACTCGCTCGGGCACACGGGAATCCTGCGATGAGCGACCGCGCCGGAGGCGAGTCCCGCCGGGCGACACTGTCACGCCGCACTGCGCTGGCGTCGGCCGGAGCGGCGGTGCTGGCGGGATGCGGCGTCACCCGGGAGCAGAAAGCGACCGCACCGAACCCTCGTCGGGTCCCGGTGGCGCCGTCCACGACCACGTCGCTGCCAGGGGGCCCCGCCCGCTACGTCGCCAGCGGCCCGCGCACCGCCAACGGGGTGGCCCTGACGTTCCACGGGTCAGGCGACGTGACCCTGACACAGCAGCTCTTAACGTCTGCGCACCAGCTGTCCGCACCGATCACGGTGTTCGGAGTGGGCACCTGGATGCAGGCCAATCCCGCCCTCGCCGACCAGATCCTGGCCGGGGGCCATACCCTCGGGAACCACACCTACACGCACCCCGACCTCGGCAGCCTCGACGCCGCCGGCGTGGCGGACGAGATCCAACGATGCGCACAGGTGCTCGAAGGTCTCGAGGGGACCAACGGGCGCTGGTTCCGGCCTTCGGGCATCGTCGTCCCCACCGCGCTGATCCTCGAGCAGGCGGGCCTGGCCGGCTACCCGGTGTCCGTCGGTTACGACGTCGACCCGCTCGACTACCAGGACCCCGGTTCCGCCGCCATCATCGCCCGGGTCACGAGCGCCCTGCGCCCCGGGTCCATCGTGAGCCTCCACACCGGTCACGCCGGAACCGTGGAGGCCTTCCCGGCTCTGGTGCAGTTGATCCGGTCCCGCCGCCTCGAGCCGGTCCTCGTCGGAGACCTCGTCACGCGGTAGGCCCGGTACCGCAGGACCGGCGCGAGCAGGCCGGTTCCCCTACTCTCCGGCTCCGGTGCAACGGCTCAGAACGGGGGCAGGGATCGCCCCTCGACCGCATCCGGGTCGCGGGGCGCCACCCACGGTGGCGCGGTGGCTCGTGATCGCCGTCGTCGCCGCCGGCCTGGGCGCGTGCAGCAGCGGACACGCCGCCTCCACCACGACACAGCCCACCTCGGTCACCTCCGGCAGCGCCAACGGCAGCGGGGGCTGCAGCACCGCGGCGCCATCGGGCTCGACCACGCTGACGTTGACCGTGGCGGGGCGACAGAGGATCGTCATCGTCCACGTTCCGGCCGGCTACTCGGGCTCGACCCAGGTGCCGCTCGTGCTCAACATGCACGGCAGCGGGACGACGGCTGCGGATCAAGAGGCGTTCACTGCGATGGACAGCACCGCCGACAGCGACGGGTTCGTCGTGGCCTACCCCCAAGGGTTGATCCCCGAGGGATCGGGATTCGACTGGAACGTGCCCGGGGTTCCCCTCGTCGGCGGCAGGCCCGTCCCCGCCGGTGCGGCCGACGACGTCACGTTCCTCACAACGCTGGTGCACGTCCTGGAACAGCGCTACTGCATCGACGGCAGCCGCGTCTACGCCACGGGATTCTCGGGCGGGTCGCGCATCACGAGCCAGCTCGCCTGCGACGCGTCGGGCACGTTCGCGGCGGTCGCCCCCGTGAGCGGTCTGCGCCGCCCGCTCCCGTGCCCCACGTCGAGGGCGGTGCCTGTCCTCACCTTCCACGGCACCGCCGACCCCGTCGACCCCTACAACGGCAAGGGCCAGGCCTACTGGACCTACTCGGTACCGCGGGCGGCCGAGGACTGGGCGCTCCAGGACCGCTGCGCTCAGGCGCCCACGACATCGCAACCTGCGCCCGGGGTCACCCTGACCCGCTACACGGCGTGCGCCGGGGGTGCGACCGTCGAGCTGTACACCATCAGCGGCGAGGGCCATGAATGGCCCGGTGGCCCCCACCTGCGGAAAGCCCTCACCGACGTGCTCGGCCCCCAGTCCGGTGCCGTCGACGCCGACGCCGTCATGTGGGCCTTCTTCGCCGCTCACCCCTTGTCCCAGGACAATAAATAGATTGACTCCATTTACATAACGGATCTAGAGTAGGTGCATGGGGCCGACCGGCACGGACACGCTGCGCCTCGAGCTGGCAGAGGCCCTGCGGTCTTCGGGGCTCCGCGTGACCGCACCCCGGCTCGGCGTCTTGACCGCATTACGGGCCCGGCCGCATTCCGACACCGACTCGGTCATCCGAGCCGTGCGCCTCGACCTGGGCTCGGTCTCGGCCCAGGCCGTCTACAACGTGCTCGCCGCGTTGGTCGACGTGGGGCTGGTCCGGCGCATCGAGCCCGCCGGGAGCCCCGCCCTCTACGAGGTGCGCGTCTCTGACAATCACCACCACGTCGTGTGCCGCCGGTGCGGGGCGACGGCGGATGTGGACTGCGCCGTGGGCAGGCGCCCGTGCCTCACCCCTTCCGAGACGAGTGGGTATCTCCTGGACGAAGCCGAGGTCACGTTCTGGGGGTTGTGCCCCGCCTGTCAGACAGAACCGGGAACCACCCCGACATGACCGATGCGACGGAGAAACCGACAGGCGCAGGTGAGGCCTGAGAGACAGAAAGAGGCCAGTCGATGAGCGATACCCCCCCGTACACCACCTCCGACGCCGGGATCCCGGCGGCCAGCGACGAGCATTCCCTGACCGTGGGGCCCGACGGACCGATCCTGCTCCAGGACGCGTACCTGGTCCAGAAGATGCAGCACTTCAACCGTGAGCGCGTCCCCGAACGCGTCGTCCACGCCAAAGGCGGCGGCGCCCACGGGTTCTTCGAGACGACCGAGGATGTCTCGGCCTTCACCAAGGCCGCCCTTTTCCAGCCGGGCGTGAGGACCGACCTGCTGGTGCGGTTCTCCACCGTGGCCGGCGAGATGGGCTCGCCCGACACGGCCCGTGACCCGCGCGGGTTCGCCGTGAAGTTCTACACGGAGCAGGGCAACTACGACATGGTGGGCAACAACACGCCGGTGTTCTTCGTCCGGGACCCTCAGAAGTTCCAGGACTTCATCCACTCCCAGAAGCGGCGAGCCGACAACCATCTGCGGGACAACAACATGCAGTGGGACTTCTGGACCCTTTCGCCCGAGTCGGCCCACCAGGTGACGGTGCTCATGGGTGATCGGGGCATCCCGCGCTCGTGGCGGCACATGGACGGGTTCTCGAGCCACACCTACATGTGGATCAACGCCGGAGGTCAGCGGTTCTGGGTGAAGTACCACTTCAAGACCGACCAGGGCAACGCGTTCCTCACCAACGACGAGGCGGCGACCATCGCGGCGGCAGACCCCGACGCCCACATCCGCGATCTCTACGAGGCCATCGGACGCGGTGAGCACCCGACGTGGACGCTGTCCATGCAGATCATGCCCTTCGACGAGGCGGCGGGTTACCGGTTCAATCCCTTCGACCTCACCAAGGTCTGGCCGCACTCCGACTACCCGCTGATCCGGGTGGGCCGAATGGTGCTCGACCGGAATCCGGAGAACTACTTCGCCGAGATCGAGCAGGCCGCCTTCGAGCCGTCCAACATGGTGCCGGGCATCGGCCCGTCCCCCGACAAGATGCTCCTGGGTCGGCTGTTCAGCTACCACGACACCCACCTGCACCGGGTGGGGGCCAATGCCCAAGAGCTCCCGGTCAACCAGCCCCGGTCACCCCTGCACTCGTACAACCGCGACGGACACATGCGCCACGAGAACCCGCCGGACCCCGTGTACGCGCCCAACTCCTACGGCGGCCCCAGAGCCCAGCCGGAGCGCTTCGGCACCGATCCCTCGTGGCACGCCGACGGAGAGCTCGTCCGCACCGCCTACGAGCTGCATCCCGAGGACGACGACTTCGGCCAGGCCGGCACCTTGGTGCGCGAGGTGCTCGACGACGCCGCTCGGGACCGTCTGGTGGGCACTGTCGTCGCCCACGTGCGGGCCGGAGTCGTCGAGCCCGTCCTGTCGCGGGTGAAGGAGTACTGGCGCCAGGTCGATCCCGGCCTCGGGGCCCGCATCGCCAAGGAGCTCGAGACCTGAAGCCGGGGTCCCGGCGCCGGTTCGACGGCCGATGGGGCCCGTTCCGTCTCGGCTCGTCGAGGGGGACCTCGGTGGCTCCGGGCACAGGTGCTGTGATGGGCTCCGGCGGGGCGCGCCCGACGGTCGAGGCCATCGGATCCCGGAGCCGCACGGCCTTCCTAGGGCATCGATTCACAGGGGACACACAGGGGACACACAGGGGCCGCGTAAGGGCACCGTCCATCCTCGACACCGGAGGGACACCGACCTATGGACACCAAGCGGAACCGAGTTCTGGTCGTGGACGACGAACCGTCGATCGTCGACGCCGTGGCCACGTCACTGCGCTACGAGGGTTTCGACGTCGAGGAGGCCATGTCCGGACGTGCCGCCCTGACCGCGGCCCAGGAACGGCCTCCCGACCTGATCGTCCTCGACGTCATGCTGCCTGACCTCGACGGGCTCGAGGTCACCCGGAGGCTGCGCTCCGACGGCATCCGGGCGCCCGTCCTCTTCCTCACGGCTCGGGACTCCCTGGAGGACAAGATCGCGGGGCTGACCGTGGGAGGCGACGACTACGTCACCAAGCCCTTCGCCCTGGCCGAGATCATCGCCCGGGCCCGCGCCCTGCTCCGGCGGGCGGGCGTGGGCCCCGACGACGAGGGCGTCCTGCGGTTCTCCGACCTCGAGATGGACGAGGGCGCGCACGAGGTACGCCGGGCAGGTGCACTGATCCAGCTGACGGCCACGGAGTTCAACCTCCTGCGCTTCTTCCTCCGCAATCCCCGCCAGGTCCTCTCCAAGGCCCAGATCCTCGACAACGTCTGGCACTACGACTTCGGCGGGGAGGCCAACGTGGTCGAGACCTACGTGAGCTACCTGCGCAAGAAGCTCGAGCGGCACGGGCCCCCGCTCATCCACACCATTCGCCTGGTCGGCTACACGTTGCGCGAGTCGGAGGCTCCGTAGGTGTCGCTGCGGCTCCGGCTGCTCCTCGCCGTCGGGGCCGTGGCCCTGACGGCGCTGGCGATCGCGGACGTCGTGACCTACCAGGAGCTGCGCTCGTTCCTCACCAACCGGATCGATCAGTCCCTCGAGCAGTCGCACATGCCCATCGAGGGCGCGCTCGGGAGCGGTCCCCGTCCCCGAGGGCTCCTCCCGTCCTCGGGCGGGAACCCCCCCACGGGGCAGAGCGGACCGGGGCCGACTCCGTCCACGACTCCGCCGTCCACCGCCACGTCGTCCTCGGCAGCCACGACACCCGCGTCGGCTTCGCCTCCCTCGTGCGCCGGTTTCTCGGGCCTCAGCGGCAACCTGCTGCACGAACTACAACCCGGCACCTTCATCGAGGTCCGCGGCTCGTCGAACACCGTCTTGTGCAAATCCACCCTGGCCGAGTTCGGCTCTGACGACACGGCCGGGCCGAAACTGCCCGGGCACATCACCGGCTTCGTGGCCAACGCCGACAACGAGGAGACGGCGTACTTCACAGCTCCGGGCCTCGACAGCGACGACGGGCAGTACCGGATGCGGGCATCGGTGCTCCATGGGGGCCCCTACACCGGCGGGCAGCTCGTGGTGGGCGTCCCGCTGGGCTCGACGGTCTCGACCCTGGACCGACTGGTCGGCGTGGAGCTGGCGGTGACCGGTGCCGCGCTCGCCGCCGCCCTGCTGATGGGGTGGTGGCTGGTGAGGGTGAGCTTCCGCCCCCTGCGGGCGATCGAGGACACGGCCGAGGCCATCGCCCGGGGCGAGCTCGCCGAGCGGGTCCCCGGAGACGAGGCGCGCACGGAGGTGGGGCGCCTGGCCCGCGCCCTCAACGTCATGCTCGGCCGCATCGAACGGGCCTTCGCGCAGCGCGACGCCACCGAGGAGGAACTGCGGGTGTCGGAGGGCCGGATGCGCCAGTTCGTCGCCGACGCCTCCCACGAGCTGCGGACGCCGCTTGCGGCGGTGTCCGCCTACGCCGAATTGTTCGAGCAGGGAGCGGCGACGCGCGCCGACGACCTCGAACGCGTCATGCACGGCATAGGCAACGAGACCGCCCGCATGGGCCGTCTCGTCGAGGACCTCCTCCTGCTGGCGAGACTGGACGAGGGACGACCCCTCGAGCGCGAAGAGGTCGAGCTCGTCGGCGTGGCGGCCGAGGCCATGAAGACGGCGACGACGGTGGGCCCGCAGTGGCCCGTGCGCCTCGTCGCCCGGCAGCCGGTGGAGATCGTCGGCGACCGTATGCGAATCCGCCAGGTGCTCGACAACCTGCTCGCCAACGTCCGGACCCACTGCCCGGAGGGAACGCCGACGGTCATCACCGTCGGCCAGGAGGGGGCCGAAGCCGTGATCAGGGTCGAGGACCAAGGCCCCGGCCTGGGCCCTGACGACCGCGCCCGGGTCTTCGAGCGGTTCTTCCGCGCCGACCCCTCGCGATCACGACGCCACGGCGGTGCCGGCCTGGGCCTTTCCATCGTGGCGTCCATCGCCAGAGCCCATGGCGGCACGGTCAGTGCCGCTTCCCCCACCGGCGGCGGCACCGTGTTCACCCTGCGCCTGCCGGTCTCGGGAGCCCCAGGCATCGCGGACCCGGCGGGCCCGGCGGACATCGGCGCATTCACAGCTGATTCCTAACCGGCTGTGCGAGGACCCCGAGGTTCGCATGGTGACATGCCGTCCATGAACCCCTCTCCACCCAGACAGTCGATCCCGGGCTTTCCGACCGGACCGGCCCGGCGCCACGCCGGACCCGGACCGGCCCGGCGCGAGATCGCCGGGGCCCGGGTGCGCCGCTTGTCGCGAGGCGTCGCCATCCTCGCCACCGCAGCGGCCGCCACGCTGGGGATCGTCGTCTCCAGGGAGATCCCCGGGACGACGGCGACCGCGGCCACGACGGCGAGCTCGCCGGCGTCCACCTCGTCGGGAACCGGCTCGACCCCCTCGTCGGGCACGGCCTCGACGTCCTCGTCGGGCGCGTCCTCCTCGACGCCGACGACGACTGTCACCACGACCCCGACGACCACCCCCACCACGACGTCGCAGTCGGCCACCGTCGTGTCCGGCGGGACCGGACGATGACGGCGCCCGCCCGCCTGGGCGTGGACGTCGGCTCCCGGGACGAGATCCCCGCCCGACCGCGGCTGCGCACCATGCACGCCATCGGCACCACCGCGGTGGTGGCTGTCACCGAACCGGCCGCCATCGACAAGGCCGAGAGGATCCTGCGCGACGAGCTCGCTGCGATCGACGCGGCGTGCAGCCGCTTCCGCCCGGACTCCGAGATCTGGCGCCTGCAGCATGCCGACGGGGCACCGGTCAAGGTGAGCACCCTGCTCTTCGAGGCCATCACGGTGGCGTGCGAGGTCGCGCAGCGCACCGGCGGGGCGGTGGACCCCACTGTGGGGGCCGCCCTCGAGGGACTCGGGTACGACCGGGATTTCTTCGAGCTCGACCCGCACGGCACGGAGCTCGAAGAGGAACCGCAGCCCGCGCCGGGGTGGTGGCGCATCGAGCTCGACCGCCGTCAACGAACGGTGCGGGTGCCGCCCGGCACCCACCTCGACCTCGGTGCCTCCGCCAAGGCGCTCGTCGCCGACCGCGCCGCTCGGAGGATCGCCCACGGCGTCCGCACCGGCGTCCTGGTGAGCATCGGCGGGGACGTGGCGGCAGCGGGTGTCGCTCCCGAAGGCGGCTGGGCTGTGGGCATCGCCGCCGACTCCTCGGCGACCACCGACGCCGTGGACCAGGTGGTCTCGATCGGCGGAGGCGGCATCGCCAGCTCCAGCACGGCGGTGCGCACTTGGCGGCGGGGCAGTCGGCGACTTCACCACATCGTGGACCCCACCACCGGCGACAGTGTCGCGCCCCATTGGACCCTCGTGTCCGCCTCCGGGAACACCTGTGTCGACGCCAACGCGGCCAGCACCGCCGCCGTGGTGTGGGGAGAGCGAGCCGTGCCCAAGCTCCGAGAGCTCGGCCAGCCCGCCCGCCTCGTGCGCCACGACGGGGACGTGATCACGCTGAACGGCTGGCCGTCGGACCCCGGCCCGAGCTCGGTGACCGGCACCACCTGTGAGGAAGCGTCGTGAGCTCCACTGTCCTCTGGTACGCGACGCGGGCGACCGGCCTGATGGCGTTGGTCCTGCTCACCGGGACCACGGTGCTGGGCATCCTCACCGCCAACCGGTCCACGAGCCCGCGCTGGCCCGGGTTCGCGCTTCAGGACCTGCACCGCCGGGTCTCGGTGACCACCATGGCCTTCCTGGCGTGCCACATCCTGACCAGCGTCCTCGACACCTACGTCCACATCGGTTGGACGGCGATCGTGGTCCCCTTCGCGTCGTCGTACAAGCGGCTGTGGGTGGCACTGGGCTCGGTCGGGGTGGACCTGCTGCTCGCCGTCGCCGTGACCAGCTGGCTTCGCCACAGGATCCGGGCCCGCACGTGGCGGGCCGTGCACTGGCTCGCGTACCTCAGCTGGCCCGTGGCCCTCTCCCACTCCTTCGGCATGGGCACCGACATGCGCCAGAGCTGGGTGATCGACCTCGTCGTGGCCTGCATCGCCGCCGTCGTGGGTGCCGTCACGTGGCGGATCAGCCTGGCCGCGGCGCGCAAGCGGAGGGCGCTGGCGTTCCTCCCCGTCCACCACCGCCCCGAGGGTGTGCCCGTCAAGCACATCTCGGCCTAGCCCGCAGGAACGAGCAGATGCCCACCGCCACCACCGACCCCACCGCCGGCACCCGGTCCGCCGGCGCCGGCACCTCCTCCTCCCGCGGTGACGACCAGGTCCGGCCCACGCTGCTGGCGGGTTGGCACGCGCACCGCCGTGCCGATCTCGCCGCGCACGTCGCGTACCACGGGGCACCTCCCCTGCCGCGACGCGGTGACACCTCGTGGGCGGAGCGCTTCGCGGGGGTCGTCGACGCGTCAGGTCTCACCGGTCGGGGTGGGGCCGCGTTCCCTTCCGCCACCAAGCTCGGGAACGTCCGGTCGGCGAGGGGACGTCCCACCCTCGTCGTCAACGCCATGGAAGGCGAGCCGGCCAGCGCCAAGGACAAGGTCCTGTTGTCGTGTGTGCCGCATCTCGTGCTCGACGGGGCAGAGCTGGCCGCGTGCGCCCTGGACGCCGGCCTGATCGTCGTCTGTGTCCCCGATGCGCATGACGACACCGCCGCCGCCGTGCAGCGGGCCGTCGTCGAGCGGGTCGGAACCGGGCACGCACCCGTGCCGGTCGAAGTGGTGCGCCCACCGGGACGGTACGTCGGCGGGGAGGAGTCGGCGTTGGTCTCGTGGCTCAACGGAGGCCCGGGAGCCCCCACGTGGCGGCCTGACAAGCGCCGCCCCCTCGCCATCGGACGGGGCGCCGCCCTCGTGCACAACGCCGAGACGCTTGCGCACATGGCTCTCGTGGCCAGGCACGGTCCGGCATCGTTCCGCGCCACCGGATCGCCGGAGGCTCCGGGGACGTCTCTGGTGACGGTGTCGGGTGGCGTCGAGCACCCCGGGGTCTACGAGATCGCCATGGGGACGGCGCTCGGCGCCATCGTCAACCGGGCGCGACCGACCGACGACGTGAAAGCCGTGCTCACGGGGGGATTCGGCGGCAGCTGGGTCCCGGCCGCCGCGCTCGGCACCGCCTATACCCCTCGCGCCATGGCGGAGGTGGGAGGTGTCGTCGGTGCCGGTGTCCTCGTGGTCCTGACACGAGGCACGTGCGGCATCGCCGAGACCGCCCGCGTGGCGCGCTACATGGCGGGCGAGAGCGCCGGACAGTGCGGGCCCTGTGTCTTCGGGCTCCCTTCGGTGGCAGACGATCTCGAGCTCCTCGCCTTCGGCACCGCCGACCCCTCCCTGTTGGCACGACTCGAGATGCGGGTCGCCGCGGTGGAAGGTCGGGGGGCGTGCCGTCACCCCGACGGCGTCGCCCGCATGGTGCGCAGCGCCCTGGCGGTCTTCGCAACCGACGCCGCCGCGCACGCGGCGCGCGGGCCGTGCGCGTTCGCAGGAACCGCCTCCGTTCTCCCCTCGATCACCTTCTTGAGCCCGAATCGGGCCAGGGCCGGCAGCGGGGGCCGGGCATGAGTGCCGTCGTCAAGGTGAACCCGATCGCGTGTGAGGCCTACGGGTACTGTGCCGAGCTCCTGCCCGAGCTCGTCACCCTCGACGAATGGGGATATCCGATCGTCGACGGGCGCCCCATGCCTCGGCACCTGGTCGAGCTGGCGCGCCGGGCCGCCAAGGACTGCCCGCGGCGCGCCTTTCTCGTCGAAGAGTCGGCCGAGTCCCCTTCTCGACGAGGCGGCCGACCGCGGACGCGCTAGCGGGGCGGGACCGAGTAAGTGACCTGTGCCTTGGCGACGAGCTCGTCCCGTCCCTCGGACCGAAGCCCGACGTCGGCCACGGCCAGCTGCTTTCCCAGTTTGAGGAGATGCCCTTCGGCCACCAGGTCGATCAGATCCGGTTTGCGGAGGAAGTCGATGTGGAGGCTCGTCGTGACCGCCAGCGCCACCGGGCCGATGTGGGCCAGGATCGACAACCAGGCGGCGGCGTCGGCCATGGCCATGAGGGTCGGTCCCGCCACCGTGCCTCCCGGCCGGCTGTGGGCTTGGGTCACCGGGAGCCGGATCCTGACGCCCCACGGCGCGACCTCCTCGATGACGTAGGGGGGAGGCAGGTCCGGGAACGCTCCGTCGAGAAAGCTCTGGAGCTCGGCGATGCTCATGAGGGGCATCCGCGCACAGTACCGGCGCTCGCCGGCGACACCGGACGTCGAGGAGCGGCCGGCGGGCCCCGGGCGCCGATGGCGCCAGGCCCTCAGAACCCTTGGGCGGCGAGACGGGAGAGGTTGGCGAAGTCCGCGTCGACGACGCGCTGGAGATGGCCCCTCAAGAACCTCGTGCCGGGAAGGGGGATGGCCTCGAGGTGAAAAAAGCGCGTGTGCGCGCCGTCGTCGTGAGGCTCTGCAGCCATGAGCACCAGGTAGATCCGGGCCCGCGCCTGCATGAGGCAGAAGCCGTCCTCCAGCCGCACGTCGAACGGCACCGCGATGCCGAGAGTCGACGCGGTGATGCGCAGCTTCTCGGCGCCGGGCCCCGCACCGGGCCCCGCACCGGCGCCCTCACTGCGATCGAGCACGCGGATCTTTCGCACCTGGGTGTCGAAGCGTGGCACCGACACTTCGAGGTCGGCGACCCACGGCCACGCCGTGCCGTAGGGGGCATCGAGAATGCCTTCGGTCCATGCCGCGCTGGGAATCGACGCACCCAGTGCCCTGGCGCGCGCGATCGGGCCCAACGACGCCACCGGCCACTGCTGCCCGGGGCCGGTCACGGCTCCCACCTCCGGGTGAATGCCGACCGGGCACGGTGCAGCCGCGACTTCACCGTGCCTTCGGGGACCCCGAGGAGCCGCGCCGCCTCGGCCTCGCTCAGCCCGTCGATGTCGCGCAGGACGAGGATGGCGCGCTGTTCAGGAGCGAGGCCCGCCAGCGTCGATCGGACGTCGACGACGGTGGCGACGTCGACCGGTGCCAGCGCCAGGCCCACGAGGGCATCGGGGTCGACGGGGTCCTCGCGACCGCCCCGGGCGGCGCGGATGGCTTCTCGGACCGCGATCCGGCGTACCCAGCCGTGGAGGGCGGCCGGCTCGCGCAGCGACCGGATATTTCGCAGCACGGCGATGAAGGTCTCCTGCATGGCGTCGTCTCCGCGGTCGAGGGCGATGGCCCCGCACACCCGGCCCACGTAGGGAATCAGTGCGCGCACGAGCGCGTCCATGGCCGCGGGCTCTCCCCGCCGAGCCGCCCGGACGAGCTGCTCCACGTCTACAAGAGGCGGCCGGGCCGGGAAACGTTCCCCGCCGTCACGATCCGCCGCTCGGACCACCCTCTGCGGCTTGGGGGCCCGAGGACCGGGCGGCGCGGAGGCGGCGGATCCCGTCGTTGATCGCCGTCGTGATCAGCCGGTCGTTGTCCTTGGAGATGAACCGGTGGACACGGCGCTCGAGCAGGAGACGGAGCACGGGGTTGAAGGCGTGGTAGGTCTCGGTGAAATGGATCTTCGTCCGGCCGTCACCCAGGTCCTCGAGCTCGGTGCGCCCCTCGGCGATCGACCACAGCGGCTTGCCCACGGCGTCGTACTTCCACGACACGGGCGGGTTGACCTGGGTGAGCCACTCCCAGGACTGGCCCACACCCCCCGACATCAGGTAGCGCGGCACCCGGAACCTGCAATGCCGGACCAGACCCTCGCCGACGGCGTCGCCCGGGTGCAGGATCTCGATGGAGACGCCCGACGAGGTGGGGCGGCGGGGCCCCCGGTACCAGAACAGCTCCCACACTTCGGGCGGGGTCCCGTCCACGATCACGGCGTAGCGGTGCTCTTGCATCGAACGGCGCGCCCCTCCCGGCATCGTGCACGGAGAACGAGCCGACCGTAGCCCGACGCGGCGCGCCCGGGCACGGTGAGGGCGCTACTGCGGTCTCACCACGGGGTGCCGAAGATCTCGCGGTGGGCCTTCTCCGCCACCGGCAGGCGCCGGGGCGGCGACAGCGGCCGCGCCGGCCAGCCCAGGGGGATGACGGCCATCGGCAGGACCTCGGCGGGCAGCTCCACGATGGAGGCCAGCTCGCCGCCGAACACGAGCGGCAGCGTGGTGAGCGACGAGCCCAACCCCACCGCGGTGGCGGCCAACAGCAGGTTCTGGATGGCGGGGAACACCGAGGCCTCGATCACGCGACGGTCCCCCAGACGCGTGTCTCCGGCCACGACGACGAGGACAGGCGCCCCGGCCACCCCGCCCTGGGCCCCGGTTTCGACGTCGGCGAGCAGTGCGGGCGACAACCGGCCCTCGGAGTGGGCCCGTCCCCCACCCTCCCAGGCCTGGCGAGTAAGCGCCCCGATGGCCGAGCGCCGCCCGGGGTCGCGCACCACCACGAACACCCAGGGCTGGCGGTTCTCGGCACTGGGGGCGAAGGTGGCGGCGTCGAGCACCCGCTCCACGGTGTCGTCGTCGACCGGTTCTTGACTGAAGGTCCGACAGGCGCGTTGGCGATGAACGACTTCGAACACGTCTTCCACGGGCCCCACGCTACGGCGAGACCCGCGCTACGGCGAGAGCCGCGCTCCGGCGAGACCCGCGCTCCGGCGAGACCCGGCGCGCCACCGGGGACTACGGCGCGATGGTGGCCGCGGTCCCCATGATGATCCGGGGCTGGGCGGCAGGGCTCAGCCAACGCAGGACGGCGAGCAGCTCGCTGGTCGGGAGGGCGACACACCCCACGGTGGCCACGCCCGAGGAGACGTGGAGGAAGATGGCGCTGCCCGCGCCGGGCACGGTCGGGCTGGTGTTGTAGGCGATCACGGCGCCGTAGTCATAGGCAGGGGTGTTGTCCATGGGCTCGGGCGCGGCCCCCGCCGGGGAGGTGTTCGTGTCCACCCACTGGTTGTAGAGCGGGCTCGACGGGTCGTCGTCCCACACGAGGTTCGGGCCCGTCACGGGGCGGTAGGGGAATTGGACACCGGGGTCGGCCAGCACCCCGAAGAAGAAGTCGAATCCGAACGAGCCCGAAGGCGTGCGCCCGTCCCCTTCCCGCTTCTGTCCGGGTGGGGCGAAACCTCCGTAGCCGACGTTCGCCTGCCACGGCCCGAACACCTGGTGCCAACCCGTCGCGTCGTCCTGGTATGCGGTGAGTGTGGCGACCGTCTGCCCGTATCCCGACGCGCTCACGGCGATCACCTGCGTGGCCGACCCCACTCCGACGAGGCGGGTGACCAGCAGCGCCGGTGCCGGAGCTGCCGTCGTCGCCGGTGCCGGCGTGGAGGGCTCGGCGCGCGCCGCGGGAGGGACGGTGGTGGGGGCGGTCGCGACGGGCTCGGGCACGGTGGTCGCCGACGTGGTGGGGACGGTTGTGGTGGGGACCCCCGTCATGGAAGAGGTGGGGTGCAGACCCACCCGGTCCCGGGGGCCGGCCTCGTGAGCCGGCCCCGCACAGGAAGCAAGGACGGACAGGAGCACAAC
>JARLGQ010000198.1 GCA_031292675.1 Acidimicrobiales bacterium
CACAATCTGCTCACCGAGCCGGTCCTGCACGCGCTGGCGGACGCGGTCGCCGGGTTGGGCGGCGTGGCGCGCGCCGCGGTGGTGTGCTCGGAGGGTCGATCGTTCTGCGCGGGAGCCGACTTCCGTTCCGGGGAAGCCCCCGACCCCACCGACCAGGCCGGCTTCGTAGAGCGCACCGGTGCCTTCTACGAGCAGGCGGTGCGGATCTTCGACTCGCCCGTACCGCTCGTGGCCGCCGTCCAGGGCGCGGCCATCGGCGCCGGGTTCGGGCTGGCCCTGGCCTGTGACCTCTGCGTCGTGGGCGAGCTCGGTTGGTTCCAGGCCAACTTCGTCCGCCTCGGCATCCACCCGGGTTTCGCGCTGAGCGCGACCCTGGGGCGCGTGGTCGGGCCCGGGCGCGCCTCGGAGCTGCTGCTCACGGGCCGGCGCGTGGTCGCCGCCGAGGCGGGGAGGATCGGCATCGCACAGCGCGTCGTCCCCCACGGTGACGAGGTCGACGTGGCGCTCGAGATGGCGCTGCAGATCGCCACCGGGGCCCCGCTGGCCGTGTCGGCCACGAGGGCGACGCTGCGCGCCGGCCTTGCCGGCGTCGCCCGTGAGGCCATGCGCCACGAGCTGGCGGAGCAGGCCGCCCTGGCGGGCACGGCTGACGCCGTGGAAGGCGTGCGCGCCATGCTCGAAGGTCGCGATCCCCGATTCGAGGGCCGCTGAGCCCCAGGACGCCCGAGCTCTCGAGACGGCCGGCTCGCGGCGGATGGACACCGCCCCAGGGGTACCGCGGTGGCCACCGGTGACGACGCCGCAACGATGCACGGGAACACTTGCGCGCCGGGTATCGCATGCTCGACGCCAACGGTGCCGCAGCATTCGCCGCCCGCCAACGGCGATTCCGTGAAGCCCGGTCCCGACCTCCGACCTGGGTGGATGTCCGGCCGTGAGGCTCGGCTCATTCCCAGATGCGTCGCGAAGCCCCCGGCGCGAGACTGCGCACAAATCGACAGCTGAGGGAGGTTCGGATGAGCACGACCGATGGACAAGGCCGTGGCACCAGCGGGGCCACGGGCAGCGGAGACGTGGACCTGAAGCTCGAAGTCGTGGTGATCCCGGTCGCGGACGCCGACCGTTCGAAGGAGTTCTACGCCGGTCTCGGATGGAGGTTGGACGCCGATTTCCCCTTCGACAACGGTTTCCGTGTCGTCCAGTTCACGCCACCCGGGTCGTCGTGCTCTGTGCAATTCGGCACAAGGATCACGGCAGCGGCGCCAGGATCCGCGCACGGTCTCTACCTGATCGTCTCCGACATCGATGCCGGACGGGCGGAGCTCATGGATCGGGGAGCCAAGGTGAGCGACGTGTTCCACGCGGGAGCACCGGGGGCACAACTCGAACCCGACGACACGAGTGGTCGCGTCAACGGGCCCGATCCGGATCACAAGAGCTACGGGTCCTTCGCCACGTTCGAGGATCCTGACGGCAATAGCTGGTTGCTGCAGGAGGTTACCGACCGTTTGCCAGGACGGGTCGACCCGGACGTCACTTCCTTCAGCTCCGCCGGCGACCTGGCGAGCGCCTTGCGACGTGCGGCCGCGGCCCACGGCGAGCACGAGAAGCGCATCGGCAAGGCCGACCCCGACTGGCCGGGCTGGTACGCCACGTTCATGGCGGCCGAACAAGCAGGCTCGGAGCTCCCCTCATGAACGTCTACGCCGTCATCGTCCTCGGCGGAGGCACCCCGGCGAGCACTGCGCTGCGGCGCTAGCGGCGCGAGGGCATGGCGTGGCCCTCGTGGAGCGAGAACTCGTCGGCGGCGAGTGCTCCTACCGGGCCTGCATCCCGGCGGGAGGTTCTCTTCGTCCCGCGTTACCGCACCCTGGCGGCGAAGTCAGTCGCCGGTGAACTCCGGCATGACCTGGGTGGCGAACTCCTCGACGCGGGCGCGGCCTTCGCCCGGCCAACCGCACACCAGATAGTCGATGCCGGCGTCGCGCATGGCGGCCGCCTCGCTCCGGACCTCGTCCCAGGACGCCGACAGCGAGAGCGACGAGGCTCGGCCGATGGACGCCGGGTCACGCCCGGCCGCCTCGGCCAGCCGGTCGACCTCCGCGCCCAGCACGCTGAGGTGCTCGGGGCTGCCCCAGGTGTGCCACATGTCGGCCCACTTCGCCACGAGCGGCAGGGTGCGCCTGCGCCCCGAGCCCCCGATCCACAGGGGCGGGTGGGGCTGCTGCACCGGCACCGGCCGCATCTGGGCGTTGTCGAGGGTGAACTGCGAGCCCCGGTAGGACACCACCTCCCCGGTGAACAGCCGCGTGAGCATCTCGAGGGCGTCCTCCAACCGGTCGAAGCGGCGACCCGTGGGGGGGAACTCGATCCCGAGCTGGCGGTGCTCGGCGTCGTACCAGGCCGCCCCGAGGGCCAGCTCGAGCCGGCCCCCGCTGGCATGGTCCACGGTCACCGCCTGGGCGGCCAGGACCGACGGGTGCCGGTACGTCACACCCGTCACGAGCAGGCCGAGACGGATGGTGCTCGTGGCCGACGCCAGTGCCGCCAGCGTGGTCATCCCCTCGAAGCAGTTGCCCGGGCCCTCGCCGTACATCGGGACGAAGTGGTCGAAACCCCACGCGCCGTCGAAGCCGAGGGCCTCGCCGAAGCGCACCCGCTGCACGATCTCGCCGAACTCCATCCGCTGCTGGGCGACGTCGATGCCGAATCTCATGGCGCGACCATACGCGTCATCGGGGGTGGTCCTCCTCCCCGCCGTCGTGCCGGGGCACGAGGTAGCCGGGATTGGCCACCGCCAGCTTGTCCCGCACCGTGGCGCCCACGGCGGCACGTACCTCCTCCCAGCGGGCGTCGAGCGCGCCGGAGCGGATGGCGGCGGCCAGCTCGGCGTCGCTGTGCACGCCGAGCCCCTCGAGCCGCGCCCCGTGCGCCGCCGCCTGCTCGGGCCCGAGCACGATCTCGCGGGCCACCGTGCCCACCACGTTGGCGGCCACCCGGACGTGGAAGCGCACCCTGCCCTCGGTCACGGGGAGCACCTCGGTCTCGAGGAAGTGGCGCACGGCGTCGAGCAGCTCGGCCGCCGACGGGATGTCGTGAGGAGCCCAGCCCCCCACCGGGACTGCGGGATCGAGGCGTGCGCCGGGGGGCGGCGGCTCGGGCAGACCCCCGCCGTCGTTCACCGCAGCAGCTCCAGTAGGTCCCACTCGACCTCGCACACGCGCCGGCCGATGGCGGCCAGCTCGACCGACCGGACCGCACCGGTGGTGTGGGTGAGCGCCTGCACGATGCAGATGATCCCCCACCGGAGGGTGCCCAGCACCTGCCACCAGTGCAGGGCGCCGGGGTCGACCGGGCCGCCGCCGGCGCCCTCGTAGGCGGAGACCAGCTGCTCGACGGTGCCGAACCCACCCACGGGCAGGGCCGAGCCGAAACGCCACGCCTTGACGCACAGCCAGCCCAGGTCCTCCAGGGGGTCCCCGAGATGGGCCAGCTCCCAGTCGAGCACGGCCCGGATGCCCTCGGCCCCCACGATGAGGTTGCCGTTGCGGAAGTCGCCGTGCACCACCGCCTCGCCTGAGCGCGCCGGACGGGTCTCGGCCAGCCACCGCAGCCCCAGCTCGAAGGCGGGATGGGGCTCCCCCAGGCGGTCGAGCAGGCCGCGCAGCTGCTCGAGCGCGTCCCCGCCGGCGAGACCCGGCACCTCGGCGGGCGGGATGCGGTGCACTGCCGCCAGCACCTCCCCGCACTGACCGGCCAGAAGGGGCCGCACCGCGGCCAACCCCTCGTCGCGCAGGATGCGGCGGGGGATGGTCTCACCGTCGACGAACTCCATCACCATGAAGGCCGCCCCGAGCCCGTTCGAGGCGTCGCCGGCCACGAGGACCCGGGGCACGGGGACCCCGGCGCGCGCCGCGGCCTGCAGGAGGCCGGCCTCGAGCCCCAATCCCGAGACCGGCGCCCCGGGCGGATCGCGGCGCAGGACAA
>JARLGQ010000199.1 GCA_031292675.1 Acidimicrobiales bacterium
GCGCTCACCGCCGACGGGGACGTCGGGGGCCACGGTCGCCGCCTCGATGGCTGCCGCGCTCGGGCCGGTCGCCGCCGCCGCCGCCACCCGCGGCCGGTCCCGGACCGAGGTCACCGAGCTCGTTCACGAGCTCGGCCTCGAAAGCGGCCTCGAACGACGCCACGGGGGCGTTCGACGGGTTGGCGGCGCCTTCGGACCCGCGCGAGCCGGTGGGACGCGATGACCCTCCCGAACCCGAACCGCCGGCGGAGTCGGTTGAGCTCGACGAACCGTTGCCGCTGGCGGCGGGGGGGTCACCGGCCAGCGACAGCGAGACCTTGCCCTGCGGGTCGATGTCGTCCACCTTCACCTCGAGGTCCTGGCCCAGGGAGAGCACGTCCTCGACCCTGTCGACACGCTTGCCCCCCCCGACCTTCGAGATGTGCAGGAGCCCGTCTCGTCCCGGGAGGATGTTCACGAACGCCCCGAACTTGGTGATGTTGACGACCTTGCCGGGATAGACGGCGCCGACCTCGGCCTCGGGCGGGTCGACGATCAGGAAGATCCGGCGCTTGGCCTCCGAGACCGCACCACCGTCTTTGGCCCCGATGGTCACGAGGCCGAAGAGCCCGTCGTCGTCCACCGCGATGTCGGCGCCGGTCTCGGCCTGCAGGGCGTTGATGACCTTGCCCTTGGGACCGATCACCTCGCCGATGCGGTCCACCGGGATCTGGAACGACACGATCTTGGGGGCGTTCTCCGAGACCTCGGGCCTCGGTTCCGAGATGGCGCCGGCCATGACGTCGAGGATGACCAGTCGGGCGTCGCGTGCCTGGTGGAGCGCCTTGCCCAGGACATCGGCGGGAAGCCCGTCGATCTTGGTGTCGAGCTGCAAGGCCGTCACGGCGTCACGCGTGCCCGCCACCTTGAAGTCCATGTCCCCGAAGGCGTCCTCGGCCCCGAGGATGTCGGTCAGGGTGACGTAGGTGCCCCCGTCGTAGACCAGGCCCATGGCGATCCCGGCCACCGGTGCCTTGATGGGGACCCCGGCGTCCATGAGCGACAGCGACGATCCGCACACCGAGGCCATGGAGGTCGACCCGTTGGACGAAAGCACGTCCGACACCAGGCGCAGCGTGTAGGGGAACTCCTCCTGGGAGGGCACGACGGGAAGAAGGGCCCGTTCGGCGAGCAGGCCGTGCCCGATCTCGCGTCGCTTGGGGCCGCGCATGAACCCCGTCTCACCCGTGGAGAAGGGCGGGAAGTTGTAATGGTGCATGTAGCGCTTGTGCTCGTGGATCCCGATCGTGTCGAGCAGCTGGTTCATGCGGGGCATGCCCAGGGTCGTGACGTTGAGCACCTGCGTCTCGCCTCGCTGGAACAGCGCGGAGCCGTGTGTGGTGGGGAGGATCCCCACCTCGGCCGACAAGGGTCGGATGTCCGCGGTGCCGCGACCGTCGATGCGCACACCCTCCTCCACGATCCGCTTGCGCACGATTTTCTTGGTGAGCCCCCGCACCGCCGCCTTGATCTCGCGCTCACGGTCGGGGAACTCCGGGGCGAGCTGAGCGATGACCGACGTCGTGACCTCGTCGAGCGCGGCATTGCGCTCCGCCTTTTCGGTGATCATGTTGGCCTTGGCCACCGCGTCGGTCCCCACGGACAGCACCCGCTCGAAGACGTCGTCCTTGTAGTCGGTGAACAGGTCGTAGGGGATGGTGGGCTTCTTTCCGATCTTGGCCACCAGCGAGCGCTGCAGCTCGATCGACTCCCGGATCCAGGTCTTGGCCGCCTCGAGCCCGTCCGCCAGGACCTCTTCGGTCACCTTGGGCGCGCCGGCCTCGTAGTACTGCCATGAGTCCTCGGTGCCTCCGGCCTCGACCATCATGATGGCGATCTCGGCGTCGGCGTCCTCGGACAGGGCCCGGCCGGCCACGACGAGCTCGAAGCACGAGTCGTCACCGTCCTGGTAGCTCGGGTGGGGAACCCAAGTCCCTTCTTTGGACCACGCCACGCGCACGGCGCCGATGGGACCGTCGAAGGGGATGCCCGACAGCATCAGGGCAGCCGACGCCGTGTTGATGGCCAGGACGTCGTGCGGATTGACCTGGTCGGCGGCGAGGATCGTCCCCACCACGTGGACCTCGTTGCGGAACCCCTCGGGGAACGAGGGCCGCAGGGGACGGTCGATCAGTCGGCACGTGAGGATGGCCTGGTCGGTGGCGCGGCCCTCCCGCCGGAAGAACGAGCCGGGGATCTTCCCGGCCGCGTACATCCGCTCTTCGATGTCGACGGTCAACGGGAAGAAGTCGGCCCCCTCGCGCACGCCGCGCGACGCGGTGGCGGCGACGAGCACCATGGTGTCGCCGATACGCCCCAGGACGGCGCCATCGGCCTGGGGGGCGAGCTTGCCCGCCTCGAATGAAAGTGTGCGGTCGGTCCCGCTGATCGGGTCCGACACGGTGACGGCTTGCGCCATTGGTCTCCTCATTTCTCGAGGACACCGCGCCAGGCCAGTTCCCAGTGGTCGACCACCTCCCGCACGTCGCTGCCTGCCTCCCGACCCGATCGAAGTGATCGGCGTTGGCACAACGCGGCGAAGGTTACCGGCGACTGGCAGCTGACCACTGGCCAAGTGCCCTTCGGTCTGTCGGGCGGTGTCCCCGCCCTCTGCCCGGGAGGGATGTCCCACCCGAGGGTGGCTCCCGCTCCGGCCGCTGGCCGTCCCGGGGGCCGGCTGCTTAACGGCGGATGCCGAGCCGGCCGATGATCGAGCGATACCGCTCGACGTCGTTGTCCCGCACATAGTCGAGCAGCCTGCGCCGCCGGCCGATGATCTTCATCAGTCCTCGCCGGGTGTGATGGTCGCCCTTGTGGACCTTGAGGTGCTCGGTGAGAAGTGAGATGCGCTCGCTCAGGAGTGCGATCTGCACCTCCGGCGAGCCCGTATCGGTCTCGTGCAGGCGGTGTTCGGCGATCGTCGCGGACTTTTCGGCCATGTGGGGGGAACGACCTCGGAGATGCTCGGAGACGGTCGGGCGAAGCCACGTCCGCCCCGGCCCGGATCCGACCGGGACGGCGTCCCGGCTGGGAACACACTCTAGCAGGGCCGATCCTGAGGCCCACCGCCGGGCTCCTGCGGTCGTCGGGGACAGGCGGGGAAACCCAGGTCGAGCCACTCTCAGGGCGAGGGTTGGTCCGAGACGAGCCCGAGCGCGGCACGAGCCGCGGCCACGTCGTCGGTCATCTGCCTGACCAGTGCGTCGGTGGAGTCGAAGCGGCGCTCCTCACGCAGGTGGGCCACGAAAGACACCCGGGCCGTCTCGCCGTACAGGTCGCCGTCGAAGTCCAGCAGGAACACCTCGAGCAGCGGCGCCTCGGCCGAGGCGTGGAACGTCGGGCGGCGTCCCAGCGACGCCGCGGCGGCGTGGACCGAACCGTCGGGCCGCTCGTACCAACAGGCGTAGATCCCCTCACCGGGCATGGCCACGCCTTCGGGGACGGCCACGTTGGCCGTCGGGAAGCCGAGCTCGGTCCCGCCCCGGCCATCACCGTGGACCACCACGCCCCGGACCTGGTGAGGCCGGCCCAGGAGCGCCGCGGCCGTGGCGACGTCGCCGGAGGTGAGCAGCTCACGGATGCGCGTCGACGACACCACCTGCTCGGAAGGGTCCTCCTCCAACGGCAGGCCGAGCACGTCGAACCCGTGCCGCGAGCCCATCTCGGTGAGCAGCCCCACGTTGCCGGCCCGCCGGTGACCGAAGTGGAAGTCCTCCCCCACCACCACCACGCGGGCGTCGAGCGCGCCGACGAGGACTTCGAGCACGAACTCTTCGGCGGTCTCGTTGGCGCGCGCCTCGTCGAAGGGCACCACCAGCGTCAGGTCTATGCCGGCGGACGCCAGGAGCTCGAGCTTCTGCTCGCGGTCGGTCAGGATCGCCGGTGCCGACTGAGGCCGGACCACGGTCGCGGGGTGGCGGTCGAAGGTCACGACGACGCTGGCCAGCCGGCGGGAATCGGCTTGCCGCCGGAGCTCGCTCAGGAGGTGGCGATGACCGAGGTGGACGCCGTCGTAGGCGCCGATGGTGACCGCCGAACCGCCGGCGGGAGGGGTGCAGTGCTCGGGGCCGTCGACAACCTCCACGGCGACGAGGTTACCCGTGCCCGTCCGTCGCCCCGGGGGCCGAGCCCCAGGTGCCCGACCGCAACGCCTGGGGTGTCGCGCCCGCGATCACCCGTTGCCGACAAGCACGCACACCGCCACCATGCGATCCGAGCCGGTCCCTTCGTACACCGCCAGGAGATCGCCGTTCCGGTCCAGCAGGGCCCAGGGCCCGTCGCCCGCGGCACCCACCGACACCCTGTCGAGGGCCAGCCCGTGGGACACCGAGCGTTGCATCTCCCCGTCGAGCTCGATCTGCGGCAGGTCTCGCAACGCCTGGGCCGGAGTGAGCACATGCGCGTCGTCGAGCATCGCGAGTGTGCGAGCCTCGTCGACGCCGAAGGATCCGACACGGGTGCGGCGCAGGGCGCGCAGGTGCGCGCCACCCCCCAGTGCCTCCCCCAGGTCTGCCGCCAGCACCCGCACGTAGGTGCCCGTCGAGCAGTCCACCGCGATGCGGAACACCCCCGGACCGGCATCGGGAGAGGGGTCCACGTCGAAGCGCGTGACGGTGACGGGCCGGGCCGCCCGTTCGACCTCGATGCCGGCCCGGGCCAGCTCGTGGAGCCGGCGCCCGCCCACCTTGCGCGCCGAGACCATCGGCGGGACCTGGTCCACGACACCGGTGAGCGACAGCGCGGCCTTGCGCACCTCGCCGAGGGTGACACCGGACATGTCCCATGTCCCGGTCACGCTGCCCGAGGCGTCCAGAGTGCTCGTGGCGCGTCCGAGCACCACCTCGCCCTCATAGGACTTCGGAAGGCCGGTGAGGAAGCGCAACATGCGCGTGAACCGGCCCAGGCCGACGAGCAGCACGCCGGTGGCGTCGGGATCGAGGGTCCCGGCATGCCCCACGCGCCTCTGGGAGAAGATCCGTCGGCATCGAGCTACGGCATCGTGCGAGGTCCAGCCGGCCTCCTTGTCCACCACCACCATGCCGACGGTCTCCGCGGCGCCGGCCCCGCTACTCGGTCCGGGCATCGTCATCCTCAGGGGCCGTGTCGTCCTCAGGGGCAGTGTCATCGACTGGGGCCGTGTCGTCGCCGGGAGCAGCGTGAAGATTGCGCAGGATCTCCTCGACACGAAGGCCGTGGGCCACGGCGGGATCCGACTCGAATTCGAGAAGCGGTGTGCGCTTCATCCGCACCTGGCGGCTGATGATCCTCTGGATCGAGATCCTCTGCTCTCCGAGGGCCTCGAGCGCGGGGGGCGGAAGCGAGCTCAGGTACACCGTGGCCCGCGACAGGTCGGGTGTGATGTCGACGGCGGTCACGGTGAGAAGGCGCAGCCGGTCGTCGGTGTCCGCCATCTTCTCGAGTGCCTCGGCGACCACTTCGCGCAGGACCTCGTTGACCCGTGCCGTGCGCGGATAGGCCGCGGGGGCCCTCCTTTCGCGCCGGCGTCCAGGCACTGTTCCACCTCCTCTGCGAGCACTGCTCGTGCAGCTCCGTGGAGCACTGCTCCTGCACCTGGCCCTGGCCGCCGCGCTACGCGTCGCCGGCGACCGCTGAGAACGCGGGTGGGCGCGGGCGGGACTCAGGTCCGGGGGATCTCGCGTTCCTCGAAGGTCTCGATGATGTCGCCTTCCTTGAGGTCCTGGAAGTCCGACAGCCCGATCCCGCACTCGAAGCCCGATTGCACTTCGCGTACGTCGTCCTTGAAACGGCGCAACGAGTTGATGGTGCCCTTCCAGATCACGACCCCTTCCCGCAGGAAGCGGACCTTCGATCCTCGCGTGATCACCCCGTCACGCACGTAACAACCGGCCACGGAACCGATGCGCGGGACACGGAACACCTCGCGCACTTCGGCCTCTCCGGTCACGATCTCTTCGAATTCGGGGGCGAGCATGCCCACCATGGCTGCCTCGATGTCCTCGAGGAGCTTGTAGATGACCTCGTAGGTCCGGATCCCCACGCC
>JARLGQ010000022.1 GCA_031292675.1 Acidimicrobiales bacterium
CCCGGGCGGCGACCGCTCGCCCCCGCCGCCGGCCGCCCCGGCCCGCCGCCGAGGCGGAGGATCCGTCTCGGGCGCACCCGTCCCCTCGCCCGCCGTCGGACGTGCCCCGCTGAATCCCCGTTGTTTGGGACCTTCTGCCTAGGAAGCCGACCTCCGAGACACGGAGTCTGTTCGCGTTCGGGAACAGGTCCTTCGCCCGGTAGAGGAAGGACAACGCCATAACCCAGCTTTGTCGTCACTCCGCTTCGGCGAAAGCCCAGCTAAACGACACTGGATGAGATTTTCGGCACCCACAGGTCGATGCCGGGCTCCTCATGTGCCGCAATCGATCGAATTGCTGCCCGGCATCGTCGTCATTACGGGTTAGAAGACCAGCGGAAACGACCCCGAGTCCATTTCCTTGAGTTTTGTCGACGCGAACAACCTGGTTTTGTCGACACCCCTATGTTGGTTGGTTGGTTGGTTGGTTGGTGGGCGAGGGGGGACTTGAACCCCCACATCCTTTCGGACACAGGAACCTGAATCCTGCGCGTCTGCCAATTCCGCCACTCGCCCGAGCGACGGCGTCACGATACCCGACTGCTCCAGGAGGTCCGCCGGGGCCTCGAAGGTGCAGGACGTTCTTTCCCGCCTTGCCGGTCTGGTCGCGGTGCTGCTTTGCCCACGGGCCGTACTGATTTCGTCACGCATGGTCGCGGGGATTCTCATGCGGTTTCACCTCGCCTGACGCAGTCCAGGGCAACCCCGGCGGGGCATATCGCGCCGGTAGGCTGGGCAACCACGATGGGACTCCAAAGGTTCGAGCAGCGTCTCGAGCGTCTGGTCGAAGGTGCGTTCTCCAAGGCCCTCCGGGGTGGGATCCAGCCCGTGGAGATCGGCCGACGCCTGACACGGGAAATGGACCTCCTGCGTCGCGTGGGGGTCCGGGGACTCATCGCGCCCAATGTCTTCGTGGTGACCCTGTCGCTCCAGGATGCGGACCGATTCCAGAGCTTCGCCGACGTCCTCGCCCGGGAGCTCGGAGACGCCGCCCGGGAGCATGCCCGACGCGAGGGCTACGGGTTCGTGGGTCCGGTCGAGGTGGAGATCCGAAGCGATCCCTCGACGCGACCCGGGCGCTACCGGGTGACGGCCGAGGTCCGAGAGGGTGTCGATGGGCTCTCCGCGGCATCGCTCATCCTGTCGGACGGCTCCCGGATCGTGCTCGGCAGCGAGACGATTGAGATCGGCCGGTTGCCCGAGTGCTCGATCGCCCTGAGCGACCCGAATGTGAGCCGCCGCCACGCGGAGGTCCGTCGGCGCGGGAGTGATGTCCTGGTGGTCGACCTGCAGTCGACCAACGGCACCCGGGTGAACGGCGTCCCCATCCGGGAGAGAGTCCTCGAGGACGGGGACGAAATCACCGTGGGGACCACGTCCATCCGGTTCGAGTCCTCGTGAGCGGCTGGTGACCGTGGTGTTCCTGACCTCTTTGGACAACCAGAATCTCCTGCGCGCCCTGGAAGTCCTGGTCGTGGCGCTCATCTGGCTCTTCTTCTTCCGGGTGATCAGAGCCGTGTGGGTGCAGGTGCGTCCGCCCGCGGCCCGTGGTGCGGCCGCCCAGGTTGCCGCCGCCGGTGCCGGGGCTCGCCAATCGGCCGAGCGTCGGAATCGCGCCGGCAAGCTCCACCTCAAGGTGATCGAGCCCCAGGAGGGATACGGACAGACGTTCGAGGTTGGCGAAGAGGTCACCCTGGGGCGCGCCGCGGGGTGTGGGGTCCGGGTGGACGACTCCTACACCTCGAGCCTCCACGCCCGCCTCTTCCGGCGCAACGGCTCGCTGTGGGTGGAGGACCTGGGTTCGACCAACGGCACCTGGGTCAACGCTGAGCAGATCGGGTCTGCGGCCAAGCTCGGGAAGGGCGACCTTCTCCAAGTGGGTGGCACGGTCTTCGAGGTGTCGCGGTGAACGGGCGGGCCTGGTCCGTGTGGCGCGCCACCGACGGGACGAACCGCCGGGAGGGACCTTGACCGTCCTCCGGTCGGGTTCGGCCACCGACGTAGGTCGGGTGCGCACGGTCAACGAGGACCTCGCGCTCGAGAGCCTCACCTTGTTCGCCGTGGCGGACGGGATGGGCGGCCACGTCGGTGGAGAGATCGCGGCGCGCACCGCCATCGACACCCTGCAGGCCGAGTTCGCCCGGAAGCCCTCCGCCGAGGGTCTGGCGGGTGCGATCCACGAAGCGAACCGGGCCGTGTGGGAGCGAAGCCGTGCCGACCTCGATCTGCGAGGCATGGGGACGACCATGATCGCGGCGGCCCTGGTTGCCACCGATGACGGCGACCGGTTGGTGCTGGCCAACGTGGGCGACTCGCGCGCGTACCGCCTGCACGGCGACGAGCTGGTCCAGCTCACCACCGACCACTCTGTCGCCGAGGAGCTCGTGGCACGCGGAGAGCTGTCGGAGGCCGAAGCGGCGGTACACCCGCACCGCCATATCCTGACCCGGGCCCTCGGCATACAGTCCGACGTCGCCGTCGACGTATGGGAGGTCGTCCCCGAAGAAGGGGACCGGTTCCTGCTCTGTTCGGACGGGCTCACCAACGAGGTGCCGGCCGAGCAGATCACCCACGTGCTCACCGAGACGCGCGACCCGAACGAGGCGGCCGGGATCCTGGTGGACCTGGCCAACCAGGCCGGTGGCAACGACAACATCACCGTCGTCGTGCTTGATGTCATGGTGGGGGAGCCGGCTTCCGGCGAGGTCGAAGGGACCCAGGGCGCCGGAGCGGTTGCCGGCTCGGCGCCGTGGGCTTCGGACGCGGCCACGGCTGCCCCGGCGCCCGCTACCTCGGGGACCACCATGGTGGTGAGCGCGCCCGAGGCGCCGTCGGTCTCGTCCGACGATCCGGGTCCGGCCAGCCCCGTCACGGCCAACGGCCTCGGGCCTGCCGTCGTCAGTCGTTCACCGTCCGGAACAGAGCTGGCCAAGCCGCCCGCGCCGCGCCGCGAGCAACATCCCGGAGTCCGGGTCCCGCGTCGCATCACCTTCCGCGTCCTGTTGTTCCTCGTAGTGCTGGGGGGCCTGGCCTATGCGGGGTACGCGACGGTGCGCTGGTACGTGAACAGCTCCTATTTCGTCGGCCTCAACCACCACCAGGTCGTGATCTACCAAGGGCGCCCCGGTGGGTTCGTCGGGATCAAGCCCAAGATCGTGAATCGCACCCAGATGACCGCCGGGCAGGTTCCTTCCTACCGGATCCCCGATCTCCGCAGCGGGGTGCAGGAGCCCTCCTACGCGGCGGCGAAGCTGTACGTCAGAGATCTCCAGCAGTCGGTGTGCAGTTTGCAACAGCCGCCCGCGTACTGCTCGACCTTGACGGGTCCCACGACGCCCGCAGGGTCCACGCCCTCGACGTCGTTGCCGACGTCCACTCCCGCGACATTCGGGTTGCCGGCTCCGGTCCCGCCCACCGACACCCGCGCCGCGGAGGTGACCTGATATGGCGGGGCGCGTCCGGTGGCTCGGCGTCGGCATGATGCTGTGCTTCGTCCTCCTCTTCCTGCAGCTCAACAACGTCCAGGTCAAGAACGCGCACACCTACGCCACGTCCGCGTACAACCCCGCCGTGATCCAGGCCAAGTACGACCAGCCCCGCGGGATCATCCAGAGCGCGGACGGTGTGGTGCTGGCCCAGTCGGCGCGGACGGTCAAGGGCTCTTACAAGTACGTGCGCCAGTACCCGACGGGGTCGCTGTTCTCCCAGATCACGGGGTACCTGCCGATCGGCGGCCTGCCCACCGGTGTCGAAGCGACCTACGGCCAGTATCTCGCTCAGCACAACCGCCCGGTCAAGACCATCGGTGACCTGCTCACCACACCCGTGGAGACCGACACCGTCACCCTCACGTTGTCGAGCAAGCTGCAGGAGACGGCCCGGCAGGCACTGGACGGCCGCAACGGCGCCATCGTGGTGATCGACCCCACCACCGGTGCCATCCTGGCCATGTACTCCAATCCCACCTTCGACCCGAACCCCTTGGCACTCAACGATGCCACCACGGTGGCCAACGCGTACAAGGCCGACACCACCAAGGATCCCGTCTCGGGCTTCGCGCCCGCCGTGTCTCTCGCGTACCAGGACTCGTTCCAGCCCGGGTCGACGTTCAAGGTCGTGACCGCCACGGCCGCGTACACGTACGCGCCCAAGCTGGTGGACACCCCCATGCCGTCCTACGTGTGCATCCCGGTCGGCACGCTCGGCGGGCAGGGGGTGCCCCTGTGCAATTCCGGGATGAGCGCGTGTGGCGGGACGATCGCGGTGATGCTCCCCGAGTCGTGTGACCCCGGGTTCGCACTCCTCGGCACCCGGGTGGGCGCGGCGTCGATGACGGCGGAGGCGCAGTCCTTCGGGTTCAACCAGCAGCCACCCCTCGACCTGCCCACCAGTATCTACCAGCCGTCGCACTTCCTGACTGTGCCCCACGAGAATTGCAGCGCCCAGATCCTCCTGGCCTACGCCTCGATCGGTCAGGACTGCACGGTGGCCAGCCCCCTGCAGATGGCCCTCGTGGCGGCCGGGATCGCCAACGGGGGCGTCGTGATGACCCCGCACGTCATGTACGCGATCCGGGATTCGCAGAACAACCTCGTGGAGCAGTACCAGCCCAAGGCGTGGCACCGTGCCTCCACGCCGGCCACGGCGGCCGCACTGCGTGGCCTCATGGTCAACGTCGTCAAGTTCGGCACGGCCGCGGGCGACGGGTTCCCGGCGTCGTGGGACGTGGCGGCCAAGACCGGCACCGCACAGGTGGGTGTGGGCAACACGCGTACCACCGACTGGATGATCGCGCTGGCGCCGGCGAGCAACCCCACGGTCGCCATCGCCGTGGCCATGCCCAACCAGCCGGTGGACGAAACCGGTGCACTGGTGGCCGGCCCCATCGTGAAGACCATGATCCAAGCCGTCCTGGCGGGTCAGTGACAGATGTCCGACACCGCGCCACCGAGGAGGAGACCAACCGTGCCTGGCCCAAGCGGCGATCCGGCGAGACGTAGGCTTTGACCCGCATGGAGCCGACCAAGACCCCCCGGGTGCTCTCGGGGCGATACGAGCTCTCGCATCTGGTGGCCCGCGGCGGCATGGCCGAGGTGTACCGCGCCCGGGACCAGCTTCTCGACCGCCCCGTGGCGCTCAAGGTGCTTTTCCCCGAGCTCTCGGTGGACAGGTCCTTCGTGGAGCGCTTCCGCCGCGAGGCCCAGGCGGCGGCCAACCTGTCGCACCCCAACATCGTCCCCGTCTTCGACTGGGGCGAGGACAACGGCACCTATTTCATCGTGATGGAGTTCGTCGACGGCAGGGCCCTGTCGTCGATCCTGCGCACGGCGGGCCCGTTGCACCCCGACAGGGCCGCCGAGATCGCCGCCGATGTCGCCGGGGCGTTGGCCTACGCGCATCGCCACGGGGTGGTCCACCGTGACGTCAAGCCGGGCAACGTGCTCATCACGGAGGAAGGCACCATCAAGGTCACCGACTTCGGGATCGCCCGGGCCGTCAACACCGAGGAGAGCCTGACCCAGACAGGTGCGGTCATGGGCACAGCCACGTACTTCTCCCCGGAACAGGCCGAGGGCATGGGCGTCGACTCCCGCAGCGACATCTACTCCCTCGGCGTCGTCCTCTACGAGATGGTGACGGGACGCCCCCCCTTCCTGGGCGACACGCCGGTGGCGGTGGCTTCCAAGCACGTACGCGAGCATCCGCCCGCGCCGCGCGAGGTGAACCCTGGAGTCCCGCCCGACCTCGAGGCGATCATCCTGAAGTGCTTGGCGAAGTCGCCCGACCACCGCTACGCGACCGGCGACGACCTGCGGATCGACCTGCTGCGCTTCCGCGAGGGCCGCGCCGTGGGGGCGGCGTCCCCTCCCACGGGTCAGCACCCGTCGGTCACCACGCAGTCGGTCAGAGCGTTGGGTGGCACCCAGGCGTTGCCGGCGGTCGGGATGGCCGAGGACGAGGGTGAGCACGAGCCCAGCCGCACGCGGCTCTATGCGGCCATTCTCGCCCTGCTCCTGGTGGCCCTGGCGGTGGTCATCATCTTCCTCGGCAACTCGGTGGGCTGGTGGCACCTCGGGGGCAAGCCTGCGGCGTTCGCCATGCCCGACGTGACCAACACGAACGTGGTCAGCGCCGAGCGGATCCTGGCGCGCGACGGGCTCAAGACCAAGGTGCAGCCCGACAGGTCAGCCAACTCCACACCCAACACCCAGGTGCTGAGCACCGACCCGCCCAAGGGGACGGCGGTGAACCGGGGGGACAAGGTCACCCTCATCACCGGGAACCAGGGCCCCCCGGTGCGGGTGCCCCCTCTGGTGGACCAATCGGTGCTCGCCGCCAAGTCCCAGCTGCAGCAACTGGGCCTGCAGGCCAACGTCCAATTCAGCAGCGCCTGTACGCAGCAGAACATCGTCTGCAACCAGTCGCCGAAGTCCGGGGCCACGATCCCGCCCGGCGGCACGGTCAACATCTTCACCCAGTCGACGACGACGCCGGTCCCCGACGTCATCGGGCTCGACCAGACCACGGCGTGCAACCGTCTCGGCCAGGCCGGCTTCCAGTGCGGGACGATCACGCCCCAGCCCTCACAGGCGCCGAAGGGCAACGTGATAAGCACGAACCCGGCGGCGGGTGCCCAGGAGCCCGCCAACGCCGCGGTGAACCTGGTGGTGTCAGGCGGACCTTCGTCGGTGCTCGTGCCCTATGTCATCGGCGACACCCAGGCCCAGGCCGTCTCCACATTGCAGAGCGCCAACCTGACATCGGTAGTGATCTGTCAGCCGACTGGCAACCAGGCCCAGGACGGGCTCGTCCAGGCCCAGAGCCCGAACGGGGGCCAGTCCGAGGCACCAGGGACCGCGGTGGACATCACCGTGGCGAGCTTCTCCGGTTGCTCGGGGGGCCCGACATCGACCACGCCGCCGGCGAGCACCACCACCACCACGGGCTAACGCCGGCCGGCCCCCAGGGCGCCGAGGAAATTCGAGAGCAGGTCCGGGCCCGCGCCGGTGAGGATCGACTCGGGGTGGAACTGCACCCCCTCGACCGCCAGCTCCCGGTGCCGGAGCCCCATGACGACGCCGTCGAGTGTCTCGGCGGTCACCTCGAGGACGTCGGGGAGCGAGTCGCGATCGACGATCAGGGAGTGGTAGCGCGTCGCCTCGAACGGGTTGGGCATGTCGGTGAAGACCCCCACCGCGGTGTGGAAGATGGCCGAGGTCTTGCCGTGGATCAGCTCGGGAGCGGGGACGATGCGGGCTCCGTAGACCTGGCCGATGCACTGGTGGCCCAGACAGACGCCGAGGATGGGGAGCTCCCCGGCCAGCTCGGCGACGACGGTCATGCTCACGCCGCCGTCCTCGGGCCGTCCCGGGCCCGGTGAGATCACGATGCCGTCGGCCCCGACATCCCGGATGCCGTCCACGTCGACGGCATCGTTGCGGAACACGACGGGGTCGGCTCCGAGGGCACCGAGCTCCTGCACCAGGTTGTAGGTGAAGGAGTCGTAATTGTCGATCAGGAGGACCCGGGCGCCCACGCCCCGACTGTAGCGGCCTCGGCTGGGCGCGCGGCGGTGGCTATCCTCGGGGGATGGCGAACAAGCAGGGTCCGGGGAGCGCGGCTCGCAAGGGCCGATCGGCCGGGCGCGTGACGACGGGGAGGGCTGTGGCCCGACCCCCCACCGCCAGCGGCCGCTACACCCCGCCGATCCCGCGCCGAGTCAGGGTGAGCCCCAAGTGGATGGGGCCGCTCATCCTGGCCCTGCTCATCGGCTGAGCTCTCACGATCGTCCTAAACTACTTCGACGTCATGCCGGCGGGCCCGAGCAACTGGTACCTGGTGGTGGGCATCGTCTTCATCGCCGGCGGATTCGTCGTGGCCACGCAGTACCACTGACGAAGCACCACGGCGAACCCGTCGTCCTGGTGAGCTGACCCCGGCGCCCCGCGAAGGCGGGACGCCGGCGGGAGATCAGCCCAGGCGTTCGATGATGGTGGCGTTGGCCATCCCGCCGCCCTCGCACATGGTCTCGAGCCCCCACCGCCCACCGGTGCGCTCGAGCTCGTTGAGGAGGGTGCACATGAGCTTGGCCCCCGAACAGCCGAGCGGGTGGCCGATGGCGATGGCTCCGCCGTTGACGTTGACGCGGTCCATGTCGGGGTGCAGCTCCTTCTCCCACGCCAGCACGACCGATGCGAAAGCCTCGTTGATCTCGACCATGTCGATGTCGTCGATGGTCATCTTGGCCTTCTCGAGCACGGCGCGCGTGGCGGGGATCG
>JARLGQ010000200.1 GCA_031292675.1 Acidimicrobiales bacterium
GGGCGCCTCCGGCTGCGCACCGTCAGCGCGGCCGTCGCCGGCCGGGCGCCGGGAGCCGAGGCCTCGGTGCGCAAGGCCCTCGCCGACGACCACGGGCTGCGGGTCATGGAGCTGGCCCAGGCCGTGGCAGGTCCCTACGCCCTGCTGGCCGACTCCGCCCCCGCCGAGGGCCTGGCGCACGGCGCGCCGGCCGGTGCCACACCCGGTGCGGGGCCGGACGGCGCCGGGATCTGGCCCGCCTCGGTGTGGGCCAAGGGCTATCTCTTCTCGCGGGCGCTCACCATCGGCGGGGGGACCGCCGAAGTGCAGCGCAACATCATCGCCGAGCGCGTGCTCGGGCTTCCCCACGACGTCGACGTCGAGGCCGCCCGTCCGTGGGCGCAGTCCCGCGGGGCCCTTCAGGGCTGACCGGGACCAGCCGTCGCGCCGGGGGGCGCGCCCAGGGCCCGTTGCACCACCCGCCGGACCAACGCCGCGAAGGCGTCGGGATGGCTGAGCTGCGCGCCGTGGGCCGACCCCGGGATCTCGACCACCTCGGCGCCGGGGACGGCTTCGACGAGCGCGTCGATCGCCTTCCGGTGGTGCCAGACCGAGGCGCCGCCGCGGCCGAGCACCAGGGGCACCCGGAGCCGGGCGAGGTCGAAGGGTGGCGCCGCGCCCCGCAGGTCGGAGAGCTCGGCCACGAGGGCGGGCCCATCGGCGCGCCGATCGGCGCGCGCCTGGTCGGTGAGGCGGTCCCATCCCGCGTCGCCGACCACGCGGCGGAAGAACCCCTCCGCGTAGGTGCCGGGGTCCTCGCCGGTGATGCTCGACGCGCTGCGCCGCGGCCACCACTCCAACCACGGCAGGGGGAGTTCGTAGGCGCCGACGGCGCCGATGGCGTCGGGAGCCTCGATCGCCGCGCCCAGGGCCACGTCGCCGCCGTAGGAGTGGCCCACCACCACGGCGGGCCCCTTGCCAACCAGCGACACCAGGTCGGCGACATGTTGCGCCAGGGAGCGGGCCACGGGCATGGCGCGCGAGTGGTGATAGCCGCGCCGGTCGTAGGTGACGACGTGGAGGTCGGCCAACCGCCGCACGACACGCGCGAACGACGCGCCCCGGTCGAGCGATCCGTGCACGAGCACCACCGTCGGCGCCGGCGACCCGGGTTCGCCGTGGTGTTCGACGACGTGCAGCCCATCGGGTGACGTGCTCACCGCGGGCGCGCAGGCGCCCGGACCAGCCTGCTCACGACGGTGGTCACGCGCACGTGCGCAAGGCTAACGGGTGGGACATCGGGCTCCGGCCCGAGGTCCGGCCATTAGGATCGAAGTGATGCCGCAAGACCAGGCCAGAGTGACGAGCCCGCCGGCGGGCGGGGCCTTCGGCCCCAACGCATGGCTGGTCGACGACATGTTCGAGGCGTACCGCAACGACCCCTCTTCGGTGAGCGAGAGCTGGCGTGAATTCTTCGCCGACTACGTCCCCGGCGGCGTGGCCGCCGTCTCCGTGCCCTCGGCACCGCCCGCGCCCGAGCCCGCCCCCGTGGCGACCCGGCCCGAAACCACCGCGGCAGCCACCATCACCGCGGCAACCACCGCTACCACGACAACCACCGCCATCGACGGGGCCACCACCACCGACGGGGCCACCACCACCGACGGGGCGCGGGGGACGTCCCCGGCCGCGCCGGTGGCGGTGCCGCTGCGGGGCGCGTCGGCGCGCATCGCACAGAACATGGCCGCATCGTTGTCGGTTCCCACTGCGACCAGCGTGCGCTCGGTGCCGGCCAAGCTCCTCGAGGTGAACCGGGCGATACTGAACCAGCACCTCGCCCGCACCTCGGGTGGGAAGGTCAGCTTCACGCATCTCCTCGGATTCGCCGTCGTGCGGGCGCTCGAGGCGGTCCCCGCCCTCAACTCCAGCTTCGTGCCCGACGTCGACGGCCCGGGGAAGCCGGGCGTGGTCCACCACGACCACGTCGGCCTGGGCCTCGCCGTGGACCTGGAGAAGTCCGACGGCACGCGGGCACTCCTGGTCCCGGTGATCAGAGGGGCAGAGGCCCTCGACTTCCGGGCGTTCGTGATCGCCTACGAGGACATGGTGCGCAAGGTCCACACCGGCAAGGCCGGCCCCGACGACTTCGCCGGTGCCACGGTCACCCTCACGAACCCCGGCACGTTGGGCACGGTGCAGTCGGTGCCGAGGCTGATGCCCGGTCAGGGGGCCATCATCGGGGTGGGCGCGCTCGGGTACCCGGCCGAGTTCCAGGCCGCCGACCGCCGCAGCCTGGCGGAGATCGGTGTCGGTCCCGTGGTGACGCTCACGTCCACCTACGACCATCGCATCATCCAGGGCGCGGAGTCCGGGCTCTTCCTAACGTACGTGACCGAATGCCTCACGGGCCAGCACGACTTCTACGAGTCGGTGTTCGCGGCCATGGACGTGCCCTACCAACCCGTGCGGTGGCAGGCCGACGTCAACGCCGGGGACGGCGAGTACCGGCGCATGGTGAAGCAGGTGCACGTGCAGAGCCTGATCAACATGTACCGGGTGCGCGGCCACCTCATCGCCGACCTCGACCCGCTGTCGGCCGAGCCGCGCCCCCTGCACCCCGAGCTCGACCCCACCACCTACGGCCTGACCTTGTGGGACCTCGACCGTGAGTTCGTCGTCGACGGGTTGGCGGGCCGCCAGACCCTGACACTGGGCGCGGCGCTCGACATCCTGCGCGACGCCTACTGCCGCACCCTGGGCATCGAGTACATGCACATCCAGGACCCCGAGCAGAAGCGCTGGATCCAGCAGCACACCGAGGGCCTCGGTACGACGCTCGACCCCGTCGAGCAACGCCACATCCTCGACCGGCTGAACGCCGCCGAAGCCTTCGAGCGTTTTCTCCACACCCGGTACGTGGGGCAGAAGCGCTTCGGACTCGAAGGGGCGGAGTCGACCATCGTGCTCCTCGACGCGGTGCTCGAAGAGGGTGCCCACGCCGGGACCACCGAAGCGGTGCTCGGCATGGCGCACCGGGGCCGGCTCAACGTGCTGGCCAACATCGTGGGCAAGTCCTACGGGGAGATCTTCCGCGAGTTCGAGGGGGACCTCGACCCCGATTCGGTCCAGGGCTCCGGAGACGTCAAGTACCACAAGGGGGCCTCGGGCAAGTTCGTCGCCCGGGCCGGATCCGAGCTCACGGTCACCTTGGCGTCGAACCCCTCGCATCTCGAGGCCGTCGACCCGGTGGTGGAGGGCATGGTCCGGGCGAAGCAGGACATGCTGGGCGCCGCGCACGCGTTCGACGTGCTGTCGGTGCTCGTCCACGGCGACGCCGCCTTCGCGGGCCAAGGCGTGGTGGCGGAGACCCTCGAGCTGTCCCAGCTGACCGGATACCACACGGGGGGAACGATCCACGTGGTGGTGAACAA